>NZ_JBIRTJ010000009.1:32720-435379 GCF_044334695.1 Streptomyces sp. NPDC020747 | reverse complement strand
CCGTCCCCGGGGGCCCCCCCGTGTTCGGGGGCCCCGCGGGGGCGGGGCCCCCGGGTGGGGGGCGGCAAACCCGGTCTCCCCCGGGGGCGGGGGGGGGGGGGGGGGGGGCCCCCCCCCCCCCCCCGCCCCCGCGTCCGAGGCCTCAGCCCTTGACCGGCAGCACCCCGATGGCGGCCATCTCGCGCCGGGAACTCGCCGCGAAGAGCTCGTGGCCGGGCGCGTTCGGGTGCGTCGGGTACCTGTCCGGCTTCTCGATGTAGAGGTCCAGCCCGTACTCGGGGCCCCAGACCTTCATGCCGTCCAGGAAGTGCACGTTCTCGTCGCCGTGACGGCGCAGCAACTCGGTCACCCTGGCGACCTCCGTGCGGTAGTCGGCCGCCGTCGGAGTGTTCGGCAGGGTGTCCCAGAACGGGGAGTACACCGACGAGCCGAGCACGATCGTGGTGTCGGGTCGGCGCTCCCGGATGATCTGTACGAAGCCGATGAGGCTGGACGGGAAGTCCACGAAACCGTCGCCGTCCATGAAGTGCGACATGCCGACCCGCAGCGAGATGAGATCTGCCGGCAGATCCCGGGCGAGCCGGGCGAACATCGGCTGCAGATGGCTTCCGTCCCCCGCGAACGACATCGACTGCAGATCGAGTCCCTCGGCACGCGCGGCCAGCGCCAGCCAGGTACGGCTCGGCGAGGCGGCTCCCCGGCCGTGGTCGATCGAGTCGCCGTAGTGGATCCAGCGCGGCCGCCGGGTGGTGTCGGGGGCGAGCGAGGCGCCCTGCGCCACCCGCAGCTCCCTGATCCGGAACTGGTGCAGCGTGGGCAGCCACAGCTCGACCAGCTTCTCGCCGGCCGGCAGATCCTCGATGTGCAGGGTGGCGTCGGTGTCGACCTCCAGCCCGACCGTGCGGACCAGCACGTCGTCACAGAGCACGTCGAGGAGCGCCGGCTCGTCCGGCGGCGTCGGCTCGCCCGGGACGACCTTCGCACCGACGGCCTCGTACCGGCAGGAGATCCACGGGCTGTCGGTGCGCAGGCACACCCGGATGCCGGAGGTGTGCGCGAGCCGGCCCACCTTGCCGCGTGGAAAGTAGAGGTACGCCTCCTCGTGGGGCGCCCGCCAGGGTGCCAGCCAGCCGTCCCGCTGCTGGAGGGACACGGCTCCCCGGTACGTCAGCACCGGGTCGGTCGGCTCGATGGTGCGGCCCACCCGTACCGGGGCGGTGTCTTGCGTCGGCATGTCGGTACTCCCTTTCCGTCGCGGTGACGCGAGGTTCGGTACAGCGGCGCGCGCCGGTCCGGGAGGGGAGCCCGGACCGGCACGCCGTGCGGTGCGGAGGCGGTTCAGCGGGCGGTGAACTCCAGGAGCGAGTGCGGCGGTTGTAGCGCTGAGGACGCCTTCAGGGCAAGCCCGGCCGTGCCGGCCAGCTCCGTGAGGTCCTCGGCCGAGCGGGCCCGGCCGCCCGTGACGACGAGCAGCATCAGGTCCATCCCGGTGGTCGAGGGGCGGATGTCGTCCGGTTCGACCAGGGACTCCATCACCAGTACGCGGCCCGAGGAGCCCGCGGCGTCCGCGCAGCGGGCCAGGATGCGGGCGGCGTCCGCGTCGGGCCAGTCGTGGAGCACGCCCGACAGCAGGTACACCGTGCCGCCGCTCGGCAGCGGGTCGAAGAAGCTCTGCGCGGAGGTCGCGGTCCGCTCCGTCAGCCCCTCGGCCGCCAGTCTGCGCTTGGCGCCCTCGACCGGGTTCGGCCGGTCGACGACGGTGCCGCGCAGGTGCGGCCGTGCCTTGAGCAGTTCGGCGAGCAGGGTGCCGTTGCCGCCGCCGACGTCCACCACGTGCTCGACGGTGCTCCAGTCGTACCCCTCGATGAGAGCGGGGGCCTTGGCCGCGGCGCCGACGGCCATCTGGTCGTCGAACGAGTCCGACAGCTCCACGTCGGAGTCCAGGTCGCCCCAGTCCTGGGTGCTGACCGGCTTCCCGATCCGGACCGCGTCGAGCAGACCGACCAGGGCCAGGTCGGCGCGGCTGGACGCGGTGGTGATGTCCAGCCAACTGCGCGGGTCGCCGGGTCCCTGTTCGCACAACTCCTTGCCCAGATCGGTGAGTTCGAAGTGGCCGGAGCCCGTCGCGCGGAGCACGTCGACCGCCGCCAGGTGCCTGAGCACCCGGATCAGTCCGCCGGGATCCACCTCGGCCAGCTCCGCGATCGCGTCCACCTGAGTGGTGCCGGCCAGGATGTGGTCGGCGACGCGCAGGGTGGCGGCCACCCGGATCGCCATCGGGGTGGTCAGCTCGGCCATGTCCATCAGCCTGGATGCCCAGGGGGCGTCAGCCATGTCGCTTCCTTTCGGGATGCTGTTCGGTGGGTTCCTGGTTCAGCGGGTCTGCTGCGGGCCGGGTGCGCCGAACCACCGCAGCAGCGTGTCCCTGAGGTCCTTGGCGACCCAGTCCGGCGCGTCCTCGGGGTCGCAGGCCCAGGCGACGTACCCGTCGGGGCGTACGAGCATGGCCGCGTACCCGGGGTGGGTGGTGCACCGGCCCGCGTGGACGTCGATCCGGTCGGCCCAGGGGGCGGCCGCCGCGGCGGGCTCGGCGGGGTCGGGGTCCGCGGGGTCGGTCAGGTCGAGCAGGACCGGGCGGCCGCCGTGCATGAGGTCGGCCAGCCGGCGTGTTCCCTGCCCGGTCTCCAGCCGCAGGCTCGGCGCGAACTGCCCGATGAGCGGGTCCGGTTCGGCCCCGCCCATGTCGTAGCGCACATCGGCGGCGGACATCTTCTCCGAGAGATACCGGCTCACCTGCTCGAAGCCGATCAGGTCGGTGAACAGCTCGCGCAGCGGGTCGATCCGGGGATCGGGGGAGAGGAGCGCGACCTGGGCGCGGGTGTGCGTCAGCACCGTGGCGGCCACCGGGTAGCGCTCGGAGTGGTAGGTGTCGAGCAGTTCCCGTGGCGCCCAGCCGTGCAGTTGCCCGGCGAGTTTCCAGCCGAGGTTCACCGCGTCCTGGAGGCCGATGTTGAGGCCCTGCCCGCCGACGGGGTAGTGGATATGGGCGGCGTCACCGGCCAGGAAGATCCGTCCCGAGCGGTACCGGTCGGCGAGCCGGGCCGCGTCGGAGTAGCGCTGCGCGGTCCTCAGGTCGCTCATCGGGACCTTGCGCCCGAGCACGCCGGCCAGCCGTTCCCGCAGTTCGCCGAGCGTCACCGGCGCCGCGCGGTCGGGGTCCGGGCCGCCGAAGTCGATGACGACGACCCGGCTGTGCCCGCCCTCGGGGTGCGGGGAGATCACCGTGCAGCCGTGCCGGGTGCGATGCCAGCCGGTCGGCACGTCCGTCAGGTCGTCGAGACGCACCTCGGCGGCGAGGGTGGACAGCGTGGCGCCGGTGCCCGTGAAGGCGATCGATGCCTGTCGGCGCACCAGGCTCCGCGCTCCGTCGCAGCCGACCAGGTAGCGGGCCCGCAGCAGTGCGGGCGCCGGGCCGCCGTCGGTCCGTACGGTCACCCCGTCGGCGTCCTGGTCCACGCCGGTGATCTCACTGCCCCGGTGCACGGTGACGCCCAGTTCGGCGGCGCGCTCGCCGAGCAGGCGCGTGGTGACGTACTGGGGCACGAAGACGACGGGCGGTATCTCGGGATCCGGGTCGGGGACGGTGGGCCGCAGCCCGGTGATCCCCGCGAAGTGCCCCTTGGGCAGCGGCCGTTTGCGATGGCTGTCGCTTCCCCCGCCGTTGAGTTCCCGCTCGGCCTCCCGGAACCGCGGCAGCAGCCCCCGGCGGTCCAGTACGGGGATCGTGCGGCCGTGCAGCGCCTGGGCCCGGTTGTCGTCCGCCGGTCCGGGCAGCCGCTCGACCACCACGGCGTCGACGCCCTGCAACCGCAGCTCGCAGGCGAGCATCAGCCCGACCGGTCCGGCGCCCGCCACCACCACGTCCGTGTCCACGTCGTCCTCCTCGCCGCTGGGGCCCGTCCTCCGATCCCGGCAGACTCTCGGACTCTGGCCGCCGGGGCCGCCAGCGTGCGGGGACGGGTTCAACGTCGACTGGACTCCGGCTCAAGGGCGGCTGCTCAGGCTGAGCACATGAGACTGGACATAGGTGTGTCGTTGCCGACCGCGGGAGAGGACATCCCGGACGTGGCCGAGGCCGCCCGCGCGGCCGAGCGGGCTGGATTCGACTCGGTGTGGGTGGGCGACCACCTGACCGACGGCAGACCCATCCTGGAGAGCACCGTCGCACTGGCCGCCGCGGCCGCGGTGACCGGCCGGGTACGGCTCGGCTTCGGCGTGCTGCAACTCGCGCTGCGCCCGCAGGCATGGGCCGCCAAACAGATCGGTTCGCTGCAGTACCTGTCCGGGGGCCGGCTGGTCCTCGGCGTCGGCGTGGGCGGTGACGCGCCGTTGGAGTGGGCGGCGGCCGGAGTACCGATGGCGGAACGGGGGACCAGGACCGACCGGGCGCTGGCCGCGCTCCCGGAGCTGCTGGCCGGCCGGGGAGAGCCCCGGCTCGGCCCCGCGGTTCAGATGCCACCCGTCTGGATCGGCGGTGGCTCCGAGGCCGCGTTGCGGCGGGCCGCCCGGCACGGCGACGGCTGGCTGGCCGCGGCGACCCCGCCTCGGGAGGTGGCCGCCGCCGCCGGACGGCTCAAGGAGTACGCGGAGCGGTACGAGCGGCCCGTGCCCCGGACCGGTTGCGTCGTGATCGTGGCCGCCGGGGGCTCCGTCGACGCTCTCGCCGGATTTCTGGGCGCACGACTCGGCCTGGATCCCGAGCGGGCCGCCGAGACGGCGGTGGCGGGCGAGCCGTCCGAACTCGCCGGGCGGCTCGCCCGCTATCTCGACGCCGGGGTCGAGCAGTTGGTGCTGATCCCGTTCGGGGCCGACTGGCGGGCGCAGTGCGAACCGCTCGCCGAGGCCCGCGCGGTGCTCCTCAGCTGACCCTGGGGTCGGCGGCGAGGGACGGTTCCTGCGCGGCCGGAGCCGGTACGGGGGCCGGGGAGGAATCCCCGGCGCTCTTCCGGTAGCGCTGTTCACGGATGACGAGCGCCACCAGACCGGCCGCCAGGGAGACCACACCCGCGACGACGAACACCACGTTGGTGGCGTCGATGAACACGCCGACGGCCGCGCGGTACTGATCCGCGGGCAGCGTCGACAGCGCGCTGGTGTCCAGGTTGCCGTTCACGTTCGCAGCGCCCGCCGCACTGCCGAGGTGGGCGTCGAGGTAGCGCGCCACGATCGTGCTGTAGAGGGCGAAACCGGCCGTGGCACCGAGCTGCTGGCAGAAGCGCAGTGAGCTGGTGGCGACACCCAGGTCCTCCTTGTCCACCGAGCTCTGCATGTACTGCAGCCCCAGGCCGAGGGACTGCCCCATGCCGATGCCGAGGACGAAGCAGCCCGCGCCGATCAGCCAGTAGCTGGTGTCGGGACCGAGCCGGCCGAACAGGACGAGTACGACGGCCTGGAACACACCGGCGGCGACGAGCAGGTACTTGAACTTGCCGAACAGCGTGACGATGCCCTTGGCCACCGGGATCGAGGCCAGGATGCCGACCGCCATGCACACGATCAGCAGACCGGAGCGGCCGGTGCTCAGTCCGCGCCCGACCTGCAGATAGCCGCTGACGTACAGCAGGCCGCCCGCCACGCCGACACCCGCGATGAGCGACATCGGCACCATGGCCCGGAAGACCGAGTTGCGCATCAGTGCCAGCGACACCAGCGGTTCGGGAGCGGTGACCTGACGCCACACGAAGGCCACCACCAGCAGTCCCGCGCCGACGGCCAGCGAGACGATCGTGCCGGACCCCCAGGCGTACCTGGCGCCGCCCCACTCCGCCACGAGCAGCGCGCAGGCTCCGAAGCCGCCGAGCAGGGCGGCGCCCAGGAAGTCGACCTTCCGCCGGACGGGGTTGGTCGGCATCTTCAGCGCGAAGACGATGACGAGGAAGGCCGCGACCAGGATGGGCAGGTTGAGCAGGAAGACCCAGCGCCAGTTCAGGCTGTCGGAGATGAGGCCGCCGAGCGTCGGGCCGAGGGCCAGGCCGAGGCCGAACATCACCGAGGCGCCGATGCCGACCGCGTTGGACGGTTTGATGGGTCCCTCCGCGTCCTCCTCCTGATCACCGAAGAGGATGCCGGTGACCACGAGTGTGATCGCGGTGAGTCCGCCGGCGCCCAGCCCCTGGACGGTACGGAAGATGATCAGCTCGGTCATGTTCTGGGCCAGCCCGCAGAGCAGTGAGCCGAGAGTGAAGACGCCGAGTCCGAAGACCATCAGCGGCTTGGTCCCGTACTCGTCGGCGAGCTTGCCGTACAGCGGTACGACGATGCAGTCCGCCAGGGCGTAGCACGAGGTCAGCCAGGGGAGCTTGCTGATCCCGTGCACCGGGTCGAGGTCGTTCACCATCTTCCACGCGACGGCGGAAACGATGTTGATGTCGAGGATGGCCAGCAGCAGGACGGTGATGCACGAGGCGGCCACCATCTTGACCTTGGCCGTGGACATGAGCAGGACCGGGCCGTCGTACACGGGTGCGTACATGCCCTTCGTGGTGTCAGTCATGAAGCTTACGCTAGGGGTATTTTTACACCGAGACAAGTTTTACCGCCGTCGTAACTGTGCCCTGGATGAAAACACTTGTTAGGATCCGGTCATGACGGATCAGCTGGGACTTCGGGAGCGCAAGAAGCTCAGGACGGCGGAGCACATCGCGAGCACGGCGCTCGCGCTGTTCCTGGAGAGCGGCTTCGACCAGGTTTCGGTCGCCGATGTCGCGGTCGCCGCCGAGGTGTCCAAGAAGACCGTCTTCAACTACTTCCCGGCCAAGGAGGACCTCGTCCTCTTCCCGATCCGCGACCACAAGGGCGAGCCCGCCCGGGTCGTCCGGACCCGGCAGCCGGGGGAGTCGCCCGTGGCCGCCCTGCGCCGGCACTTCCTCGCCGGTCTCGAGACGCGCGATCCCATCACCGGCCTCGCCGACTACGACGAGTTCCTGGCCTACCAGGGCATGGTGATGTCCACACCCAGCCTGAAGCTGCGTCTGTTGGAGCAGTGGACGGACAGCGAGGCGGTCCTCGCCGAGGCGCTCGCCGAGGCCCTCGGCGAGCCCGCGCACACCATCGTGCCGAGCGCCCTGGCCAGCCAGATCATCTCGGTGCAGCGCACCCTGATCGTCCGCAACGTGCAACGCATGCTGGCCGGCGACACCCCCACCGCCGTCCACCCCCAGTGCGCGGCCGAGGCCGAACGCGCCTTCGGCCTGCTGGAGAAGACCCTGCGGTGACACGGGCGGGGCGGGGCCGGAGCGGCCGGGCCACCGGACCGACCACCGTTGCGGGCCGAGCCCGCGGACCCGCGGCCGCGTAGGCGCGTGGACCGGTGAACCGTGACCCGGTGACCCGCGGACCCGCGAGCGTGGGCCCGCGATGGGGCCCGGGCCCGGCGTCGCTCCATCGGAGCTCACGCCGCCCTCGAGCCCGTACCGGTATCAACGGACTGGTCAGTCCCGTGGCGTGACGGAGAGAAGGGCGACCGGCGTCCGCGGTCCCCGCATCGCGGCCGACCCCGGAGCCCGGCTCTCCTCCTCGCTCCGGGTGCTCCGCCCTCCCGGCGTGCGCTCTCCTCCGGCTCGCCGCGGACCGTTCCCGGCCGCGCCGACGGCCGCCCACGCCCGGGCCTCAGGGACCGGAGCCCTTCGCTCTTCGCCACCACCGTCAGGGAGTCAGCCTTGCCCACCGGAATCGTCGGTCTCGGCGCCTTCACCCCGCCGCATGTCATCGACAACGCGCAGATCACCACGTGGACCGGAGCCACCGAAGAGTGGATAGCCGAGCGTACGGGCATCCACAACCGGCGGTACGCCGCGCCCGGAGTGACCACCTCGGAGCTCGCGGCCCAGGCGGTCCAGAACCTGTTCGCGGTCTCGCCCCGCACCCTCGACGAGGTGGGGCTCACCGTTCTGGCCACCTCCACCCCGGACCAGCCGCAGCCCTCCACCGCCGTGCGCATGCACAACCTGCTGCGTGTACGGACCACCACACCGGCCTTCGACGTCAACGCCGTCTGCGCGGGCTTCGTCTACGCGCTCAGCGTCGCCGACGCGATGCTCGCGCGCGACGCGGGCAGCGGTACGGCGCTCGTCGTCGGCGTGGACATGTACTCGACGATCATGGACCGGTCCGACCGCAGGACCGTCGCCCTCTTCGGCGACGGGGCCGGAGCCGTCCTGCTCGGCCAGGTGCCGGACGGCTACGGCATCCATGCGACCAGCCTGATCGCCGACGGCGACAGCCAGGAACTCGTCGAGGTCGTGGCGGGCGGCACGCGGGAGCCCGCCGACGACGCCGCGCGGGCGGCGGGCCGCCACTACTTCCGGATGCAGGGCCGGCCGGTGCGTGACTACGCCCTGCACAGCATCCCGAAGGCCATCGACGACGTGCTCGGCGAGCGCGGGTACACCGCCGACGACATCGACCGCTTCATCGTCCACCAGGGCAACAGCCGACTGGTCGAGGCGGTTGCCGGGCAGTTGGGCGTCGACATGGACCGTGTACCGCTCAGCGCGCCGTACTTCGGCAACACCGGCGCGGCGGCCCTCCCGCTGACCCTGTGCCACGCCCATCGCGAGCGCCCGCTGGAGCGCGGTGAACGGATCGTCTTCGCCGCGGTGGGCGGAGGCATGACCGCGGGGGCCGTCCTCCTCACCTGGTACTGACCCCGCTACCGACACCCCTGGTACCGCACCTGGTACCGGCCCCCGGCAACCGCCCACGGCACGGCTGCGGGGCACGGTCCCGGAAGACCACCGGACCTCGAGTCCTTGTGAGTCTCCGGGAACCGTGCCCCGCAGCCGTGCCGTGGACGACCCGGTCCGTCCGGTCCCTCTAGTCCTTGTGCGCGATCGCGATCGTGTCGTTGCCGCGCGCCAGGCGCTCCGCGCGGTCGAAGCGGAAGCCGGCCTTCTCCGCCCACGCGCGGAACTCGGCCACCGTGTACTCCGAGCCGCCCTCGCTCAGCAGCGCCACGTTCAGACTGCCGATCAGGCTGCGCAGGTCCGGGGCCTCCTCGTCGAGCATCTGGTCGTAGACGACGAGGGCGCCGCCGGAGGGGAGCGCGCGGAACGCCCGGTTCACCAACTCCTGGCACTGCTCGGCCGACCAGTCGTGCAGCACGTGCCCGAAGAGGATGACGTCCGCCGAGGGCAGCTCGTCGGTGAAGAAGTCCCCGGGGTGGAACGTCACCCCGTCCGTCGTGCCTCGCTCGGCCATCAACTCGTCGAACAGCGGCTCCGCCTGGGCCAGGTCCATGACGTGACCGCCCAAGTGGGGGTGGGCCAGGACCAGTTCCGCCGCCACATTGCCGCGCGCCCCACCCGCGTCGACGAACGAGCGGTACGGCGACCAGTCGACCCGCGCGGCCAACTGCGGTGCCACGACGGCGTTGTTGGCGTCCATGTGGCTGAAGAACGCGCGCGCCGCCACCGGGTCGGAGTAGAGCCGCTCCATGGCGTCGAGCCCCAGCTTCGCCTTGGGCCGGCCGTCGCGCAGCGCCTCCGTGAGCCGGCCCCAGGTGTGGTAGTGCCGCTGGGCCGCGGCCTTCACCCGCCCGCCGAGGAACAGCGGGCCCCCGGGCACGAGCACCTCCTGGGCCACGGCGCTGTTGGCGTACCCGGGGCCCTCTCGGACGAGCAGCCCGAGCGCGACGAGCGCACCCAGGAAGTCCTCCACCAGCCGGGGGTGGAGCTCGCGCCGCGCACAGATCTCCGCGGTGCTCAGCGGCCCCCCGGCGAGCAACTGGAAGACCCCGACCTCCACCGCACTGTGCAGAACCCTCGACTCCGCGTAGCCGGTGTTCAACCGGGTGATCGCCGTGACGTCGGTCACCATGGCCGTTCCTTTCATCGCCGGACACCTGTCGTCGCGCAGCCTGGCCCACTCCGGTTGAGCTGTTTTGGAGCGCCGCTGAAGGGAGCCGGAGGCGCGACGGCGGAGGGTGGATGGGGAGTCGAAGCGGCTTCGAGTCCGCCGCGCGAGGCTCGCTCCACCGATCCGGTACGAGACGGCTGACACGGACGAGACGGGAGTCGACGGTGGAGATCAAGAGCGAGGTGTACGTGCGCTCTGTCGGCAGCTATCTGCCGCCGCGAGCGAGCACCCAACAGGCCGTCGACGAGGGCCTGTACGAGGCGGACGACCTGAAACTCATGGGGCTGACCGGCACGTTGGTCGCAGGGGACACCTCCCCGGCGCACATGGCGACGGCAGCCGCGGCGACCGCGCTGGAACGGGCCGGACTCGGTTCGGCGGAACTGGACTCCCTGATCCACTCCAGCGTCTTCCAGCCGGGCCCCGACGGCTGGTCACTGCCCGGCTACACGCTGCGTGAGCTCGGCGGCGGCAAGGCAGGTGTGATCGAACTGCGCACCGGCTGCTCGGGCATGCTCAGCGCGATGGAACTGGCCGTCGGCCAACTGACGGGTGCCCAGGGCCATACCTCGGTCCTGCTGACCGCGGCCGATCACATGGGGCCCTGGCTGGAGCGCTGGCCGTCCGACGTGTACCTGCCCGGCGACGCGGGCAGCGCGATGGTCCTCGGCACGGCGGGTGGTTTCGCCAGGATCCGTGCCGTCAACTCGGGGACCGTGCCGCGGTTGGAGCAGATGAACCGCGGTGACGAGCCCCTGCATCCGCCGGCCCCGCGCGGCCTCGTCGACCTGCGCGCCCGGCATGCCTCGGTCACCCGGCACATGGAGGAGCGGGAGGCGGCCCATCTGATGGCCGCGCTCAACACCGAACTCGCCGAGCGGTCGATCGCCGAGGCCGGTATCAAGACCGCGGACATCTCGCGGGTCGTCTACCACAACATGGCCGGATTCATCGTCGAGTTCTTCCTCTCCCAGGTCGGTCTGCCGATGGAGCGGTCGTCCTGGGAGTTCGGCCGGACGGTGGGGCACCTCGGCTGCAGCGACCAGGCCGTGGCACTGGAACACCTGCTCCTCAACGGGGACCTGACCCCCGGCGACCATGTGATGCTGTGCGGCGCGTCGGCCGGGTTCGCGACGGTCTGCGTGGTGCTGGAGATCCTGGACGTGCCGTCCTGGCCCGCCCCGGCGCCCGTCCCCGCCGCAGTCGTCGGATGACCGTCGCGAGGGGTTTCGCCGTCCCGGCCCGGGCCCGCACCTGGGCCCCGGACACGGACACGGACACGGACACGGACCGGGACCTGGCGGCCTGGCTCCGCGCACAGCGGAACGCCCATGACTTCCGGGTCCGCCGGATCGAGTTCGGCGACCTGACCGGCTGGCACTTCGAGGAGGACGGAGGGGACCTGGCCCACGAGAGCGGCCGGTTCTTCCGGGTGGAGGGCCTGCGGGTGACGACCGACCATCCGGTGCACGGCTCCTGGGCACAGCCCATCATCAACCAGCCCGAGATCGGCCTGCTCGGCATCGTCGTGAAGACCTTCGACGGGGTGCCGCACTGTCTCCTCCAGGCGAAGATGGAACCGGGCAACGTCAACACCGTCCAGCTCTCGCCGACCGTGCAGGCCACCCGCAGCAACTACACACGGGTGCACGGCGGGCGGCACACCCCGTACCTGGAGTACTTCACCGGCCCGCGGCGCGGCCGGGTACTGGCCGACTCCATCCAGTCCGAGCAGGGCTCGTGGTTCCTGTGCAAGGGGAACCGAAACGTGGTGGTCGAGGTGACCGAGGACGTCCCGGTCCTGGAGAACTTCCGCTGGGTGACCGTCGGCCAACTGCACGGCCTCCTCCGGCAGGACAACACGGTGAACATGGACACCCGTACCGTCCTGTCCTGCATCCCCTTCGAGCCCTCCGCCGACGGCCGTCCCACGGAGGCCGAGGACGATTCCGGGTACCGCCGGGCACTGGTGCGTTCGCTGACACGCGCACAACGGTCGCTCCACGGGCTGGACGAGATCCTCGGCTGGCTCACCGAAACCAGGGCCAGACAGCTGTTCGTACGTCGTCACACTCCCCTGGGCTCGGTCGGCCGCTGGCACCGGTCCGCGGACCGGATCGCCCATGACGAGGGCAGGTACTTCGAGGTCGTCGCCGTGGACGTGACCGCGGCCAACCGCGAGGTGTCCCACTGGACCCAGCCGATGTTCGCCCCGGTGGGCCGGGGCCGGTCCGCCTTCGTGGTGCGTCCCGTCAAAGGTGTCCTCCATGTGCTCATGCACGCCAGGCTGTCGGCCGGATACCGCGAGGCGGTGGAACTCGCCCCGACCGTGCAGTGCGCGCCCGGCAACCTCGCGGGCCTGCCGGACACGGCGCGGCCGCGCTTCCTGGACCTCGTGTGCGACGCCGACCCACGGCGGGTCGCCTACGACGTCGTGCAGTCGGAGGAGGGCGGCCGCTTCCACCACGCCGAGACCCGCCACCAGATCATCGACGCCGGCGAGGACTTCCCGCTCGACGTACCGGAGGAGTACCGGTGGATGACCGTACGGCAGCTGACGGAACTGCTGCGGCACAGCAACTACCTGAACATCGAGGCCCGCAGCCTGCTCGCGGCCCTGCACACCACCTGGTGACCGGACCGTCGGCCCGGCCCCTGCGGATCGGGGTCCTCGGCTGCGCCGACATCGCCAGACGTCGCATGCTTCCCTCGCTGGCGCACCAGCCGCTCGTGCGACTGACCGCCGTCGCCGGCCGCGACGCCGGCCGGGCGGAGCGGCTCGCCGCGGAGTTCGGCTGTGCGGCCGTCACCGGCTACGAGGCGCTGCTGGCCCGGGACGACATCGACGCGGTCTATCTGCCCTTGCCGCCCCACCTGCACGTCGAGTGGTCCGTACGGGCACTGGAGGCGGGCAAACACGTGCTGTGCGAGAAGCCGTTCGCCCCCGACGCGGCGCGGGCCCTGGCCGCCGTGCGGGTCGCGCGGGAGCGCCGGCTGCTGCTGATGGAGAGCTTCATGTTCCTCCATCACGGGCAGCACGCGGCGGTCCGGCGACTGGTCGCCTCCGGAGCCATCGGCGAACCACGGGTGTTCACCGCCGAGTTCGGTGTGCCTCGGCTCCCGTCCGGCGGATCGGTCGGCACACTTCCCGAGGTGAGCACCTACCCCGTACGGGCCGCGCGGCTGTTCCTGGGAGACGAACTCGCCGTCCTGGGCGCCCAGGAGAGCCGGACGCACGGGACGGCGCTCTTGAGCTCCCCGAGCGGCGTCACGGCCCAGCTCGGCTACGGGACGGATCACGCCTACCGCAACCACTACGCGCTCTGGGGGAGCGAGGGCCGCGTCTCCCTGCACCGGGCCTACAGCACACCCGACGACCACGTGCCCGTGGTCCGCCTCGAACGGCGCGGCGACGACGAACGGCTGACTCTCCCGACGGACCGTCAGTTCACCAACGTGGCAGGGGCGTTCGCGCGGGCGGTCATCGACGGGGAGGACTTCGAGCCGTACGCCGCCGCGATCCTGCGGCAGGCCGAACTCCTCGACCGGATCAGCGCCCGCGCGGCCGCGTCATCCCCGCTCGATCAGCCGGACGACGTCGGCCGGGCTGGCTAGCGCGGCCATCTCGTCCTTCAGACCGCGAGCGGTCCTGGCGTACGAGGAGTCGTCGCGGATGGTCGAGCAGGCCGCGGTCACCGTCTCCACCGAGGCCTCCGTCCAGGGCACCTGGATCCCGGCGCCGACCGCGTGCACCAGCCTGGCCGAGTCCCACACCTCGGCGATGACCGGCACGCTCACCTGCGGTACGCCCTCGGCGAGGCAGGTCAGGGTGGTGCCGTGCCCGCCGTGGTGGACCACGACGTCACAGGCGGGCAGGATCGCCGACAGCGGGAACTGGCCGGCGGCTAGCACCCCTTCCGGCAGCGGGTCCAGGGTGGCGGCCAGTCGGTCGGAGACCGCGACCACGACCTCGAAGCCGAGCTTCGGCAGTTCATGGCTCAGTGCCTGCAGCAGGGTGAGACCGCCGGGGATCGTGTTCTTGTTGGGCAGCGGCACCCGGGTACCGAACGTCAGACACAGCCGCGGCCGCTTGCGCTCCTCGAAGACCCAGGACGGCACCTGATCGGTACGGCCGTTGTAGGGCACGTACCGCATCTTCGTCGTACCCGGCCGCTGCCGGGGCCGCATGCTCGGCGGGCAGACGTCGAGCGACAGCAGGGGAGCGGGGAATTCGGTGAGACCGAGCGCGTCGAGCTCCGGGGCCAGCTCCTCGACACCGGCGCTTCTGATCAGCTCGGGCGAGGCGAGCCTGATGCCCTGCTCGATCCATGGAATGCCGCGCTCGGCGGCCACCATCGGCCCGGTGAGGCTGTACGTCTCGGTGAGGACCAGGTCCGGCTTCCACCGGTCGGCGAGCGCCAGCGCGTTCTCCCGCATCCGCAGCACCAGACGGCCGTAGCCCCGGCCGATGTGCCGCAGCAGCGGCTCCTCCTCGCGCGGCATCGTCGTCCGGTTGCCGTCCCGGTCGAAGGAGAGCACCTCCGGCATCTCCACGGCCGGGCAGGTGGGCGCAAAGGGAAGTCCCGCGCCGGTCACGGTCGGTCCCATGTTCTCGGAGGCGGCCACCAGCACGTCGTGGCCGGCGGCGCGCAGCGCCCATGACAGAGGTACGAGGGGCATGACGAAGCCCTCGGAGCAACCCGCTATGACCAGGATCTTCATGCCGGTCATCCAAGTCCGACCGGCTCGACGGAGGGTCGAGCCACGGTCCATGGTCCCCCGCACACAGCCAGGAGCTCGCCGGCCGGCATGTCGGACCACGCGCTCACCCGGACACCGAGCGGTACTGGACCTTGCGTCGAGCAGACACGCGGACGCTCGGTGCCATCAGTCGGATCCGGATGGAGCATGCGATGGACTACCGAAAACTCGGCACCGGCGGACTCGAGGTCTCGGCGGTCGGCCTCGGCTGCCTGGCCATGACGGGCGCCTACGGACCGGCCGACGACGCCGAGTGCGCCGCGCTCATCCAGCAGGGGCTGCGGCTGGGACTGACCTTCATCGACACCGCCGACTTCTACGGCGACGGCAGGAACGAGGAACTGGTCGGCCGGGCGATCGCGGGCCACCGGGACCGGGTCGCCCTCGCGACGCGCGGCGGACTGCGCGCGGAGAGCCCCGGCGGACCGCCGAAGGTCCTCGACGGCCGCCCGGAGTACCTCCGCACGGCGTGCGAGGCCTCGCTGCGCCGGCTCGGCGTCGATCACATCGACCTCTACTACCTGGGCCGTGTCGACCCGAAGGTGCCGGTGGAGGACAGCGTGGGCGCCCTCGCCGGGCTGGTGGCAGAGGGCAAGATCCGGCACATAGGCCTGTCCGAGGCGTCCGCGGACGAGATCCGCAGAGGACACGCCACCCATCCCGTGACCGCGTTGCAGAGCGAGTTCTCGCTGTGGGAGCGGCACGTGGAGGAGGAGATCCTGCCGACCACCCGTGAACTGGGCATCGGCTTCGTCGCGCACACCCCGCTCGGCAAGGGTTTCCTCACCCGCACGCTGGCCGAGCCCGGTCAGCTCCGGCCGGGCGACATCCGGCTCAACCATCCGCGCTTCCAGGGCGAGAGCTTCCGGTGCAACGCGGAGCTGGCCGCGGAACTGGACGTGGCGGTCGCCGACACCGGACTCAGCGCATCCAGGCTCGCCCTGGCCTGGCTGCTCGCCCAGGGCGACGACGTCGTCCCCATCCCCGGGACCCGCAGCGGTGACCACCTGGCGGCCAACCTGAGCGCGGCGGGCATCCGTCCGTCCGCGGAACTCGTCGAGCGGCTCAGCGGGCTGGTGCCGCCGGAGCGGGTGACGGGTCCTCGTGTCGCGCTGCGCCGCTGATCCCCGGTGTGTGGCGGTACGGCCCGTTTGTCCCGGCGACGAGGAGCACTTGACCATGGCGGACGAGACCCGTGGACGGGCGGCCGAGCTCCATGCGATCCGCGCGGAAGCGCTTCGCGGACCCAGCGAGACGGCGACCGCGGCGCAGCACGCCAAGGGCAAGCTGACCGCTCGCGAACGCATCGAACTCCTCCTGGACGAGGGCAGTTTCCAGGAGGTGGAGCAGCTGCGCCGCCACCGGGCGACCGGGTTCGGCCTGGAGGCGAGGAAGCCGTACACGGACGGTGTGATCACCGGCTGGGGCACGGTGGAGGGCCGTACGGTCTTCGTGTACGCGCACGACTTCCGGATCTTCGGCGGCGCGCTGGGCGAGGCCCACGCCACGAAGATCCACAAGATCATGGACATGGCCATCGCGGCCGGTGCGCCGCTGGTGTCCCTCAACGACGGCGCGGGCGCCCGAATCCAGGAGGGTGTCTCGGCCCTCGCCGGCTATGGCGGCATCTTCCAGCGCAACACCCGCGCCTCGGGTGTCATCCCGCAGATCTCCGTGATGCTCGGCCCGTGCGCGGGCGGTGCGGCCTACAGCCCGGCCCTGACGGACTTCGTGTTCATGGTCCGCGAGACCTCGCAGATGTTCATCACGGGCCCGGACGTCGTCAAGGCGGTCACCGGCGAGGAGATCACCCAGAACGGCCTGGGCGGCGCCGACGTGCACGCCGAGACCTCCGGGGTGGCGCACTTCGCGTACGACGACGAGGAGACGTGCATCGCGGAGGTCCGCTACCTCCTGTCGATGCTCCCGCAGAACAACCGCGAGACCCCGATGCGGGTGGAGCCCACCGATCTGGCCGACCGGCGCAACGAGACGCTCCTCGACCTGGTCCCGGCGGACGGCAACCGTCCGTACGACATGGCCAAGGTCATCGAGGAGCTCGTCGACGACGGCCACTGCCTGGAGATCCACGAGCGCTGGGCCCGCAACATCATCTGCGCCCTGGCCCGGCTCGACGGCCAGGTGGTGGGCATCGTCGCCAACCAGCCGCAGAGCCTGGCCGGGGTGCTGGACATCGAAGCCAGTGAGAAGGCCGCTCGTTTCGTCCAGTTGTGCGATGCGTTCAGTATTCCGATCGTGACGCTGTTGGATGTGCCCGGATTCCTCCCGGGCGTGGACCAGGAGCACGGCGGCATCATCCGGCACGGCGCGAAGCTGCTCTACGCCTACTGCAACGCGACCGTGCCGCGGATCTCACTGATCCTGCGCAAGGCCTACGGCGGCGCGTACATCGTCATGGACAGCCGGTCCATCGGCGCGGACCTCACCTACGCGTGGCCCACCAACGAGATCGCCGTGATGGGCGCCGAGGGCGCCGCCAACGTCATCTTCCGACGCCGGATCGCCGAGGCGGCCGATCCGGAGGCGATGCGTGCCCGGATGGTCAAGGAGTACAAGGCGGAGCTGATGCACCCCTACTACGCGGCCGAGCGCGGCCTGGTCGACGACGTCATCGACCCCGCCGAGACCCGCGAGGTCCTCATCCGCTCCCTCGCCATGCTGCACACCAAACACGCCGACCTGCCGTCCCGCAAACACGGCAACCCCCCTCAGTGACGGAGACTCCCATGAGCACCCTCGGCCTACGGATCGAGAAGGGCGTGGCCACCCCCGAGGACCTGGCCGCTCTCACGGTCCTGTTCCTGACCCGCGCACGGGCCACCGCCGGAGCACCCCGTGCTCCGGGCACCACCGTCTGGCGCCCGCACGGCTTCCGCGCTCCCCACTCCTGGCAGGGCTGACGCATGGCCACGATGAAGGCACTCGTACTGTCCGGCGGAGCCGGTACCCGGCTGCGGCCGATCACGCACACCTCGGCCAAGCAACTGGTGCCGGTGGCGAACAAACCGGTCCTCTTCTACGGGCTGGAGGCGATCGCCGAGGCCGGCATCATCGACGTGGGGATCGTGGTGGGGGAGACCGGCGAGGAGATCCGTGAGGCGGTCGGCGACGGCTCCCGGTTCGGCCTCAAGGTCACCTACATCCGGCAGCACGCCCCACTGGGCCTGGCGCACGCGGTGATCGTCGCCCGGGAGTTCCTGGGAGACGACGACTTCGTGATGTACCTGGGCGACAACTTCATCGTCGGTGGCATCGCGTCCCTCGTCGAGGAGTTCCGTGCCGAGCGCCCCGAGGCGCGGATCCTGCTCACCAAGGTCCCCAACCCGTCGTCGTTCGGTGTCGCGGAACTCGACACCGAGGGTCGGGTGGTGGCCCTGGAGGAGAAGCCGCCGCGGCCCAAGAGCGATCTGGCCCTGGTCGGAGTGTTCCTGTTCACCCCGGCCATCCACGAGGCGGTGCGCGCCGTCACGCCCTCCCGACGCGGCGAACTCGAGATCACCGACGCCCTGCAGCGGATGATCGACCGGCGGGGCGACGTGCGCTCCACCATCATCTCCGGCTACTGGAAGGACACCGGAAACGTCACCGACATGCTGGAGGTCAACCGCTCCGTGCTGGAGTACGTGGAGACGGCGATGGACGGCACGGTGGACGAGGAGAGCGAGATCATCGGCAGGGTACGGATCGAGGCCGGGGCCCGCGTACGCCGCTCACGGATCGTCGGTCCCGCGATCGTCGGTGCCGACACGGTGATCACGGACGCGTACGTGGGACCGTTCACGGCGGTGGGCGAGGGCTGTCGGATCGAGGACAGCGAGATCGAGTACTCGATCGTCCTGGCCGACGCCTCGCTCACCGGGGTGCGCCGAGTGGAGGCATCCCTCATCGGCCGCCACGTCACGGTCACCCCCGCCCCCCGCAAGCCCGCCGCGCACCGCCTGGTGCTCGGCGATCACAGCAAGGTGCAGATCTCCGCATGACCACCAAGATCCTGGTGACGGGCGGAGCCGGCTTCATCGGCTCCCACTACGTACGCACACTGCTGGGCCCCCGAGGCCCCGGTGACGTGGCGATCACGGTACTGGACGGGCTCACCTACGCCGCCAGTCCGGCCAACCTCGACCAGGTCCGCGGGCATCCCGGTTTCTCCTTCGTGCACGGGGACATAGGTGACGCCGGCCTGGTGGGTGCCCTGACGGCCGAGCACCATCAGGTCGTGCACTTCGCCGCCGAGACACATGTGGACCGTTCCATCGACGGCGGCGCCCGTTTCGTACGGACCAATGTGACCGGCACCCACACGCTGGTCGACGCCGCGCACCGCGCCGGCATCGAGACCTTCGTGCACATCTCCACCGACGAGGTCTACGGCTCGATCGACAGCGGTTCCTGGCCGGAGACCCATCCGCTGGCGCCCAGCTCACCGTATTCGGCGTCCAAGGCGGCCGCCGACCTGATCGCGCTCTCCTACCACCGCACCCACGGCCTGGACGTACGCGTGACGCGTTGCTCCAACAACTACGGTCGCCACCACTTCCCCGAGAAGCTGATCCCGCTGTTCATCACCCACCTGCTGGACGGCCGGAAGGTACCGCTCTACGGCGACGGGCACCACGTGCGCGACTGGCTGCACACGGACGACCACGTCAGCGCCATCGAGCTGGTCCGCTCCAAGGGACGTGCGGGCGAGGTCTACAACATCGGCGGCGGCACCGAACTGTCGAACAAGGAGCTCACCGGTCTGTTGCTGGCGGCCTGTGGGGCCGACTGGGACAGCGTCGTCCATGTCACCGACCGCAAGGGCCATGACGACCGCTACTCCGTGGACTGCACCAAGATCGGTGCGGAACTCGGCTACGTCCCCGAGGTGGACTTCGCCACCGGACTCGCCGACACCGTCCGCTGGTACAGCGACAACCGTGCGTGGTGGGAGCCCCTCAAGGCCAGGGCGGCCCTGTGACCGTTGCCCGACCGGCTCGGCGCGGGGCGAGCCCCGCGCCGAGCCGGGAGTGTGTCTGCCCGGATCCGAGGGGATCCCAGCAGGTCACGGAAGCCGCTCCGGGGCGGTCACCGGGTCAGGGAGACCGGCTCCGGGGCGAACGGTGAGAAGAGGCTCCTCGCCCCGTCGCCGGTGAGTAACTGCCGTTGCAGGCTCTGGTACGGGGCGGACGGCTCCAGACCGAGTTCGTCGAGCAGGATCCGGCGGAGGTCCTGGTACGCCTCCAGCGCCTCTCCGCGCCGGTCGGCCCGTGCCAGGGCCTTGATCAGCTCGCCGTGGAACCACTCGTTGAGCGGATGCATGGACACCAGCTCACGCAGTTCCGGGATGAAGCTGGAATCGCGGCCGAGTTTGCTCTCGGCGAGGATGCGCAGCTTCACGGCCTCGATCCGCAGCTCCTCCAGATACACGATGTGCGCCTCGATGAGCCGCCCGGCCCTGCTGATGTCGGCCAGCGGGGCACCACGCCACAGCTTGAGCGCCCCGGCCAGCACCTGGGAGGCCTCCTCGTACCGTTCCAGGTTCACCAAGTGGTGTCCCCGCCTGGTGTCCCGCTCGAAGACATGGAGGTCGAGGTGGTCGTCCTGGAGGAGCCGGATCCCGTATCCGGGGGGCTGAGTCAGGATCATCCGGTCGCCGCCCGCGGCGTCACCGAGTAACTGGCTGAAGTTCTTGCGGAGTTGGTAGATGTACGTCTGCAGGGTGGTGACGGCGCTGCGCGGCGGTTCGTCGCCCCAGAGCTCGTCGATCAGGGAGGCACGGTCGACGACCCGGTCCGCTCTGAACAGCAGCAGAGCCAGCGTCCAGCGCACCTTCTGTGCCGTGGGTGTACAGGTTCGGCCCTCGTGTATGACTTCCAGTGGCCCAAGGATGTTGAACATCATGGCGAAGCCCCCATGTCCTCTTTGGCGTGGCTCGGTGCTGCCGCGCGCGCCTGGGTTCGGTTGTGTGAGGCCGTGCGACGTTGCGGTGGTACGAGGCCGTGCGTGCTGCGGGTCGGCCCAGGACCGGGCGATCTCGGCATGGGCCGGCTCTCACCGCATCACTGCGACGGGGCGCGGCGCCTGAGCGGTCGCGCGCCCGGCCCGCTCCGGAGGAGGATCCCGAGTCCCGTCGGCTGTGATGGGGACGGCCGGCGGCGTGCGTCGGACGGGCCGTCAGGTCCGACCGTGCGCACCGGATCACCCGGAACGGGGCTGACCGGTTCGAGCGTTGTCCATGTGGGGGGATTGCCGTGCGACGGCGATGAGCGAGCCGGAGGCGGCGGCATGCGCCGCATTGGCCTCCGGACCTTTGCGGGCAGCGCTCCTAGGTACCGGAGCGGGCCGTTCGAGGACAGGGACGGGCTGGTCCGTGGGGCGACGGCGGAACGTGCTCGGCGGAGGCGGCGCGGCCGGACCGCAGGGCCTCCCACCTCGGCGTCAGGCCCTGCGGCGCGACGTTCACGGTCGGCGATACACGCAATCTTGAGTAGCCCACTCTGAGTTCGACCCCCGAATTTGGTGAATGTGGCTGGATGTAACTCTCTCGGCGAAACCTTGAATTCAGAATCAAGTCCGTCTCAAGAGTTGGTCAAGTACCCGCCCGGGTTGGTCAAGCGCCGGCCCGTTCCGGCGGCCCGAAAATTCTGGAACATAAGATTCACCTTGGCGTTCGGTAAGGCGCTGAGATTGGCACTGCTTCGGTGGCGATTTCGGGCGAGGTGGATTATTCCGGTGCGCAGGCGAACGCGCCTGATGTTAAGTCGGCGCGTGCCTGCCGTGTTCGCCGGACATTGGCCTCCCTGAGGGGTCCGTGCGGAGCCGGCGTACGGGCCGGTGGGCCACCTGGTGTCCGGCGCCGTCGTGCTCTGCCGCACCCGGGACGTCCCACCCGCGGGCCCCGCCGCGACGGCCGGTGGACGGCGGCTCGAACTGCTCTCGAACGACGCGCCCCATTGTCGTCCCGACCCGGCCTTCAGGTCACTGCAAGCCATGAGCCGGGAAGCGTCAGCAGAGGGAGATACGGTGGCGGGGTTACACGAGGGGCGCCGGGTCGTCATTACCGGAATTGGCGTGGTGGCACCGGGCGGAATCGGAAAGAAGCAGTACTGGGAGCTGCTGACGGCAGGCCGGACGGCCACACGTACCATCTCGATGTTCGATGCGACCCCTTTCCGGTCACGGGTGGCCGCGGAATGCGACTTCGATCCGATTTCGGCAGGTCTCAGCCGCCGACAGATTCGGCAATGGGATCGCACGACGCAATTCGCCGTGGTGGCCGCTGATGAGGCACTCGAAGACAGCGGAATCATCGGCCAGTCCGATCCCTGTCGGACGGGAGTCATGGTCGGAACGGCCTGCGGCAGCACCATGAGCCTCGACAGCGAATACGCACTCGTCAGCGACGAGGGAAAAAAATGGCTCGTCGAAGAATTCCATGGCTCCCCCTATCTCTACGACTATTTCGTGCCCTCCTCCATGGCGACCGAACTCGCATGGGCCGCCGAGGCGGAGGGGCCCGTGGGCGTGGTGTCCACCGGCTGCACCTCCGGCATCGACGTCGTGGGACACGCCGTCGACCTGATCCGCGACGGCTCGGCCGACGTCATGATCGCGGGTGCCTCCGACGCGGCGATCTCCCCGATCACCGTGGCCTGCTTCGACGCCATCAAGGCCACCACCGCACGCAACGACAGCCCGGAGACCGCCTCCCGCCCCTTCGACCGCACCCGTAACGGCTTCGTGCTCGGCGAGGGCTCCGCGATCTTCGTACTGGAGGAGCTCGGCCATGCCCGCCGCCGCGACGCGCACATCTACGCCGAGGTCTCCGGCCACGCCTCGCGCTGCAACGCGTACTCCATGACCGGACTGCGCGACGACGGACTGGAGATGGCGGACGCCATCACCGCCGCGCTGGACGAGGCCCGCTTCGACCCGGCCGGCATCGACTACGTCAACGCCCATGGTTCGTCGACCAAGCAGAACGACCGGCACGAGACCGCCGCCTTCAAGCGCAGCCTGGGCGAGCACGCCTACCGCACCCCGGTCAGCTCGATCAAGTCGATGATCGGACACTCACTCGGGGCCATCTGCGCCCTGGAGGTGGCGGCCTGCGCCCTCACCATCGAGCACTCGGTGATCCCGCCCACGGCGAACCTCCACGAGCCGGACCCCGAGTGCGACCTGGACTACGTGCCGCTGATCGCCCGCGAGAGCAGGGTCGACACGGTGCTCAGCGTCGCGAGCGGCTTCGGCGGCTTCCAGAGCGCCGTCGTGCTGAACAAGCCGGAGCGGAGGGCGGTATGAGCCGCGCGGCCGATACGCGGGTCCGCACCGTGATCACAGGGATCGGCGTCGTGGCACCCAACGGCTTCGGCACCGAGGACTACTGGGCCGCCGTGCTGCGCGGCGAGAGCGGCATCCGCCGGATCTCCCGCTTCGACCCCTCCGGCTACTCCGCCAGGATCGCCGGCGAGATACCGGAGTACGACCCGGCCACACGCCTACCCGGACGGCTGCTGCCGCAGACGGACCGGATGACCCGCCTCGCGCTGGTCGCCGCGGAGGAGGCATTCGCGGACGCGGGCGTGAACCCCAGGGACCTGCCGCCGCTCACCTGCGGCGTGGTGACCGCGGCCTCCGCCGGCGGCTTCGAGTTCGGGCAGAAGGAACTGGAGGCACTGTGGAGCAAGGGCGGCCAGTACGTCAGCGCCTACCAGTCGTTCGCCTGGTTCTACCCGGTGAACACCGGACAGATCTCGATCCGGCACGGGCTGCGCGGACCGGGCAGTGCGATCGTCGCCGAGCAGGCGGGCGGTCTCGACGCGGTGGCCAAGGCCCGGCGTCATCTGCGGTCCGGCACCTCGCTGATGATCACCGGAGGCGTCGACGGCTCTCTGTCGCCCTGGAGCTGGCTGTGCATCCTGCGTTCCGGACGGATCAGCACCTGCGACGACCCACGCGAGGCGTTCCTCCCCTTCGACCGCCGCGCCGCGGGTTCCGTCGTGGGAGAGGGCGGCGCCCTGCTGGTCATGGAGAGGGCCGCCGACGCACACAGGCGCGGCGCCGAGCGCGGCTACGGAGAGGTGATCGGATACGCCGCCACCTTCGATCCCCGGCCGGGATCCGGCCGTCCGCCCGGGCTGCGCCGGGCCGTCGAACTGGCCCTCGCCGACGCACGGCTGGCACCGGCCGACATCGGAGTGGTCTTCGCCGACGCGGGCGGTGTTCCGGAGCTCGACAGGCTGGAGGCCGAGACGATCGCCGCGGTCTTCGGGCCCTGTGCCGTCCCGGTCAGCGTGCCCAAGGCGACCACGGGCCGACTGCTCGCCGGGGGAGCTCCGCTGGACCTGGCGACGGCTCTGCTGTCGTTGCGCGACGGCGTGCTGCCGCCCGCCGTCCATGTGGAATCCCCCGCCTACGAGGATCTGATCGACCTCGTCCGCGACACCCCCCGGGAACGGGAGGTGACCACCGCGCTGATCCTCGCGCGCGGACAGGGCGGATTCAACTCCGCCCTGGTCGTACGCAAGACCGTGTGACCGGGCTCTCCGACGAGAGCCGATTCCCCACCTCGAGAGGAACTGATGGAGATGGCCGCGTTCACCGTCCAGGACCTGGTCCGGCTGCTGCGGGAGTGCGCCGGGGAGGACGAGTCCGTCGATCTGGAGGGCGACATCCTCGACCTGACCTTTGAAGACCTCGGCTACGACTCGCTCGCCCTGTTCAACACGGTGAGCCGTGTCGAGCGCGACTACTCGGTCCAGCTGCCGGACGAGATCGTCGCAGAGACCAGGACGCCACGGCAGTTGACGGACCGGATCAACGCCGGACTCGCTGAGCGGGTGTGACGGCGGGGCGGCCCTCGCACCACCCGAGGCGCCGCACGCCGGACGCACCTCTCCGGCACGACCGGCACCCCCGCATCCCCGGAACTCCCCGGTGCCCGGCCGGGCACCGGGGAGTTCCGGGCCGGGCTCGGTATCCCTGAGGAAGTCGGCAACCGACAGGAGAATCAACCGCGATGTGTGGCATAGCAGGATGGGTCGACTTCGAGCGGGACCTCACCCGGGAATCGGCCACGGCATGGGCGATGACCCGGACCATGTCGTGCCGCGGCCCCGACGCGGAGGGACTGTGGAGCGACCGGCACGCGGCCCTCGGCCATCGCAGGCTGGCCGTGATCGACCTGGCCGGCAGCGCCCAACCGATGACGGCGCAGGACGGTGAAGGGGAAACCCTCGTGTGCCTCACCTTCTGCGGCGAGATCTACAACTACCGTGAACTTCGCGAGGAGTTGAGCGCTCTCGGCCACCACTTCCGCACCGCCGGCGACACCGAAGTGGTCCTGCGGGCTTACCTCCAGTGGAACGAAGGCATCGCCGAGCGGCTCAACGGGATGTTCGCCTTCGCCGTCTGGGACACCAGGAGCGAGGAACTGCTGCTCGTCCGCGACCGCATGGGCGTCAAGCCGCTCTTCTACATGCCCACGGAACACGGCGTGCTCTTCGGATCGGAGCCCAAGGCGATCCTGGCCAACCCCCTGGCACCCCGCACGGTGGGAGCGGACGGTCTCTGCGAGATCCTGGACATGGTGAAGACCCCCGAGGCCGCCGTCTTCTCGGGGATGTACGAGGTCCGTCCGGGGCAGGTGGTGCGGGTCGGCCGGCGTGGGCTCGCCAAGCGGACGTACTGGAAGCTGGAGGCCCGGGAGCACACGGACGACCTGGACACCACCATTGCCACGGTCCGGGAGCTGCTGGAGGACATCGTCACCCGGCAGATGATTTCCGACGTACCGCTGTGCGTCCTGCTCTCCGGCGGCCTCGACTCCTCCACCGTGACCGCGCTCGCCGCACGCTCCCGGGCGGCCAGGGGCGCGGACGCCGTCCGGTCCTTCTCCGTGGACTTCGCCCAGGCCGACGAGCGGTTCCTGCCCGATGCCGTACGAGGCATGCGGGACGCGCCGTTCGTCCGGGACGTGGTCGCGCATGTCGGCTCCGAACACACCGAGGTGGTCCTCGACAGCGACCAGCTGACGGACCCCGTGCTGCGGGCCGCCGTGCTGCGCGCCGTCGACCAGCCGCCCGCGTTCTGGGGCGACATGTGGCCCTCCCTCTATCTCCTCTTCCAGGCCGTCAAGAGGCACTCCACCGTCGCGCTCTCGGGCGAGGCGGCCGACGAACTCTTCGGCGGATACCGCTGGTTCCGCAACCCGGGAGCGGTGCACGCGGACACCTTCCCCTGGCTGACCTCGGGCTCCGCACGCTACTTCGGCGGCCTCGCGCTCCTGGACAAGGGCTTCCTGGAGAAGCTCGACATCCCCGGCTACCGCCAGGACCGCTACCACGAGGCCCTCGGGGAGCTGCCGGTACTGCCCGGCGAGTCCCCGGACGACCGGCTGATGCGCAAGGTCGGCTATCTCAACCTCACCCGCTTCGTCGGAACCCTGCTCGACCGCAAGGACCGCATGAGCATGGCGGTCGGCCTGGAGGTCAGGGTGCCGTTCTGCGACCACCGTCTGGTCGAGTACGTCTTCAACACCCCTTGGGCCATGAAGTCGTTCGACGGCAGGGAGAAGAGCCTGCTCCGGGCCGCGTCCGCCGATCTGCTCCCGGCGTCCGTGACCGAGCGGGTGAAGAGCCCGTACCCCGCCACCCAGGACCCCGCCTATGAACGGGCGTTGCGGACGCGGCTCGCGGAGGTCGTCTCGAACACCGACTCACCCGTGCTGCCCCTCCTCGATCCGGCCCGCGTACGCAGGATCATGGACCGGCCGATGGGAGACGTGAGCCGGCCGTACGACCGAGGCAGCCTGGAGATGGCGCTGTGGCTGGACGCCTGGCTGACCGAGTACGACGTCAGCCTCGACCTCTGACCCCTAGGCCGGCCCCGCGTTCGTCGGCGGATACGGCGGCCGCACCGGAACCGCCGCCGACCGGGCCGGCAACGGCGGCAGCGCCGTCTCATGCAGCCAGGCCCGGAACAGGTCGTCCAAGGGCTCGGCCGCATACCGGGCCACGTGCGTGATGAAGGCCGCCGTGGTGACCGTGCCGCCCCGGTGCACCGAGGCCCACCCGCGCAGCATCCGGAAGAACGCGTCGTCCCCCAGCGCACACCGCACCGCGTGCAGCAGCAGCCCGCCGCGCTCGTAGAGCCGGTCGTCGAACATCAGCTTGCGGCCCGGGTCGGACAGCCTCAGGTCCTGTGGCAGCGCGGACAGCTTGCGGTGCGCGAGCCCCGCGAGCGCCTGGGCGTCGCGCCCGCCGGACCGCTCCGACCACAGCCACTCCGCGTACTTCGCGAACCCCTCGTTCAGCCAGATGTGCCGCCAGTCGGCGATGCTCACACTGTTGCCGAACCACTGGTGGGCCAGCTCGTGGGCCACCAGCCGCTCCGAACTCCGCGCCCCGTCCACGTGGTTGGCGCCGAACAGGGACAACCCCTGCGCCTCCACCGGGACATCCAGCTCCTCCTCGGTGACGACCACCGCGTACTCGCCGAACGGGTACGGGCCGAAGAGCTCCTCGAACAGCTGCATCATCGAAGGCTGCCGCGCGAAGTCCCGGGAGAACTCGGTGAGCAGATGCGCCGGAATGTGCCCGGCCTGCGGGACACCGCCGAGACCCGGATCGCCGAGCAGCACGGTCTGGTACTTCCCGACGGACAGCCCGACCAGATAACTGGACGTGGGCGCCGACTGCTCGTACACCCACGTCGTCGTGGACGCCTTGGTCGTACGGGTCAGCAGCCGGCCGCCCGCCACCACCGAGTACGCCGACGGCGTGGTGATCGAGATCTGGTACGAGGCCTTGTCGGCCGGGCGGTCGTTGCACGGGTACCAGGACGGCGCCCCGACCGGCTGGCTGGCCACCAGCGCCCCGTCCTCCAGCTCCTCCCAGCCGAGCCCGCCCCACGGGCTGCGCACCGGCTTGGGGTTGCCCGACCAGTGGACCTCCACGGTGAACGCGGCACCGGCCCGGATCGGCTTCGCCGGGCGGATCCGCAGCCTGCCGCCGCGGTGCGTGTAGTGGCTCGTCCGCCCGTCGACCCTGACCCGGCCGATCCTGAAGTCGGCCAGGTTCAGCTGGAATTCGGCGACCGGCGACCGGCCCGCTATGGCGTTCAGGCGGGCGGTGCCGGACAGCCGGTTGGGTCCCGGACGGTAGTCCAGGGCGAGTTCGTACCGATGCACCCGGTAACGGGGATCACCGTTCGCCGGGAAGTACGGATCCGCTCCCACTGTCTGCTGAACCACTGAAGTGTCTGCTCCCTGCGCTGTGCTCGTACGGCGTGCCGGTGTTCCCTCCCCGGGCGCCGTACGGGCCGCGCCTAGGGACGCCATGCCTCGATCGGGTTGCCCAGCCAACGGGTGTCGTCGGGAACGGATTCCGCCGCCATGACGAGGGACGCGGGTCCCAGTGTGCTGCGCGCCCCGACGGTGCTGCCGGGCAGAACGATTCCGCCCGGGCCCAGGGTGGCGCCCTCACGGAGGACCACAGTATCCGTCCGCAAGATCCGGTCGTGGAAGAGGTGGGTCTGCAGCACACAGCCACGGTTCACCGTCGCCGCGTCCTCCAGGGTCACCAGATCCGTCTCGGGCAGCCAGTAGCTCTCCACCCAGACGCCCTTGCCGATGTGGGCGCCGAGGCCGCGGAGCCACAGGTTCATGACGGGTGTACCCGGCACCGACCCGGCCAACCACGGCACGGCGACGACCTCGACGAAGGTGTCGGCCAGCTCGTTGCGCCACACGAAACCGCTCCACAGCGGGTGCTCACCGGTCTTGTGCCGCCCGACGAGCAGCCACTTGGCGATCACGGACAGCAGCCCGGCGGCGGCCCCGGCGCCCAGCAGCACGATCCCGGCGAGCGCCCAGGCCCAGGCCCCGAGCGCGCTCAGCGCGGCGATCGTCAGCACGGCCAGCGCGGCCGAGCAGAACACGGGCACGATCCGGCACAGCTCGACCAGACCGCGCGCCCACAGCAGCCGCGCGGGCGGGTCGTACGTACGGCTCTGGTCGCCGCCCTGCGTCGAGCGGGGCAGCTTGACCGGCGGCAGCCCCAGGTAGGAGCTGCCCTTCTTGGCCTTCTTCGGCGTCGCGGACAGCACCCCGACCAGACCGCCGTCCGGCACGGAACGGCCCGGCGCGGTCATCCCGGAGTTCCCGAGGAAGGCGCGGCGCCCGATCTCCGCCCGCCCGATCCGCATCCAGCCGCCCCCGAGCTCGTACGGCGCTGTCAGGGTGTCGTCGGCCAGGAACGCGCCCTCGCCGACCGTCGTCAGGCTCGGCAGCGCGAGCACCGTCGACACCTCCGCGCCCCGCCCGATCCGCATGCCGAGCAGCCGCAGCCACACCGGCGTGGCCAGCCCGGCGTACAGCGGGAACAGCGTGTCGCGGGAGCGGTCCATCAGCTGCGTGACCGTCCAGGCCTGCCAGCCGATCCTGCTGTGCGTCGGATGCGTACCGGGCCGCAGCCCGAGACTGAGCAGCCGCACGTTGACCAGCAGAATCAGCGCGTACGTGAGACCGAAGGCGAGCGTCGCCGGCACCAGCGCGACCGCGGCACCCCGCAGCGCCTCGCCGAGCCCGGCGCCGGGAGAGACGAAGACGCTCGCGACGAGCAGCGCGGCCAGGCCCGCGACCAGCGGCAACGCCGACAGCGCGAACCCCGTCGCGCCGTACATCACGCGCCAGTACGTGCCCTTCTGCGGGCGCTCCTTGGGCCAGTCCCGCTTGGCCTTGCCGAGCTTGGCCGCGGGAGCTCCGGCCCACCGCTGACTGGTGGGGATGTGTCCGGACACGGCCGAACCGGGGGCCACCTCGGAACGCTTGCCCACCCGGGCGCCCGGGAAGAGGATGCTGCGGGTGCCGACCACGGCGTGCGCGCCGACCTTGACCGGGCCGATCTCCAGCCGGTCGCCGTCCAGCCAGTGCCCCGACAGGTCCACCTCGGACTCCACGGCGGCACCCCGGCCGAGCTTGAGCATGCCGGTCACCGGCGGCAGCGAGTGCAGATCCACGTCGGACCCGACCTTGGCGCCCAGCGCACGGGCGTACCGCTCAAGCCACGACCCCGTCAGCGCGGTCGCCCCGCTGAACTCGGCCAGCCGCTCGGCCGTCCACAGCCGCAGATGCACGCTCCCGCCCCGCGGATACCGTCCGGGCTTCAGACCGCGCAGCAGCAGCCGCGCACCACCGGCCGCGATCGCGAGCCGCCCCGGCGGACTGAAGAGCAGCCCGGCCCCCGCCGCGACGACCCACCACGAGGCGGTCGGCACCCACGGATACGGACCGAACCAGTGCAGTACGTTGCCCAGCGCGGCCAGCGCCACGGTCCAGCGCAGCCCGAGCAGGGTGAACAGCGGGACGAGCACCAGCAGTTGAACGACCTTGGCCCGCAGGGGCACCGGCGCGATCTCGCGGGCGGACCCGTCGCCCTGCGCGGACTTCTCCAGATGCCGGGCCAGCTTGCGCAGCACGGGCTGCTGGTAGATGTCGACCACGGCCGCGCTCGGGTAGCGCGTACGCAGCCGGGTGGTGAGCTGGGCGGCGGCGAGACTGCTGCCGCCGATCGCAAAGAAGTCGTCCCGCGCCGAACCGACGGGGATGCCGAGCACCTCGCTCCACTGCTCGGCGAGCCACGCCTCGGTGCCGTACAGCTGCTCGGTGGGACCGCCGGTCTCCAGGCCCTCCAGGGGCCAGGGGAGGGCGTTGCGGTCGACCTTGCCCGAGGTCCGGGTCGGCAGGTCGGCGACCGGCGCGATCAGTGGGACGAGGGCGGCGGGCAGCTCGGCGCGCAGCTTCTCGACGGCCGTCGCGTGGTCCCAGCCGTCCTGGGTGACCACATAACCGACGAGCAGCTGGTTGCCGCTGCGGGCGGTCCGCACGGCCGCCGCGGCGCCCGCGACACCGGGCAGGCCCTGGAGCGCGGTGTCCACCTCGCCCAGCTCGATCCGACGGCCGCCGAGCTTGATCTGCTCGTCGGCCCGCCCGAGGAAGATCAGCCCCTCGGGCTCTGCCTTGACCAGGTCACCGCTGCGATAGGCGCGCTCCCAGCCGAGCGACTCCAGCGGGGCGTACTTCTCGGCGTCCTTCTCGGGGTCGAGATAGCGGGCCAGGCCCACTCCGCCGATCACGAGCTGACCGCTGGCGCCCATGGGCACCGGCTCGCCGGACTCGTCGACGACGGCCAGCTCCCAGCCGTTGAGCGGCAGCCCGATACGGATGGGCTCCTCGCCGGTCATCAGGGAGGCGCAGGCGACGACGGTGGCCTCGGTCGGCCCGTAGGTGTTCCAGACCTCGCGGCCCTCGGTGACCAGCCGCTGCACCAGCTCGGGCGGGCAGGCCTCGCCGCCGAAGATCAGCAGCCGGACCTCGTCGAGAGCCTCCGGCTCCCAGAGGGAGGCCAGCGTCGGCACGGTGGAGACGACGGTGATCTCCTGCTCGACCAGCCAGGACCCCAGATCGGCGCCGCTGCGCACCTGGGAGCGCGGCACGGGCACCAGACAGGCCCCGTACCGCCAGGCAAGCCACATCTCCTCGCAGGACGCGTCGAACGCGACGGAGAGGCCCGCCATGACCCTGTCACCCGGGCCGATCGGGTCGTCGGTCAGGAACAGCTCGGCCTCGGCGTCCACGAAGGCGGCGGCGCTGCGGTGACTGACGGCCACGCCCTTGGGCTTCCCGGTCGAACCGGAGGTGAAGATGATCCAGGCGTCGTGCTCGACACCGGGCCGCGCGGCCGGCGCCTCGCCGCGCCCGTTGACGGTCAGCTCGTGCCCGGCGCCGACGACGGCCCGCACCCCGGCCTCGCCGAAGACCAGCTCGGCCCGCTCGTCCGGGTCCTCGGCGTCCACCGGCACATAGGCGGCGCCCGCCGCGAGGACGGCCAGGATCGCCACGTACAGCTCGTTGGTCCCCGACGGGACCCGGACACCCACGCGGTCCCCGAGACCCACCCCGGCGGCGCTCAGCCGCCGCCTCAGGGCCTCGACCTCTATCGCCAGGGCGCGGTAGCTGAGGCAGCGGTGACCGTCGTCCAGCGCGGGCTCGTCGGGGTGGGCCCGTACGGACGCGTCGAGGATGTCGACGAGGGTGCGGGGCGAGGCGGCGGAAGCGGCGGTGAAGCGGGCCGGGTCGCCGAACTCCGCGCGCACCTCTTCGTCGAACAGCGCGAGTGCGGGTCCTTGCTCGAGGGCTGCCATCGGGTCCTCACGTGTGGTCCCCGGGACGTCCGGGGGAGCCGGCGGGCCCGCAGGTATGCCTGGGGATATTCCGGTCAGCTCCAAACAAGCGTGTAATTTTAGTACGACGCTAGCCCCGGACCTGCGGCTCAGCCATGTGAAGAGGCCCCAGGAGGGGTTGGAGAGCGCTTGCCCCAACGCTCTGACGTGGGGGTATGTCATCCTGACGAGATCTGCCCCACACATGGCCGTAACACCGTCCAGCCAGGGGACGTAGACGACGAGTGAGGGCCGCGACCAGTTGGTCGCGGCCCTCACTCATCTGATGTGTCCGAGGGGGGACTTGAACCCCCACGCCCGATAAAGGGCACTAGCACCTCAAGCTAGCGCGTCTGCCATTCCGCCACCCGGACAAGGTGTCTGTCACGCGGGTTTCCCTCGCGGCGACGGAGGAAACATTACCAGGCTTTCGAGGGCCCCCGATCACGGGCCGGCGGGCGTGAACGACGTGTGACGGGCCTGGTCCGCCCTTGGGGTGGGCAGGGTCGGAGAGGGAGGATGGAGAGACCGCCGACGGGAACACCGCCGGCAGGCAGCGTGGGAGGAAGCAGCGTGAGTGAGCCGGACACGACCAGGAACGTCACGGGTGAGGACGAGGTCGTCGACCTCTGCCGCGAGCTGATCCAGATCGACACCAGCAACTACGGCGACCACTCGGGCCCGGGTGAGCGCAAGGCCGCCGAGTACGTCGCGGAGAAGCTCGCCGAGGTGGGACTCGAACCGCAGATCTTCGAGTCGCACCAGGGCCGCGCCTCCACGGTGGTCAGGATCGAGGGCGAGGACCGTTCGCGGCCCGGCCTGCTCATCCACGGCCACACCGACGTCGTACCGGCCAACGCGGTGGACTGGACGCACCACCCGTTCTCCGGCGAGATCGCCGACGGCTGTGTCTGGGGCCGCGGCGCGGTCGACATGAAGGACATGGACGCGATGACCCTCGCGGTCGTACGCGACCGGGTGCGCAGCGGCCGCAAGCCGCCCCGGGATCTCGTGCTGGCCTTCCTGGCGGACGAGGAGGCGGGCGGCAAGTTCGGCGCCAAGCACCTCGTCACCAAGCACCCCGACCTCTTCGAGGGTGTGACCGAGGCGATCGGCGAGGTGGGTGGGTTCTCCTTCACGGTCAACGAGAAGCTGCGGCTGTATCTCGTCGAGACCGCCCAGAAGGGCATGCACTGGATGAAGCTGACCGTGGACGGCACCGCCGGACACGGTTCGATGATCCACAAGGACAACGCGATCACCGAGCTGTCGGAGGCCGTCGGACGGCTCGGCCGGCACAAGTTCCCGGTGCGGGTGACGAAGACACTGCGCCACTTCCTCGACGAACTCGGCGACGCGCTGGGCACCGAGCTCGACCCGGAGAACATGGACGCGACGCTCGCCAAGCTCGGCGGCATCGCCAAGCTCATCGGCGCCTCGCTCCAGAACACCGCCAACCCGACCCAGCTGGGCGCCGGTTACAAGGTGAACGTGATCCCGGGCCAGGCGACCGCGCACGTCGACGCCCGCTATCTGCCGGGCTACGAGGAGGAGTTCCTCGCCGACCTGGACCGGATCCTCGGACCGAACGTGAAGCGCGAGGACGTGCACGCCGACAAGGCGCTGGAGACCACCTTCGACGGGGCGCTCGTGGACGCCATGCAGACCGCGCTGTCAGCCGAGGACCCGATCGCCCGGGCCGTCCCGTACATGCTCTCCGCGGGCACCGACGCCAAGTCCTTCGACGACCTCGGCATCCGCTGCTTCGGCTTCGCCCCGCTGAAGCTGCCGCCGGAGCTGGACTTCGCCGGCATGTTCCACGGTGTCGACGAGCGGGTCCCGGTCGACGCCCTCAAGTTCGGGGTGCGGGTGCTCGACCGCTTCATCGAGGCGTCCTGAACCACCGCTTTCGCGAAGCGTCCTGAATTAACCCGCTGAAACGACACTCCAATAATCGCCAGCGCGTACGGAGTCGACTGAGAAGGGTGAATGCGCTCATAGGCTCGTAGCCCTATTACTCCTTCCTCGTTACTGGTGATGTGATCCGCGGCTGGGATCACATTTGCCTACAAGGAGGAATAATGATCAAGAAGATCGTCGCCGCTGCGGCTGCCACGGGTGGCCTGGTTCTCGCTGGTGCGGGTATGGCGGCTGCGGACGCCGGTGCTCAGGGTGCTGCCGTGCACTCTCCCGGTGTGCTCTCGGGCAACGTCATCCAGGCGCCCATCCACGTGCCGGTGAACGTCTGCGGCAACACGGTCTCCGTGATCGGGCTGCTGAACCCTGCCTTCGGCAACACCTGCACCAACGTCTGACGTTGTGCCCACCTCATGAGGGCCTGCACCCCATGAAGGCCTGAAAACCCATGAGGGTCTGAGTCCGCGGCCCCGGAGCGCACGCCATGCGCTCCGGGGCCGCCGACATTCCGTGTTCAGCATTCCGAATTCCGCGCCCGCGCATCCCGGCGCGTGCGCGTTCCTGAAGCCGCACGGCTCACAAGGATCACAAGGCAGGGAAAAGCTATGCGACAGGTCACCCGCAAAGGCCTGATGACGGTGGCGGCCGCGACCGGCGTCCTCGCCGCCACCGGCGGTTACGCGCAGGCGGACTCGGGGGCGCACGGCAGCGCCTCGGACTCCGCGGGCGTACTCTCGGGCAACTCGGTGCAGGCGCCGGTGCACGCGCCGGTCAACGTCTGCGGCAACACCGTGAACGTGGTCGGGGTGCTCAACCCGGCGGTGGGCAACAAGTGCGCCAACAAGGGCGGCGGCTCCGGTCGCCACCACTCCGGCGGCGGATCGCACGCGGGGGGCGGATCACACGCCGGGGGGCACACGAACAACTCGCCCGGCGTGGGCTCGGGCAACCACGTCCAGGTTCCGGTGGACGTGCCGGTCAACGTCTGCGGCAACAGCGTCTCGGTCGGCGGTGTCGGCAACGCGGCCACGGGCAACGACTGCTCGAACACCGGCGGCGGGCACGGATCGACGCCTCCCGGGCACGGCGAGCCCAACCCTCCGGGCAAGCCTGGTCAGCCGGGTGACCCCGGGGACCCGGGCCAGCCGGGCAAGCCGGGGGAGCCCGGCAATCCGGGACAGCCAGGGGACCCGGGCAACCCTGGTGACCCGGGTCAGCCCGGTGGACCCGGCGGCCACGGTGGACCGGGCCGCTCCGGTGGCGTGGATCTCGGCGCCTCGAACCCGAACCACCCGGGCGCCCAGGCCGTCTCGCAGCCCAAGGGTTCCGAGCAGTTGGCGCAGACCGGCAGCGAGCTGCCGCTCGGCCTCGCGCTGCCGCTCGGCGCGGGCGCGCTGCTCACGGGCGCCGTGCTCTACCGCAAGGCACGCGCCTCCGCGTGAAACGACGCCATGACGCGACAAGCGGTGTCATGGCACCGGACAAACAGTGCCATGGCGTCAGAAAAACAGTGTCATGGCACCACAAAGCCCCCAGGGGCAGGCGGACACGCCCCCGCGGGGTCGACGGAGCGGGCCCCGCACGTGCGGGGCCCGCACGTGCGGGGCCCGCTCCGTTTCAGCCGTCCCTCGTCACCACGTGGCACGCACCTGGCGAATGATCCGCCGGCGCAACCGCACTCTGCGGCTGCCGTCCGGGTGGAGGCTGAGGCGGTCCAACTCCCAGTGTCCGTACTCGGCATGGTCCGTCAGCAGTCGTGTCGTTTCCTTGCGGGAGACCCCGCGCGGCACGTACACGTCGACAAATTCGTATTCCGGCATCGCATCTATTGTGCGTGCGGAGGCCGTGTACGGATAGCGTCTGCACTATGTCTGATGCTGCGCAGCCCACCGCTGCCGAGGTACGCGCCGCCGCCGAGGCGGTCAAGGCCGCGCTCGACCGTCACCTGGCGGCGGTCGAGCGCAGGACGGGTGAGGACGACCCGGCCGTCTACGAGGCGTTCAACGAGCTGGCCGCGGCCGCCGAGGAGTACGACGAGCTCCTCTACGACCGCTATGACGAGGTCACTCCCTTCGAGATCCCCGGCACGGAGGACGCGCTGCCGTACACCGGGCCGGAGGAGCCCAACGCGCTGAGCGTGCTGATCCGCCGGGACTACACGGTGGTGGAGCCGCAGCGGCTGCTGGCGCAGGCGCAGCGGGTGGAGGCCGTCGAGGAGTCCGGGGCCGCGGCGGCGGGCTTCGACGCCGCTTCGGGGACCGTGCACGGTGCTCTGGGCGTCCTCTTCGGCGAGTTCGAGCCCGACGAGATCGCCTCCCGGCACAAGGAGTTCGGTCTGGAGGAGGGCGACTCCACGCTGTGGGTCACCGCCGCGGACGAACCCGCCGAGGCCGGCGAGTGGCTGGAGGCGCCGTTCGACCACGCCGATCCGCATCAGGTGTTGTGCCGCTTCGACGTCAGCGCAGTCTTCGACGAGGAGGCCGGGGACCTCGACGACGACATCGAGGACGCCGTCGAGCCGGAGCTCGACGAGGACGAGGAACTGGAGCCGCTGGACGCGGATCGCTGAGGCTCCCGCCGGTTCATACCGGTACGAACGGGTTTGTACGGTGGCGGTCGTCGGGCGTGGAGCCCGGTGACCGCCACCGGTGTGTCAGGGGCCCGAAGGCCCGGATCAGGGCCTTCGGGTCTTCGGGGCGGTCGTTCGTCAGCCGGTCGCCGGAACCTGGGCCCTGAGCAGGGCCGGCAGCCGGGTCGTACGCGGCTTCGCGGTGACCTCGGCCACCGCGCGCGGCAGTGCCTGATCCACCCCGTGGACCACGGAGAGGTGCTGTTCGGCGCGGCCGAAGGCGGTGTAGATCCAGGGCCGGGTGAGCGCCTGGGCGGCGTCCCCGGGCAGGACCACGACCGCGGCGGGCCAGCGGGCGCCGACCGCCTGGTGCGCGGTGAGCGCCCAGCCGTGCCGCACGGTCTGCTCCACCCGCTCCTTCGGCACGACGACGGGGGCGCCCGCGCACTCCAGGTGCAGCCCGTCGGCGTCGGCCTTCACCACGTGACCCGGGACCGTGCGGCCCGGCGCGGGGGAGTACGCGATCCGGTCACCCGGGTCGAAGCCGCCGAAGCGGCCCGGGCCGGGGTTGAGCCGCTCCTTCAGCGCGGTGTTGAGCGCGCGGGTGCCCGCCGCGCCGCCGTGGCCCGGGGTGATCACCTGGGTCTGCTCGGCCGGGATCCCGATGGCCCGCGGCACCGAGTCCGCGAGCAGCTGCACGGTCCGGTGGACCGCCTCTCCGGCGTCGCGCACCGGGACGATCACGACCTCCTTGCCGGGGGCCGCCACCTGGTTCAGCTCGCCGATGCCGATGCCCGAGACCAGCTCGCCGACGGGGCCGGGGTCGGGGGTCCGCGAGGCGACCTGCGGGCACGCGCGCGCGGCGAGCAGATCCGCGAAGACCCGGCCGGGGCCCGCCGACCACAGCACCCCGGGATCCCCGCTCAGCACGAGCCGGGCCCCGTCGGGCAGTGACTCCGCGAGCATCGCCGCGCTCTCCACGTCGAGCTGTGGCGCGTCGAGCACGATCAGGAGGTCGGTCCGCAGCAGGCCGTCCGTGTCCCGTCCCGGGCCCTCGGCCCCTGAGAGCAGTCCGGCGACGGTGGTCACGGCCTCGTGCGGTTCGCCGCCGGGCGTCCCGGCCCTGCCGTCGTGCGGCTCGTCCGGTGCGGTCGCGCCCCGCGCTCCCTCCGCGGTGGCGAGCAGCGCGGCGAAGCGGCGGCGGCCGTCCGGGGTGTGGGCGGCCGTGCACACCCGCAGGCCGAGGGACCGGGCGGCCGCGGCCAGCGCCGCCGGTTCCGCGCGGGACGCCTCGCCGCCGGTGTGCAGGACGAGGCCGTGGCCCGCGACGGCGCGGATCAGCTCGGCGGCGGAGCCGGTCGCGGCCGACTCCCAGTCCCCGGCCGAACCATCCTCCTTCGGCGGTGAGTTGACCACCCGGGCGAGACCGTCGGCGAGGCTCTCCTCGGCGAGCGCGTACCTCTCCAGACCGATGAGGACGCGGACCGGACGCTCCGCCTCGCCCTCTTCGCCCTCGCCCTCGTCCGCCGAGGGCACGGGAGCCGGGGGTGCGCCGGGTTCGTCCAGCGCGTCCTGGAAGACCAGGGCGTCGCCCTCGGCGAGGGCGCTCTGCACGGCGGCGTCGGGATCCGGCACCGAGCGCTGGGCGAGCGCCGCGTGGAGCGCCTGCGCCTCCAGGGCGGTGTGCCCGGCGAGGGCCGCCTGCTCCAGGAGCCATACCGTGACCGCCCGGCCCCGCCGCTCGTCGTCGGGGCCGCACTCCGCGCCGAGCAGTGCCCGGGCGAACCCGTCGGCCTGCTCGGGCCTGACCCCGGCCACGCGCAGCAACTGCCAGGGGTCCTCGCGCAGTTGCGTGTCCGCCCCTTCGCCGAGGACGGCGGCGACCTGCGCCGCCAACGCGTCCGGGGCGCCGCCCTCGACGAGCACGGCCCGAACGGTGTCGACGGCCTCGGAGGCCACCGGCGCGGGTGCGGCGGAGGGCATGGCCTGCGGCTGCCGCACCGGCTCCGGCGCGGACCTGCGCGGCGCGGGCTCCGCCTCGGTGAAGACGCTCGCCGGGGGCTTCCCCCCGCTCTCCACCGCCCGGACGGCGGCGAGCAGATCGGCGGCCTTGCCGCTCAGGCGTGCCCCGGCCTGGACCGGCCCCTCCTTCTCGGCCTTCCGCCGCTCGATCCGCTCCCGCAACTCCCGCTGCGCGGCCAACTCGGCCTCGGCCTCGGACAACTGGGCCGTGGTGTCGGCGGTGGCGGTGCCGTCGGCGGAACCGTCGTCCGCCTCCTTGCCGTCGCCGGCGTCCCCGCCGGCCGGGTCGCCCGCGTCCTCGCCGGTCGTCGCATCGCCGCCGGTGGCGGGATCTGCCGGCTCCGGCGGCACGTCTGCACCGCTGCCCGCGTCCGTCGCGCCTGAGGCGGATTCGTCGCCGGGGTCGGCGGGAGCGCGGCTCCCGTCCGCGGAACCCTCGTCGTCGGCCCCCGGCCGGGCCCCGGGCCCCCCGGGCTCCGGGCCGACCACCGGCTCGGTCTCCTCCGCGGCAGCGGGATCCGTGGTCACAGGGTGCTCCAGTCGTGATCGGGATAGTGGTGCACGGGCGCTGACACATCGTCGAGCGCTCGGCAGATCTCGTCAGGAAGACTAAGGGTCTCCACTGACAACGCGGCCGCGAGCTGCAGCGCGTTGCGCGCGCCTATGATCGGGGCGGCCACGCCGGGCCGGTCGCGGATCCACGCGAGGGCCACCTGGAGCGGGGTCACCGCGAGGCCGTCCGCGGCCGTCGCCACCGCGTCCACGATGCGGCTCGCGGCGTCGTCCAGGTACGGCGCGACGAACGCCGCCAGCTGTTCCGACGCGCCCCGCGAGTCCGTCGGCGTCGCGTGCCGGTACTTGCCCGTCAGGACACCCCGGCCCAAGGGGGAGGACGGCAGCAGACCGATGCCCAGGTCCAGCGCCGCGGGCAGCACCTCGCGCTCGACACCGCGCTGCAGCAGCGAGTACTCCATCTGTGTGCTGGCCAGCCGCGTGCGTGTCCCGGGCGCCGCGAGCTGCCAGGTGGCCGCCTTGGCGAGCTGCCAGCCGCAGAAGTTGGAGACCCCGGCATAGCGCGCGCGACCACTGCTGACAGCGATGTCGAGAGCCTGGAGGGTCTCCTCCAGCGGAGCCTCGGGGTCGAAGGCGTGGATCTGCCACAGGTCCACGTAGTCCGTGCCGAGCCGCGCCAGCGAGGCGTCGAGCGCGGACAGCAGATGCCCCCGCGAACCGTCGAAGCGCCGGTCCGGATCCGGCACGCTCCCCGCCTTCGTCGAGATCACCAGGTCCCGGCGCGGCACCAGCCCGTCCATGAGCTGCCCGAGGAGGTACTCGGCCTCCCCGTCCCCGTACACATCGGCCGTGTCGACGAGCGTCCCGCCCGCTTCCCAGAACCCCTTCAACAGGTCCGCGGCGTCGTGCTCGTCGGTGTCCCTGCCCCAGGTGAGGGTGCCGAGTCCGATGCGGGACACGCGAAGGCCGGTACGGCCGAGATGCCTCTGCTCCATGTGGGCTGAGATTACTGGCCAGAAGTCGGTGTGTGGGGCCCTGTGGACAACCAGGATCACATGATCCCCAACCCGATCCCTGCCACGAGGGCCTGCCAGGTGCCGTGATATTCCTCCGGTCCGATCCGCCGTACAGACCCCGGGCCCACCGGCGCGCTAGGGTGCCGCACAAGGGACGTTACTGATCAGTAAGGGGAATCGGCCATGCAGCTCGGGATCAACCTCGGCTACTGGGGTGCCGGAATGGACGCGGACAACCTCGCCGTGGCCAAGGAGGCCGACCGGCTGGGCTACGCGGTCTGCTGGGCCGCCGAGGCCTACGGATCGGACGCGGCCACCGTGCTCACCTGGGTCGCCGCCCAGACCGAGCGCATCGACGTCGGCTCGGCCATCTTCCAGATCCCGGCCCGCCAGCCCGCGATGACGGCGATGACCGCCGCCACCCTCGACTCGCTCTCCGGCGGCCGGTTCCGCCTGGGCCTCGGCGTCTCCGGACCGCAGGTCTCCGAGGGCTGGTACGGCGTCAAGTTCGACAAGCCGCTGGCCCGCACCCGCGAGTACGTCGAGATCGTCCGCAAGGCGATGACCCGCGAGCGCCTGTCGTACGAGGGTACGCACTGGACCCTCCCGCTGCCGGGCGGCCCCGGCAAGCCGCTCAAGCTGACCGTGCACCCGGAGCGCGAGCACATCCCGCTCTACATCGCCGCGATCGGCCCGAAGAACCTGGAGCAGACCGGCGAGATCGCCGACGGCGCCCTGCTGATCTTCCCGTCCGCCGGCCACCTGGAGGACACCGCGATCAAGTACCTGCGCGCGGGCCGCGAGAAGGCCGGCCTGACCATGGACGGCTTCGACGTCTGCCCGACGCTGCCGCTGGCACTCGGTGAGGACAAGGACGTACCGGCCCTGGCCGACATGTTCCGTCCGTACACCGCGCTCTACGTGGGCGGCATGGGCAGTCGCAAGCAGAACTTCTACAACCAGCTCGCGCAGCGTATGGGTTACGAGAAGGAGGCCGCCGAGATCCAGGACAAGTACCTGGCCGGCGACAAGGAGGGCGCTGCCGCCGCGATTCCGCAGCAGCTCATCGACCAGACCACGCTGCTCGGCTCCGTGGACCGCATCGCGGACCGGATGAAGGCCTACGCGGCCGCCGGGGTCACCACGCTGACGCTGGCCCCCGCGGGCTTCACGCTGGACGAGCGGATCGCCGCGCTGCGGGCCGGGACCGACGCCCTGGAGCGCGCCGGACTCGCGTAGCCGACGGGACGGCGGGCCTGGAGAGGTTCTGCGGCCGTGGTGGGGGCTCGGGGGGTCTTCCCCGCCACGGCCGTCACGGAGAACAACGCGCCACGGCCCGCTCGGTTACGCGCCTCTCAATACCCCTCGCGTCCACCGTTCGGCGGAATTGTCCGACACAGGTGTTGCCGCGCCCCTGGCTGCCCATTTGACTCTTTCTTTGCGGACTCCCGCACGGAGGTGGGAGCCCGCATGGAGGTGGCACACATGCTTTCGGCCAAGAGTCTTTTCCAGGAGATCGTCGACAACGACGAGTCGTTCCGGCTCTTCTGTTCCATCGCCGCCAGCGGGGAGACCCAGGGAGGCTGGGAGAACGCGCGGATCGCGGCCCTCGTCCCGGAGAGCGAACGCGCCCTCGCGCCCAAGATCACCCGGCACGGCGCCGACGAGGACAAGCACGGGCGGATCTTCAACGCGCTGATGAGGAAGCGGGGCGTCACACCCGTCGAGATCCCGCCCGAGACCGACTACACGATGCTCCTGGAGAAGAACGGCATCGGCCTCGCGCACGACAAGCTCAAGCGCGACGAGCCGCTCACCGTGCAGGACATCGTCACCTACCTCTCCCACAGCAGGGTCACCGAGCAGCGCGCCGCGGACCAGATGGTGATGCTGCGCAAGGACTTCGGGGACCACCCGGAGATCGGCAAGGCCGTGCGGATGATCTCCAACGACGAGGACAACCACCTCGCGTACTGCCACGAGGAACTGCTGCGCTTCGCCGCCGCCGGCCACGGCCGGGCCATCCAGCGGACCCTGCGCGAGTGCGCGCTCGCCGAGGTCCGCGTCTACCGGGACGTCAGCCTCGCCGTGATGGGCCACATGGGGCGCGTCCTCGGCTGGCCGAAACCCAAGGCGTCGGCGCTCGCCGCGGGCATCCACGCCATGTACCTGTACGAGCGGGTCTTCGGCTGGCGGCGCATGGTCTCGCTCGCCGTGCCCGAGCGGCGAGACGCCCTGGGCGGCCCGGCTTCGGCGGCACCCGAGTTCGCCTGAGCGCGGCCCACGCGCGCGTGCTGCCTCGTACGCGGCACGCGCGCGTGGAGCCCGGCGAGCGCGACTACAGCCAGCCGCGCCGCTTGAACAGCCGGAACAGCAGCACCTCCAGCACCGCCATCAGCAGGATGACCGCCGGATAGGCCCACACCCAGTGCAGCTCCGGCATGTGGTCGAAGTTCATGCCGTAGATCCCCGCGATCATCGTGGGGACCGCGGCCATGGCCGCCCACGCGGAGATCTTCCGCATGTCGTCGTTCTGCCGCACGCTCATCTGCGCGAGATGCGCCGACAGGACGTCCGACACCAGCCGGTCCAGTCCCTCCACGGAATCGTTCACCCGGGCCAGGTGGTCGCCGACGTCACGGAAGAAGGGCTGTGCCTTGTCGTGGACGAACGGCACACCCGGGCCGGAGACGCCCGAGCCCGCGAGGCGGGACAGCGGCACGGCCAGCGGTCCGGTGGCCCTGCGGAACTCCAGGACCTGCCGCTTGAAGGTGTAGATCCGCGACGCGGTGTACCGGGAGCCGCCGTCGTTCGGCGAGAACACCTCCGCCTCGACCTCCTCCAGGTCGGTCTGCAACTCGGTCGCCACCTCCAGATAGTGGTCGACGGTGTCGTCGGCGATCGAGTAGAGCACCGCCGTCGGGCCGAGCCGCATCATGTCCGGGGCCTGCTCCAGCCGGCGCCGTACGGCCTTGAGCGGCGAGCCCTCGCCGTGCCGCACGGTCACCACGAAGGAGTCGCCCAGGAAGATCATGAGCTCCCCGGAGGAGACGGCGTCGCTGTCCGGCTCGTACGTCACCGGCTTGAGCACCACGAACAGGGAGTCGTCGTACACCTCCAGCTTGGGCCGCTGGTGCGCCTTCAGGGCGTCCTCGACCGCCAGCGGATGCAGCCCGAACTCCTCGGTGACGAGATCGAACTCCCGCTCGGTCGGCTCGTACAGCCCGATCCAGACGAACGCGTCTCCCGAGGCACGCGCGGCGGCCAGGGCGTCCGAGAGGTCCTCCGGGCCCTCCGTCCGGTGCCCGTCGCGGTAGATGGCACAGTCGACGATCACGGAGCGTATTCTCCCGTCGCCGGGGACCCGGCGCACTCGGGCCGCAGCCTAGGCTGGGCCGCATGCCCACCTTGATCCTCGTCCGGCACGGACGTTCCACCGCCAACACCGCGGGACTTCTCGCCGGGTGGACGCCCGGCGTGGCCCTCGACGAGCGTGGGGCCGCGCAGGCCGCCGCGCTGCCCGGGCGCCTCGCGGAACTGCCGATCGCCGAGGTCGTCAGCAGCCCCCTGCAACGCTGCCAGGAAACGATTCGGCCGCTCCTCGACGCCCGCCCCGAACTGCGAGCCCACTCCGACGACCGGATCGGGGAGGCCCACTACGGCGACTGGTCCGGGCGCAAGCTCGCCGAGCTGTCGGGCGAGCCGCTGATGGAGGTCGTGCAGGCGCACCCCTCCGCCGCCGCGTTCCCGGGCGGCGAGTCGATGCGCGCCATGCAGACCCGGGCCGCCGAGGCGGTACGGGAGTGGAACGCGCGCGTGGAGCGCGATCACGGCGGTGACGCGGTATACCTCATGTGCTCGCACGGCGACATCATCAAGTCTCTTGTCGCGGACGCCCTCGGTCTTCATCTCGACCTCTTCCAACGGATCTCCGTAGAACCGTGTTCCATCACCGCGATCCGTTACACACGACTGCGGCCATTTCTCGTTCGTCTCGGCGACACCGGCGATTTCACGTCGCTCGCGCCGCGCGAGGAACCCCCGGCCGGTGACGCCACGGTCGGGGGCGGTGCGGGCGCACCGTGATCGTTCGCCACAGTAGGGTGAAGCGGTCGAAGCAGCGCAGCAGTTGTCAGCAGCAGTCGCCGTCGACGGCAGAAGCAGTCGATCGATCCAATGGAGACAGGACGTGTCCCGTCAGGTGTTCCTCTACGACCCACCGGACCGTTTCGTGGCCGGCACGGTCGGGCTGCCAGGGCGCCGTACCTTCTTCCTGCAAGCCTCCTCAGGACCCCGGGTGACCAGTGTGGCCCTGGAGAAGACGCAGGTCGCGGCGCTCGCCGAACGGATGGAAGAGCTTCTCGACGAGGTCGTACGGCGTACCGGGGGCAGCGCCCCCGTCCCGGCGATGGCCCCGGCGGAGGTCTCCGACACCGCCCCGCTCGAAGCTCCCGTCGAGGAGGAGTTCCGGGTCGGCACCATGGCGCTGGCCTGGGACGGTGACGAGCAGCGCATGATCGTCGAGGCCCAGGCGCTCGTGGAGCTGGACGCCGATTCGGAGGAGGATCTCGCGGAGGCGGAGGAAAGGCTCCTTCAGGACGAGGAGAACGGTCCGCCGATGCTGCGGGTCCGCCTCACCGGAGCCCAGGCCCGTGCCTTCGCCAAGCGTGCCCTCGACGTCGTCAACGCCGGCCGGCCGCCCTGCCCGCTGTGCAGTCTCCCGCTAGACCCGGAAGGACACGTATGTCCGCGCCAGAACGGATACCGCCGCGAAGCGTGACCACGGCCGAGCTGCTCGCCGAGGGTGAGCTGACCGTGCGCGGACGCATCCGTGAGGCCTCCAACGCGGTGCTGCTGTGCGATGTGACGTACGAGGGACAGAAAGCTTCCTGCGTCTACAAGCCGGTCGCCGGCGAGCGCCCGCTGTGGGACTTCCCCGACGGAAACCTCGCCCAGCGGGAGGTCGCGGCCCACGAGGTGTCCGAGGTGACCGGCTGGGGGCTCGTCCCGACCACGATCCTGCGCGACGGGCCGTACGGCGAGGGCATGTGCCAGCTGTGGATCGACCCGGTGTCCGAGGGCTCGGAGCTGCTGGCACTGGTCGACGGCGAGGAGCCCGGCGAGGGCTGGAAGGCCGTCGGATTCGCGGAGGTCGGCGAGGGGCGCACCGCGCTGCTCGTGCACGCCGACGACGAGCGGCTGCGCAGGCTGGCCGTCCTCGACGTGGTGATCAACAACGGTGACCGCAAGGGCGGGCATCTGTTGCCCGCGCCCGAGGGCCGGCTGTTCGGGATCGACCACGGGGTCACCTTCAACGCCGAGAACAAGCTGCGGACGCTGCTGTGGGGCTGGGCGGGGGAGAAGCTCACCCCCGAGGCCATCGAGGTCCTGGAGCGGCTCAGGGACGCCCTGGGCGGGACGCTGGGCGTGCGCCTGGGGGAGCTGATCACCGTGGCCGAACTGGACGCCACGCGCGCGCGTGTGGCCGGCCTGCTCGCCTCCGGGCGGCACCCGGAGCCCTCGGGGGAGTGGCCCGCGATCCCGTGGCCGCCCGTCTAGTCGAGGCCGCACACCCCGGATCCGTACGCAAGAAGGCCTCCCCGGCCATCCGGCCTGGTCCGGTTCGTATACGGAACATCCGTCCGGTTAGGCTCAATGCATGCATGCCTGGCCCGCTTCCGACGTCCCTGCCCTGCCCGGCAAGGGCCGCGACCTCCGGATCCACGACACCGCGACCGGTGGTCCCGTGACCCTCGACCCCGGTCCCGTCGCCCGTATCTACGTCTGCGGCATCACTCCGTACGACGCGACCCATCTGGGTCACGCGGCGACCTACAACGCGTTCGACCTCGTTCAGCGCGTGTGGCTCGACACCAAGCGGCAGGTTCACTACGTCCAGAACGTGACGGACGTCGACGATCCGCTGCTGGAGCGCGCCGCGCGGGACAACGTCGACTGGGTCTTCCTCGCCGAGAAGGAGACCGCCCTCTTCCGCGAGGACATGACCGCCCTGCGGATGCTGCCCCCGAAGCACTACATCGGCGCCGTCGAGGCCATACCCGGGATCGTCCCGCTGGTCGAACGGCTGCGGGACGCGGGCGCGGCGTACGAGCTCGAAGGGGACGTCTACTTCTCCGTCGAGTCCGACCCGCACTTCGGCCAGGTGTCCAACCTGGACGCGGCGGCGATGCGGCTGCTGTCCGCCGAGCGCGGCGGCGACCCGGACCGTCCGGGCAAGAAGAACCCCCTCGACCCGATGCTGTGGACGGCCGCCCGCGAGGGCGAGCCGAGCTGGGACGGTGCCTCGCTCGGTCAGGGGCGGCCGGGCTGGCACATCGAGTGCGTCGCGATCGCCCTCGACCACCTGGGAATGGGCTTCGACGTACAGGGCGGTGGCTCCGACCTCGCCTTCCCGCACCACGAGATGGGCGCCTCCCACGCGCAGGCGCTGACCGGCGAGTTCCCGATGGCCAAGGCGTACGTGCACGCCGGCATGGTCGCGCTCGACGGCGAGAAGATGTCCAAGTCCAAGGGCAACCTCGTCTTCGTGTCCACGCTTCGGCGTGACGGCGTAGATCCGGCGGCCATCCGGCTCGCCCTGCTCTCGCACCACTACCGGGCCGACTGGGAGTGGACCGACCAGGTGCTCCAGGACGCCCTCGCGCGCCTCGACCGCTGGCGGGCCGCCGTTTCGCGGCCCGACGGCCCGTCCGCCGAGGCGCTCGTCGAGGAGATCCGCGAGGCCCTCGCGAACGACCTGGACGCACCGGCCGCGCTCGCGGCCGTCGACCGCTGGGCCGAGCTCCAGGCCGAGCGGGGCGGCACGGACGAGGGCGCCCCCGGCGTCGTGTCCCGTGCCGTGGACGCCCTGTTGGGCGTGGCCCTCTAGCAACGCCGGGCGCCGGACGGGTCGTTGCCCGTCCGGCGCCCTCTGTGCGGCGGACCGCGCGTCTTGCTGCCCGGTCCTACTTGTTCACGATGACCGCCTACTTGTTCACGATCACGGCCTGGAGCGTGTTGCTCGTGGAGTCGTAGACCCCGATGACCTGCTGGCCGAAGGCGAAGTCCGCCTGGACCTCGTGGTGAACGCCTTCGCCGACGGCGGCACGCTGACGCGGGTCGACCGGCGCACCGGAGCCGCCACCGCGGTCGACCTCGGGCGGGGCCAGGATCCCCAACGGCGACGGGCTGTTGCTCCTGGGCCGGACCCTCTACGTCGTGCGGCAGCAGCAGAACGCGATCGACGTGTGCCGGCTGAACTCCGCCGGCACCAAAGGCACGGCTATCACCCGGATCACCGACCCGCGCTTCCGGATCCCGACGACGGACGCGGCGTGGGGCGGCACGCCCGACGCGCGCCGCCCCTTCGCCCGATTGATCTCGCCGGTCAGCCCCGCTCGGTCAGTCCTCCGAGGAATCCGAAGAACCGGAGTCCGAGGACCCGGACCCGGACCCGGACCCGGAGGAGCCTGAACCTGACGACTCGGAGCCCGAGGATTCGGCGTCCGAAGGATCCGAAGCGCCCGAAGCCTCCGAGGTCCCGGACCTCCCCGTCGCGCCGGAGGACCCCGTCGTGCCGGACGCCCCCGACGCGTCACCGTCCGAGGTGTCGGAGGTGTCGGAGGTGTCAGAGGCGTCATCGTTGTCGGTGGCGCCGTCCGTGGCCTCCGGCCGCTGCGGCTTCGGCGGCCGGACGCGGCCGCCCGGGCCGTCCCTGAGGTACGTGGCGGGATCGCCGCTCTCCGTGGCGTGGCCGCCGGGTGGTGAACCCGGACCGCCCCCGTCCCGTCTGCGCAGATACCGCTCGAACTCGCGGGCGATCGCCTCGCCCGACGCCTCCGGCAGCTCGGCGGTGTCCCGGGCCTCCTCCAGCGTCTGTACGTACTCCGCGACCTCGCTGTCCTCGGCGGCCAGCTGGTCCACGCCCAGTTGCCAGGCCCGCGCGTCCTCGGGCAGTTCGCCCAGCGGGATCCGCATGTCGATGAGGTCCTCCAGGCGGTTGAGGAGGGCCAGTGTCGCCTTCGGGTTCGGCGGCTGCGAGACGTAGTGCGGCACGGCGGCCCACAGCGAGACCGCCGGTACGCCCGCGTGCGTGCACGCCTCCTGGAGGATGCCGACGATGCCCGTGGGGCCCTCGTACTTGGTCTCCTCCAGATCCATCGTGCGGGCCAGGTCCAGGTCGGACGTGACGCTGCTGACCGGGACCGGCCGGGTGTGCGGGGTGTCGCCCAGCAGGGCACCCATGATGACAACCAGCTCGACGCCCAGCTCATGGGCGAAGCCGAGCAGTTCGTTGCAGAACGAGCGCCAGCGCATCGACGGCTCGATGCCCCTCACCAGCACCAGGTCACGCGGCTTGTCACCGCCGATCCGGACCACCGACAACCTTGTCGTCGGCCAGGTGATCTTGCGGACTCCGCCGTCCAGCCACACGGTCGGGCGGTTCACCTGGAAGTCGTAGTAGTCCTCGGCGTCGAGCGCCGCGAACACCTCGCCCTTCCACTCCCTGTCCAGATGCGCGACCGCGGTGGAGGCGGCGTCGCCGGCGTCGTTCCAGCCCTCGAACGCGGCCACCATGACCGGGTCGACCAGCTCGGGAACCCCCTCGAGCTCGATCACCCAGCGCCTCCTTCCGACGTGCCCTCGCGTACGCCCCAACCTTACGGCTTGCGTGGGGAGCGCCCGCAGCCCCCTTGCATGGGGGAGTGACCGCATCACTGCCCCGTTCGTCACTTCCGAACACCCCGCAGTCGTCGGAGCTGTCCCGGGTCAACTTCCATCGCGGGCGTGGACGTTGTTTCGAAGCGGTGCAATATGTCGGGCGACCGCCAGAGGTCCGATGTCCCGGACCGCCCGAGGGGACAGGAGGCGAGGGCGCGGTCGCGGGCGACAGCCACCGGCTGCGAGGTCCACGTGACGCCGACGACCTCACGGTTCGTGAGCGAGGAGAAGCGGGACCGACCAGGAAATTTCACCCACTCGTGTGGGGCGGGCGCAGATTCCCTGCCAGGCCCGGCGCCCGTACGGAACGCTTCGTCGGGTGATTCGTACGGAACTCTCCGCCGGGTGAGCGGAGTCGCCCCCAGGTCGGGTGTCCGGCGAGCCGGGGCGGAGGGGCCGGGCACCGTCGGCGACCGGCTAGTCACCGCCGTAAGGCCGGTGCGACGTCTTCACCGAACGTGTCCCGACCCGGCGACTGCTGGTGCTCGGTGCCCCCGGTGCGGCGAGGACACACTGCTGCTCGTACGTCTCCTGCTCTCCCTCATCGAGCGGCGGCAGCCGGGTGAACCGGTGCCCGTCCTCAAGGCGGCCTGGAGCCACTACGCCGGGGAGTTCACAGAGCCCGTCACGACGCCCGTCACAACGTCGAGCGCAGCCACTGTTCCACGCTCGCGATGTGCACGGTCGCCCAGGAGCGGGCGGCCTCCGCGTCGCGGTCGCGGAGCGCGCTGAGGATCGCGCGGTGCTCGTGGAGGGTCCGGCTGACCGCGTCCTCCTGGGTCAGACCGCGCCAGATACGGGCGCGGGTCGTGGGCCCGGACAGGCCGTCGAGGAGGGAGCAGAGCACCGAGTTGCCGGAGGACTGGACGATGCCCCGGTGGAACTCCAGGTCGCAGGCGACGAGTTCCTCCACCGAGGGCGCACCGCCGAGCGCGTTCAACTGGGCGCTGAGCGCGTCCACTTGCTGTTCGCTGATCCGCAGCGCCGCCATCGCCGTCGCGGCCGGCTCCAGGATGCGGCGTACCGCGAGGAACTCCAGGACCGTGTCGTCGCGGTGGAAGTCCACGACGAAACTCAGCGCTTCGAGGAGGAGTTGGGGGTCCAGGCTCGTGACGTACGTGCCGTCGCCCTGCCGCACGTCCAGGATGCGGATCAGGGAGAGCGCCCGCACAGCCTCCCGCAGGGAGTTGCGGGACAGGCCCAGATCGGCGGCGAGCTCGCTCTCCTTGGGAAGGCGGTCGCCGGGGCGCAGCGCGCCGGAGACGATCATTCCCTTGATCTTCTCGATCGCCTCATCGGTGACTGCCATGGCGGGGGCCTCCCTGTCGATCAGGTATGTCGCTCAGACATCCGATGTCTCATTATGCGGCTTCCGTCGCCCCGGAGAGCCCGTCAGTGACGATCACGATCACACAAGGTCGGACGGTGACACGAGGGCCGCCGGATCCGCAAGCGCGGCGGGCCTCGTCGAACCTCGTGAGCGTACGGCCTCACATCAGGCCCCCGCCCGTCGACGACCGCGTCCCGCACGTCCGAGGCCCGCGCCGAGCACGCAGGCGTCGGCCACGGATCGTGGCGGGGCGCCGGACGAGGACCGCCCAGGTCCAGGACGCTCAGATCGGCCCCCGGCACAGCCGCCGGCCCGTCTCGCGCGCGGCCCGTTGAGGCGGGAACGCTCACTGCGCCTCCCCTTCGGCGAGCAGTCGCAGCGCTTCGAGGGAGACCACGCTGCCGCGCTCCACGCCGGCGGCGACGACCTCGCGGTGCGGGTTGTAGCCACCTGTCGAAAAGGGGGCGTCCTCGTCGACGAGCTCGTCCGCGTTCACGCCGTCGATCACGAGCACACCGCCCGCGGTCAGCCCGCGCAGCGAGGCCGTGATGAACAGCGCCGACAGCTCCATCTCGATGGCGGCGAGCCCCGCCCCGTCGTACGAGGCCAGGGGTATCAGCCCCGGCCGGAAGGCGGCCCGCGTCCATACGAAGCCCCGGTGGTGCCGGGCGCCCTGTTCGCGCGCCGCCCGCTGGAGCGCCAGCACCGCCTCGGGCGCGGCCACCGCCGGATACTCGGGCGGCAGCAGTTGCTGGGTCACCCCGTCGTCGCGTACGGCAGCCTCCGCTATCACCAGGTCGCCGTCACGGATCCCTGGCCGCATCGCCCCCGCCGTGCCGAACCGCAGGATCGTGCGCACCCCCGCGTCGGCCAGTTCCTGGAAGAGCAGAATCGCCCCGGGCCCGCCGACACCGTGCGAGGCGACGACGACCGGCAGCCCCTTCCAACTCCCGCTGAACACACGGTATTCGCGGTGGTACGAGACCTCCTGCGCGCCGTCGAGCAGCGCGGCGACGGCCGCCGCACGCGCCGGGTCGCCGACCACGACGGCGTGCGGGGGCAGCCCGGTGCGAGGTATCCGGGTGATGGGCAGCGGGTCCTGCGTCATGAGGCGACTCCAGTCGAACGGCCGGTGCGGTGGCGCTGCGCCGCACCGAGGAAGAGGGCGCCGAGCGTGACGACGTACGACGCGGCGTCGGTCACCCGCCGGGGCGGACCGGGGCCCCGCGGACGGAAGCCCGCGGCCTCGGCGACGTTCCCCAGGGCGAGTTGAGCCCCGACGCGCCCGCACGGCACTCCGGACACGAGCCCGGTCGGTGACGGATCGTCAAAAGTGCCCTGCACACCGAAGATCGTACGCAGCGGGGAGCTGGTCGGACCCACCGAGAGGTGGTTCACCGCGAAGCCGAGCACCACCGCGTCGCCGCGCGGCGTGACCGCGCCCACGGCCAGGGCCGGCGACTGCCGAGACGTACATGCCGAAGGGCGGCTCCCTCCGTGGGAGCCGCCCTTCGGACGTGGTGTGGCCGGTGGGCTACTTCTCGTCGAGCAGGTCCTGCACCTTGCCCCGTACCTCGTCCGTCGCGAGGCCGCGGATCGTCAGCGTCGTACGGCGGCGCAGCACGTCGTCCGCCGTCTCGGCCCACTCGTTGTCACGGGCGTACACGACCTGTGCCCAGATCTCGGGGGCGTCCGGGTGGACGCGCTCGGCCAGCTCCGGGTTGTCGTTGGCCAGGCGCGCGATGTCGAAGGCCAGCGAGCCGTAGTGCGTGGAGAGGTGCCTGGCCGTGTCGGCGGCCATGCGCGGGCCTGGCGCCGGACCGTCGACCAGGAGCCGGTGCGCGACCGCGCGCGGGTTTGCGACACCCGGCAGCGGCAGCTTCTTCGGCAGCTCGGAGATCGGCTCGAAGTCCTCGCCGAGCGGACGGCCCGGCAGCGACTCCAGCTTCTTCATCACCGTACGGCCGATGTGCCGGAAGGTCGTCCACTTGCCGCCCGCGACGGACAGCATGCCGCCCCGGCCCTCGGTGACGACCGTCTCCCGCTTGGCCTTCGACGTGCTGCCGGGACCGCCCGGCAGCACCCGCAGACCCGCGAAGGAGTACGTGATCAGGTCACGGGACAACTGCTGGTCGCGGATGGAGAACGCGGCCTCGTCCAGGATCTGGGATATGTCCTTCTCGGTGACCGCGACGTCCGCCGGGTCGCCCTCGTACTCCTCGTCGGTCGTGCCGAGCAGGAGCATGTCCTCCCAGGGGAGGGCGAAGGTGATGCGGTACTTGTCGATCGGGGTCGCGAGCGCGGCCTTCCAGGGGGAGGTGCGCTTGAGGACCAGGTGCGCGCCCTTCGACAGGCGGATGGACGGCGCCGCGTGCTCGTCCTCCATCTTCCGCAGGTGGTCGACCCACGGCCCGGTGGCGTTCAGCACGAGGCGGGCCGACACGCCGAACTCGTCGCCGGAGAGCCGGTCCCTGAGCTCCGCGCCGGTCACCCGGCCCCGGGTGAAGCGCAGGCCCGTGACCTCGGCGTGGTTGAGCACGGTGGCACCGGACTCGACGGCCCCGCGGACCGTCATCAGCGCCATCCGGGAGTCGTTCATCTGGTCGTCGCCGTACACGGCCACGGCCTTGAGGTTCTCCGTACGCAGCTCGGGCACGTCCTGCGCGGCCTTCGACGGCGAGAGCAGATGCCCCACGCCGTCACCGAAGGCCGACAGCGCCGAGTACGCGAAGACACCCGCGCCCAGCTTCGCCGCGCCGTGCGGCCCGCCCTTGTACACGGGGAGGTAGAACGTGAGCGGATTCGCCAGGTGGGGAGCCACCTGACGGGAGACCGCACGGCGCTCGAAGTGGTTCTCCGCCACCAGCTTCACCGCGCCGGTCTGCAGATAGCGCAGACCGCCGTGGAGCAGCTTGGAGGAGGCGGAGGAGGTCGCGCCGGCGAAGTCGCCGGCGTCGACCAGGGCCACCCGCAGGCCCGACTGTGCGGCATGCCAGGCGGTGGAGATGCCCAGAATCCCGCCACCGATCACCAGGAGGTCGTATGTCGCCTTGGACAGCTGCTCCCGGGTCTCGGCACGGCTCACTGCCTTGAAACCGTAGGCGGCGGAGCCGTTGGCCGGGTGCGTCCCAAGAGCCGGGACACTCTGCAGGGTGGTCATTGCGAATTACTCCTCGTCAGCGTCGTCTTCGAGCCAGCCCATGGTCCGCTCGACGGCCTTGAGCCAGCTCTTGTACTCACGGTCGCGGGTCTCCGCGGCCATGTTCGGGGTCCACTCGGCGGCCCTGCGCCAGTTGGCACGCAGGTCCTCGGTGTTGGTCCAGAAGCCGACGGCGAGACCGGCGGCGTAGGCGGCGCCGAGGCAGGTGGTCTCGGCGACCATCGGGCGCACCACGGGGGCGTCCAGGACGTCGGCCAGGGTCTGCATCAGCAGGTTGTTGGAGGTCATGCCGCCGTCGACCTTGAGGGCCGTGAGCTCGACGCCGGAGTCCTTCGTCATGGCGTCGCTGATCTCACGTGTCTGCCAGGCCGTGGCCTCCAGGACGGCGCGCGCGATGTGCGCCTTGGTGACGTACCGGGTCAGGCCGGTGATCACACCGCGGGCGTCGGGGCGCCAGTACGGGGCGAACAGACCGGAGAAGGCCGGCACGAAGTACGCGCCGCCGTTGTCCTCGACCGACAGCGCGAGCGTCTCGATCTCGGCGGCGGACTTGATGAGGCCCATCTGGTCGCGCATCCACTGGACGAGCGAGCCGGTGACGGCGATGGAACCCTCAAGGGCGTAGACCGGCTTCTGGTCGCCGATCTGGTAGCCGACGGTGGTTAGCAGCCCGCTGTAGGAGTTGATGAGCTTGTCACCGGTGTTCATCAGCATGAACGTGCCGGTGCCGTACGTGGACTTGGCCTCGCCCTCGGCGAAACAGGTCTGGCCGAACAGGGCCGCCTGCTGGTCGCCGAGCGCGGAGGCGACCGGGATGCCGCCGAGCAGGTCGCCCAGCTTGCCGCCGGTGATCTCGCCGTAGACCTCGGCGGAGGAGCGGATCTCGGGCAGCATCGCCATCGGGACACCGATGGACTCGGCGATCTTCGGGTCCCACTGCATGGTGTGCAGGTTCATCAGCATGGTGCGGGAGGCGTTGGTGACGTCGGTGACGTGCCGGCCGCCGTTCACACCGCCCGTCAGGTTCCAGATGACCCAGCTGTCCATGGTGCCGAAGAGGATGTCGCCGGCCTCGGCGCGCTCGCGCAGGCCCTCGACGTTGTCGAGCAGCCAGCGGGCCTTCGGACCGGCGAAGTACGAGGCCAGCGGCAGGCCGGTCTCGCGGCGGAAGCGGTCCTGGCCGACGTTGCGGCCGAGCTCCTTGCAGAGCGCGTCGGTGCGGGTGTCCTGCCAGACGAGCGCGTTGTGGACGGGCTCACCGGTGTTCTTGTCCCACAGCAGCGTCGTCTCGCGCTGGTTGGTGATGCCGATGGCCTTGATGTCGTCGCGGGTGATGCCGGCCTTCGCGATGGCGGAGGCGACGACCTCCTCGACGTTGGTCCAGATCTCCGTGGCGTTGTGCTCGACCCAGCCCGGCTTCGGGAAGATCTGCTCGTGCTCCTTCTGGTCGACGGAGACGATGCGTCCGTCGCGGTCGAAGACGATGCAGCGGCTGGAGGTGGTGCCCTGGTCGATGGCGGCGATGAACGGGCCGGTGCCGTGGGAATGCGTGGCGGCGGTGTGCGCGTCGGTCACGGTGTGCTCCTGAAAGTCCGTGGATAAGGGGCTGGCTTACGGCGTATTGCTCCCGGCTCCGAGCCGACGTACGTCCCGTACCGGACGTACGTCGGCTCCGAGCGGACGTACGGCTCTAAGCAAAAGCGACGTTGTAGAGGCCTGCGGCGATCGCTCCGCCGATCAGCGGACCCGCGACGGGGATCCAGGCATAGCTCCAGTCGGACCCGCCCTTGTTGGGCAGGGGAAGCAGGGCGTGCACGATACGCGGACCGAGGTCACGGGCCGGGTTGATGGCGTACCCCGTCGGACCACCGAGGGAGAGGCCGATGCTGACGACCACGAGGGCGGTGATCAGCGCGCCCAGGGTGCCGAGACCCTTGCCGCTGTCGTTGAGCCCCTGCGTGAGGATCGCGAGCACCAGCACGACCGTGCCGATGATCTCCGTGGCGAGGTTCTGCCAAGCGACCCGGACCTCCGGGCCGGTGGAGAAGATGCCGAGCACCGGGCCGGCCTTGGACTCCCGGGCCTCCACGGACTTGATGTCCTGAGTGCCCGGACCGCCGACGATCTCTCGGTCGGTGAGGTGCGCGTGGAACTGCCCGTAATAGGCGATCCACACGAGCGCCGCGCCGATCATGGCACCGAGCATCTGGCCCGACCAATAGGTCAGGACATTGCTCCAGTCGTCGTCCTTGATCGCGAGCGCGAGGGTCACGGCCGGGTTCAGGTGAGCACCGGAGAGAGGCGCCGAGACATACACGGCGGTCATTACCGCGAAGCCCCACCCGAAGGTGATGGCGAGCCACCCGGCGTTGCGTGCCTTGGAGGCCTTCAGCGTGACGGCGGCACAGACACCGCCGCCGAGCAGGATGAGTATGGCGGTACCGATGGTCTCGCCGATGAAGATGTCGGAGCTGGACACCCGCGACTCCTTTGTCCTTCGTCCAGGGGAAGCCGAACCCCGGGTCCCTCCGGTGGTTCGCGACCTCAGGTGAGGTCGTTGCCGGCCCTTGGCGTTGTCACACTCTAACGCGTATTGCCGGTAGGTGTTCGACAATGCCGACCGATGGACGCGAGTCTCGCTCTCCCGTTACCACCCCGTCAAGGCTTCCGTTGTCGAAAACGCGATCGTTATTGATTGCTGTGAGCCATCGATCTTGGAACGGCCGCGCACCGCGTGCGAGCTGGCACGTTCCGTGGCCGCGGGGGCATGCCAAAAGGCCGGTACGTCATCACGTACCGGCCTTGTTTCCGTGCGGAGTGCCCGTGAACCTCAGAACCGCCCGGCGCCCAGATCACGGGACACCGCGCGGGCGCAGTCGCGGACCGCCGCGATCAGCTCGGGGCGCAGCTCGCCGTCCTTGCAGACGCGCTCCACCGCCCCCGTGACGCCCACCGCGCCGACCGGCATCCGCCGCTGGTTGTGGATGGGCGCGGCCACCGAGGCCACACCCGTCCAGGTCTCCTCGACGTCGGCCGCGTACCCGCGCGCGCGGGTGAGGTCCAGGACGGTCTCGAACGCGTCCGCCGCGCTTATCGTGCTGACCGTGAACTCCTTGCGCTCGGCCTCCAGGGCCTCGCTGTGCGCCACCGGGTCGTAGGCCGACAGGACCTTGCCCAGCGCCGTGGAGTGCAGTGGCTGCATGGCCCCGACCTCCAGCACCTGCCGGCTGTCGTCGGGCCGGAACACGTGGTGCACGATCAGGACGCCCTGCTGGTGCAGGACCCCCAGATAGACGCTCTCGCCGCTGGACCGGGCCAGGTCGTCCGTCCACACCAGGGCGCGCGCCCGCAGCTCGTGGACGTCGAGATAGGTGGTGCCCAGGCGCAGCAGCTCGGCGCCCAGCTGGTAGCGCCCCGACGCCGGGTCCTGCTCTACGAAGCCCTCCTGCTGCAGCGTGCGCAGAATGCCGTGGGCCGTACCCTTGGCCAGGCCGAGCGACGAGGCGATGTCCGACAGGCCGAGCCGTCGCTCGCCGCCCGCGAGCAGCCGCAGCATCGCGGCCGCCCGTTCGAGCGACTGGATGTTCCGTGCCATCGCCGTCCTGCCCTCCGTCCCCTTGGACCGTCGGTCGGCGCTTCGCTGCCACCGTTCGGCAATGTCGAACACTACCGGTCGTCATCGACGTCCCGCTAATGGGTGGGCGGGATGTGTTGCGGTGACGTGACGCGGCCCGACACCGCCGGTGCCGCCGCGCCGCATCCCCACCACAGGTCACACGATCCCCGCCGCAGGTCGCGTACGTGTCGCCCGTCCGCCTCGTGGACTCCCCTGACCCGGCACGCCGTCGCGGGCTACCCTGGCCGGGTGCGCCTTCCATGAGAAGCGCAAAGCCGACAGCCGTCGCACTCCAGGGAGCATTTTCCATGGCCTCGTTGCCGAACCCGTCCCTCTCGTCCTCCCCCACCGGTTACAGCCGGCCCCGAGCCGACGCCCTCCGCGAGGCCCTCGCCACCCGCGTGGTGGTGGCCGACGGCGCGATGGGCACGATGCTGCAGGCGCAGGACCCGACGCTGGAGGACTTCCAGGATCTCGAAGGCTGCAACGAGATCCTGAATGTCACGCGCCCCGACATCGTGCGCTCCGTCCACGAGGAGTATTTCGCCGTCGGCGTGGACTGCGTCGAGACGAACACCTTCGGCTCGAACCACTCAGCGGCGAACGAGTACGAGATCGCCGACCGGATCGTTGAGCTGTCCGAGGCGGGTGCCCGGATCGCCCGCGAGGTCGCCGACGAGTTCGGCGCCAAGGACGGTCGCCAGCGCTGGGTCCTCGGCTCGATCGGTCCGGGCACCAAGCTGCCGTCGCTCGGCCACATCGCGTACGACGTACTGCGTGACGGCTACCAGCAGAACGCCGAGGGCCTGCTCGCCGGTGGTGCGGACGCCCTGATCGTGGAGACCACGCAGGACCTGCTGCAGACCAAGTCCAGTCTGATCGGCGCGCGCCGTGCGATGGACGCCCTGGGCGTCGACGTGCCGCTGATCTGCTCGCTCGCCTTCGAGACCACGGGCGTCATGCTGCTCGGCTCGGAGATCGGTGCGGCACTGACCGCCCTGGAGCCCCTCGGCATCGACCTGATCGGCCTGAACTGCTCGACCGGCCCGGCCGAGATGAGCGAGCACCTGCGCTATCTGGCCCGCCACTCGCGTACGCCGCTGATGTGCATGCCGAACGCGGGCCTGCCCGTGCTGACCAAGGACGGCGCGTACTTCCCGCTGACGGCGCCCGAGATGGCCGACGCCCAAGAGAACTTCGTACGCGACTACGGTCTCTCCCTGGTCGGCGGCTGCTGCGGCTCGACGCCCGAGCACCTGCGTCAGGTCGTCGAGCGCGTACGGGACATGACCCCGGCCGTGCGCGACCCGCGCCCCGAGCCCGGCGCCGCCTCGCTCTACCAGACCGTGCCGTTCCGCCAGGACACCGCGTACATGGCGATCGGCGAGCGGACGAACGCCAACGGCTCGAAGAAGTTCCGCGAGGCCATGCTGGACGGCCGCTGGGACGACTGTGTGGAGATGGCCCGCGACCAGATCCGCGAGGGCGCGCACATGCTCGACCTGTGTGTCGACTACGTGGGCCGCGACGGCGTCGCCGACATGGAGGAGCTGGCAGGCCGCTTCGCCACCGCCTCCACCCTGCCGATCGTGCTCGACTCCACCGAAGTCCCGGTGATCCGGGCCGGGTTGGAGAAGCTGGGTGGCCGCGCGGTCATCAACTCCGTCAACTACGAGGACGGCGACGGCCCCGAGTCGCGCTTCGCCAAGGTCACCACGCTGGCGCAGGAGCACGGCGCCGCGCTGATCGCGCTGACCATCGACGAGGAGGGCCAGGCCCGCACCGTCGAGCACAAGGTGGCCATCGCCGAGCGGCTGATCGAGGACCTCACGGAGAACTGGGGCATCAACGAGTCGGACATCCTCATCGACACCCTGACCTTCACCATCTGCACGGGCCAGGAGGAGTCCCGGGGAGACGGCATCGCCACGATCGGAGCGATCCGCGAACTGAAGCGGCGTCACCCGGACGTGCAGACCACCCTCGGCCTGTCCAACATCTCCTTCGGCCTCAACCCGGCCGCCCGTGTCCTGCTCAACTCCGTCTTCCTCGACGAGTGCGTCAAGGCGGGCCTCGACTCGGCGATCGTCCACGCCTCGAAGATCCTGCCGATCGCCCGCTTCGACGACGAGCAGGTCAACACGGCCCTCGACCTGATCTACGACCGGCGCGCGGAGGGCTACGACCCGCTGCAGAAGCTGATGGCGCTGTTCGAGGGTGCCACCACCAAGTCCCTCAAGGCCGGCCGGGCCGAGGAACTCGCCGCGCTGCCCCTGGACGAGCGGCTCAAGCGGCGCATCATCGACGGCGAGAAGAACGGCCTGGAGGCCGACCTCGACGAGGCGCTCCAGACCCGCCCGGCCCTCGACATCGTCAACGAGACGCTCCTCGACGGTATGAAGGTCGTCGGTGAGCTGTTCGGTTCCGGCCAGATGCAGCTGCCGTTCGTGCTCCAGTCCGCCGAGGTCATGAAGACCGCGGTGGCCCATCTCGAACCGCACATGGAGAAGACCGACGACGAGGGCAAGGGCACCATCGTGCTGGCCACCGTCCGCGGCGACGTCCACGACATCGGCAAGAACCTCGTCGACATCATCCTGTCCAACAACGGCTACACCGTCGTCAACCTCGGCATCAAGCAGCCCGTCTCCGCGATCCTGGAGGCCGCCGAGGAGCACCGCGCCGACGTCATCGGCATGTCGGGCCTGCTGGTCAAGTCCACGGTGATCATGAAGGAGAACCTGGAGGAGCTCAACCAGCGCAAGATGGCCGCCGACTACCCCGTGATCCTCGGCGGCGCGGCCCTCACCAGGGCGTACGTCGAGCAGGACCTGCACGAGATCTACGAGGGCGAAGTGCGTTACGCCCGCGACGCGTTCGAGGGCCTGCGCCTGATGGACGCGCTGATCGCGGTCAAGCGCGGTGTGCCCGGCGCGAGCCTGCCCGAGCTGAAGCAGCGCCGGGTCAGGGCCACCGCCCAGACGGTCGTCGAGGAGCGCCCCGAGGAGGGCTCGGTCCGCTCCGACGTGTCCATCGACAACCCGGTGCCCGAGCCGCCGTTCTGGGGCACCCGCGTCATCAAGGGCATCCAGCTCAAGGAGTACGCCTCCTGGCTCGACGAGGGCGCGCTGTTCAAGGGCCAGTGGGGCCTCAAGCAGGCGCGCACGGGCGACGGGCCCACGTACGAGGAGCTGGTGGAGACCGAGGGCCGGCCGCGGCTGCGCGGGCTGCTCGACCAGCTGCAGACCGGGAACCTGCTGGAGGCGGCCGTCGTCTACGGCTACTTCCCGTGCGTGTCCAAGGACGACGACCTGATCCTCCTGGACGACCAGGGCAACGAGCGCACCCGCTTCACCTTCCCGCGCCAGCGCCGCGGCCGCCGGTTGTGTCTGGCCGACTTCTTCCGGCCGGAGGAGTCCGGTGAGACGGACGTCGTCGGCCTCCAGGTCGTCACCGTCGGCTCCCGGATCGGCGAGGAGACGGCCAAGCTCTTCGAGGCGAACTCCTACCGCGACTACCTCGAACTGCACGGCCTGTCCGTCCAGTTGGCCGAGGCCCTCGCCGAGTACTGGCACGCGCGCGTGCGTTCCGAACTCGGCTTCGCGGGGGAGGACCCGGCCGACGTCGAGGACATGTTCGCGCTCAAGTACCGCGGCGCCCGCTTCTCGCTGGGCTACGGCGCCTGCCCGGACCTGGAGGACCGCGCCAAGATCGCCCGGCTCCTGGAGCCCGAGCGGATCGGCGTCCACCTCTCCGAGGAGTTCCAGCTCCACCCGGAACAGTCCACGGACGCGATCGTGATCCACCACCCGGAGGCGAAGTACTTCAACGCCCGCTGAGGGCGGGTTCCCCGCGCGTGGCAGGGGGCGCCCCATTCCAGGAGGCGCTTCCTCCGACGGCGACGTACACTGGTCGGTCCAGTGCAGGCCGGTTCCCCGGGAGGGAACCGGCCTTCTCGTCCCTACACGGAGGTGCGCCTATGACCAGTACGGTCCCCGCACTAGGTACCCAAACGGCCGAGGGCTCCGCCCTGCAAGCCGTACTCCTGGACATGGACGGCACTCTGGTGGACACCGAGGGCTTCTGGTGGGACGCCGAGGTGGAGGTGTTCGCCGGCCTGGGCCACACCCTCGACGACTCCTGGCGCCACGTGGTGGTCGGCGGCCCCATGACCCGCAGCGCGGGCTTCCTCATCGAGGCCACCGGAGCGGACGTCACCCTCGCCGAGCTCACGGTGCTGCTGAACGACGGGTTCGAGGACCGCATCGGCCGCGCCCTGCCGCTGATGCCGGGCGCCGCGAGGCTCCTCGCCGAACTGGCCGCGCACAGGATCCCCACGGCCCTGGTCTCAGCCTCGCACCGGCGCATCATCGACCGCGTCGTGACCTCGCTGGGCCCCCAGAACTTCGCCCTGACGATCGCGGGCGACGAGGTCGAGCGGACCAAGCCGTTCCCCGACCCGTATCTGCTGGCGGCCGCAGGCCTGGGTGCGGATCCGGCCAGATGTGCGGTCATCGAGGACACGGCGACAGGCGTTGCCGCGGCCGAGGCAGCGGGCTGCCACGTCGTCGCCGTACCGTCCGTGGCACCCATCTCCCCAGCGGCCCGGCGCACCGTCGTTCCGTCCCTCGAACAGGTTGACCTGTCTTTTCTTCGAGGCCTGATGACGGAAAAGCGCTAATCCTTCACCCAGGGTGAATGATTGAATGCCGGAAAAACTACGTGGTCATGACACCGGAGTAATTCGATCCTCTACCGCGTCTCCCGGGTGGCTGAATTCAGGTACCTACCCGCGTAGTTGAGGATGTGACGTTCGACACTCCCCGGGGCGTCGACAAGCCGCGCCGGCTGTGTCTCGGAAGCCCTTGCGGTGTGGTTCGACACGTCCTTGTGTCCCGATTCATGGAACGCTGCACCAATCCTTCCGCTGTCGGGTTTTCGGTGCGTCCACACCCGGTTTCGCAGCGTGATGAGAGCTCAACTCCGGTACCTGTGAACGGTCCTGCTGGTGCGGACTAATCTCATCGAGACATCGCCGTAACCCCCGTGACCCCACCGCCACACCCCGGCCTGCCGGGTTAGCGGGACGACAGCTCTGGAGAACTTCGAGCATGAACCGTAAGACTTTGGTGCTGCCGGCCGTCATCGGTCTGCTCGCCCCGGTCCTCGCCGCGTGCGGCGGTTCCGACAGCGGGGACAACAGCGGCGACGCCATTGTCGTCGGCACCACCGACCGGTTCACCGCCTCGAAGGAGGACCCGGCGCCGCTCGACCCTGCCTCCGCGTACGACATCGGCACCTGGAACGTCCTCCGTCAGACCGTCCAGACACTGATGGTCGCGCCCAACGGCGGTGGCGACCCGACGCCGGAGGCCGCCGAGGAGTGCGGCTTCACCGACTCGGGCAACGAGCGGTACGCCTGCACCCTGCGCAAGGACCTCAAGTTCTCCAACGGCGACCCGGTCACCGCCGAGGACGTGAAGTTCTCCATCGACCGCGCCATGCGGATCAAGGCGGACAGCGGTGTCTTCGCCCTGCTGTCCACCATCGATACCGTCGAGACCAAGGGCGACCGAGAGGTGATCTTCCACCTCAACAGCGCGGACGCCACCTTCCCGTTCAAGCTGTCCACGCCCGTCGCGGGCATCGTCAACCCCGACGACTACGACAAGAACAAGCTGCGGGACGGCTTCGACGTGAACGGCTCCGGGCCGTACACCCTCAAGGCCGAGGTCAAGGACGACGCGGTCGTCAAGGTCGTCTTCACCAAGAACCCCAGCTACCAGGGGACTTCGGAGCTGAAGAACGACAAGGTCGAGCTGCGCTCCTTCGAGGACGCCGACGCCATGGGCACCGCGCTCGACAAGGGCGACATCGACATGATGACCCGCACCATGTCGCCCGCGCAGATCAAGAAGCTCCAGAACGACAAGGGCACCGACGTCGACCTGATCGAGCAGCCCGGTCTGGAGATCCGCTACCTCGGCTTCAACACCAACGACCCGACGGTGAAGACGAAGGCGGTCCGCCAGGCGATGGCCCAGGTCATCAACCGCGGCGAGCTCGCCGCGCAGGTGTACGGCTCCGGCGCCGACCCGCTGTACTCCATGGTTCCGGCCACCGTCACCGGCCACGCCAACTCGTTCTTCAACAAGTACGGCGACCCGAGCATCCCCAAGGCCAAGGACCTGCTGGCCGCGGCGAACATCACCACGCCGGTGAAGCTGACGCTGCACTACACGGACGACCACTACGGACCGGCCACCAAGGAGGAGTTCGAGCTGCTGCAGAAGCAGCTGAACGACAGCGGCCTGTTCAAGGTGAGCATCAAGGGCGAGAACTGGTCGACCTTCCGCCCGAACGAGCAGAAGGGCGACTATGAGGTCTACGGCATGGGCTGGTTCCCGGACTTCCCTGACGCCGACAACTACCTCGCGCCGTTCCTCGACAAGGACAACACCATCGGCTCGCCCTACGCGAACCCGGAGATCCGCAGCAAGCTGATCCCCGAGTCCCGCCGCGAGGCCGACCGGCTCACCGCCTCGAAGAGCATCGAGGAGATCCAGCGTATCGTCGCCGACGACGTCCCGGTTCTGCCGCTGTGGCAGGGCAAGCAGTACATCGCCACCCGGGACGACATCACCGGCGCCGAGTACGCGCTCAACTCCTCCGCGACGCTTCAGCTGTGGGAGCTCGGCCGCGGAGTCGGCAGCTGAGCCCGAAGCGACGGCGCCCGATCGGACCGGGCGGCTGAGCCGGAAGCGACGGCACCCGACCGGACCAGAGACAGAACAACGACAAGGCACACGCTCGTGAACATGCGCACCAAGTGGCCGGTCCTGCCCGTCGTGGCCGGGCTGTCCGCCGGCCTGCTGACGGGATGCGGCTCGGAGTCGGGCGGCTCCGGGGACAACGGCACCGACATCGTCATGGGGATGACCGACGACGTCCTGGCCACGGACCCCGCCTCCGGCTACGACCCAGGCTCCTGGCTCCTCTTCAACAACGTCTTCCAGTCCCTGCTCAGCTTCCCCAAGGGCGGCACCGAGCCGGAGCCGGAGGCCGCCAAGGAGTGCGGGTTCGCGGACACCGAGGCCAAGCTCTACCGGTGCACCCTGCGCGACGGACTGAAGTTCAGCAACGGTGACGAACTCACCTCGCAGGACGTCAAGTTCTCCTTCGACCGCATGATGAAGATCGACGACGACGCCGGTCCCGCGATCATGTTCCCCATGCTGGACAAGGTGGAGACCCCGAACGCCAAGACGGTCGTCTTCAGGCTCAAGGTCTCCGACGCCACCTTCCCGAGCAAGATCGCCTCCGGCGCCGGTTCCATCGTCAACCGCCGGGAGTACGCGGCGGACGGGCTGCGCGAGGACGGCAAGGCCGTCGGCTCGGGCCCGTACAAGCTGGAGTCGTTCAGCAAGGACGAGGCCGTCTTCACGGTCAACGAGAACTACAAGGGCAACGCCGAGACACAGAACAGCGGCGTGACCCTCAAGCTGTTCCACGGCGACCAGGCCGGCCTGAAGAAGGCCGTCGTCGACGGCAAGGTCGACGTCGCCTACCGAGGCCTCGCAGCCGAGGACATCGCGGAGATCGAGGCGGACACCACCAACAGCCAGGAGTTCGACGTCGTCGAGGGCTCCAGCGCCGAGGTGCAGCACCTGGTCTTCAACATGAGGGACCCGGTGACGGGCAAGCAGGGCGTCCGCAAGGCCATCGCCCAGCTGCTCGACCGCGACGCCCTCATCAAAGAGGTCTACGACAACACGGCGACCCCGCTGTACTCGATCATCCCGGCCGGTATCACGGGCCACAACACGGCCTTCTTCGACACCTACGGCGCCCGCCCCTCGCGCGCCAAGGCCAAGGCCGCGCTGCTCCAGGAGGGCATCACCGACAAGGTGAAGCTGACCCTCTGGTCGACGCCGACCCGCTACGGTCCCGCCACCGACCAGGAGTTCAAGGCCATCGCCAAGCAGCTCAACGCGAGCGGCCTGTTCGACGCGACCGTGAAGTCCGTCGCGTACGACAAGTACGAGAAGGACATCGAAGCCGGCAAGTACGGCGTGTACGTGAAGGGCTGGGTGCCGGACTACCCGGACCCGGACAACTTCACGGCCCCGTTCTTCGGCGAGGGCAACGTGCTGGGCAACCACTACACGAACAGCACGGTCACCGGGCGGCTCATCCCCGAGACCGCCGCCCAGAGCGACCGCGCCTCGACCGAGCCGCAGTACGGCGAACTCCAGGACATCGTCGCCGACCAGGTCCCGATCGTCCCGGTCTGGCAGGCCAAGCAGTACGCGGTCGTCCGCGACAACGTGTACGGCCTGGAGAACTGCCTCGACGCGTCGACGGTGTTCCGCTTCTGGGAGATCAGCAAGGACTGAGCCCGCCCCTCCGCGCACCGCCGAGTACACGCAGAACGGCCGCCCCCCTTATTCGAGTTGTTCGAGGGGGGCGGCCGTTCTGCGTGTCAGAGGTCAGAGGTCAGAGGTCAGAGGCGGGGGCGCTCACTGCGCGCCGGGGCGCACCAGACCGCTCTCGTACGCGTACACCGCGGCCTGTACGCGGTCGCGCAGCCCCAGTTTGGTGAGGACGTGGCCCACGTGCGTCTTGACCGTCGTCTCGCTGACGAACAGATCGGCGGCGATCTCCGCGTTCGACAGACCCCGGGCCACCAACTTCAGCACCTCGACCTCGCGGTCGGTGAGCGTGTGCAGGGTGTCCGGCACCGGCTCGTCGCCCGAGGGCAGATGGCTCGCGTACTTGTCGAGGAGCCGACGGGTGATGCTGGGCGCGAGCATGGCCTCGCCCGAGGCCACCACCCGGATCGCCTGCACCAGCTCGTTGGCGGGGGCGTCCTTCAGGAGGAAGCCGCTGGCACCCGCGCGCAGTGCCTCCACCACGTACTCGTCGAGGTCGAAGGTCGTCAGGACCAGCACCTTCGCCGGACCGTCCCGGCCGGGGCCGGTGATCTGACGGGTCGCCTCCACCCCGTCCATCCGCGGCATACGGATGTCCATCAGAACCACATCGGGCTGCAGGGCCCGTACCTGATCCAGTGCCTGGAGACCGTCACCGGCCTCGCCGACGACCGCGATGTCCTGCTCGGCCTCCAGGATCATCCGGAAGCCGGTGCGCAGCAGCGGCTGGTCGTCGACCAATAGGACGCGGATGGCCACGTAAGTCTCCTTCGTTAGTCCGGCCCCATTCTGCCCTGCTCGGCACCGCCGGACTCGGGCGCCCTCACAGGGAGCCGAGGCGTCGGCCCGGAGGCGGCCCCCCGGTCTTCGGCCGCAGCCTCTGCGGCCGCGGCCGATTCCGCCCGGCGCACCGGCAGCGGATACGGCGGGGGAGTGCCGCCGAACTCCGGACACACGGACTGGTGGTCGCACCAGCCGCAGAGCTTGGTGGGGCGCGGCCGCCAGTCACCGGTCTCCGTGGCCAGCCGGATCGCCTCCCACAGCGAGTGCAGCTTCCGCTCGACGCGCTCCAGATCGGCGGGGACCGGGTCGTACGTCAGGACGTCGCCGCTGCCCAGATAGACGAGCTGGAGGCGGCGCGGGACGACCTGCTTCAGCCGCCAGACCACGAGGGCGTAGAACTTCATCTGGAACAGGGCACCCTCCGCGTACTGGGGGCGCGGGGCCTTGCCCGTCTTGTAGTCGACGATCCGCACGTCGCCGGACGGGGCCACGTCGACGCGGTCGATGATGCCGCGCAGCTTCAGGCCCGACTCCAGCTGGGCCTCCACGAACAGCTCGCGCTCGGCCGGTTCGAGACGGGTCGGGTCCTCCAGGGTGAACCAGCGCTCCACCAGCTGCTCCGCCTCGGTCAGCCAGCGGGCCAGCCGCTCGCCCGCCGCCTTCTCGTCGGCGTCCGCGAACAGCTCGGCGAGCTCCGGCCGCGCCTCGCGCAGCCGGTCCCACTGGCCCGGGATCAGCGACTTCGCGCGCGGCGCGGTCCGCTCGGTGGCCGGTGCGTCGAAGAGCCGCTCCAGCACCGCGTGCACCAGCGTGCCCCGCGTGGCCGCCTCACTCGGCTTCTCGGGCAGCTTGTCGATCACCCGGAAGCGGTACAGCAACGGACACTGCATGAAGTCCCCGGCCCGCGAGGGCGACAACGAGGCCGGCGGCACGGCGACGCGAGCGGGCTCCGCGACCACGGCCGGGTCGGCCGCGGGGGCGGACGGGGCCTGGGCCGGCACGTCCGCGGGCCCGGCCGCGGTGCCCGTCGGCTCGGGTTGCGGGCCCGCCTGAGTCACGTCGTCGGCGCTGGTTTCCATGAGATCAGACCTTACGGCCCGCCACTGACAGCGCGACACACGGTGACCTGCGCGCGCACGCCACGCAGTGGGAAACAGAGGGGGTGCCGGGGCCGAACGCGACACGACGGCCGCATACCATCGACCACAGGACCTCTCGCCATGCATGATCGCGAGCGGGAGACGCGTCGAACGAGGGGACATCGTGGACGAGAGCGGCGGGAGCGGGCAGCCGCGATCCGGCACGGACGAGGCGGACGAGCTCCGTACGGGTCGGCCGCGCCCCGGAGATCCGGCCACCTCGACGGCCCGGCCGCACTCCGACGAGGAGCCGCACGACACCGACACCGACGCCCGAGCGAAACCCGAACCGGAGGCGGACACGGCAGCGACAGCGGGTCACCCGGACCGGAACCAGGAAACCCCGGAGACCCCGACGGCCGACCACGCCGCTGGAGCCGCTGGAGCCGCTGGAGACGGAGGAGCCGCTGGAGACGGAGGAGCCGCTGGAGACGGAGGAGACGGAGGAGACGGAGAGGGTGACGAAGCGCGGGCGGACGCGCCGACGGCCGACCTGCGGAAGAAGGAGCCCACCACACCGCCCGCCCCGGACCCCCGCTCCGACGGCCCCGCGCTCGGGCAGCCCCACGACGCCCACCGCTCCGAGGCACACACCCCGCCCACCAAACGCAAGTCCGGGCGGAAGAGGGGCTCGTCCTCCCGGCGCGGCAAGGACCCGGGCGGCGGCCTGCTCATGGGACGCCCCTTCGGCGTCCCCGTGTACGTGGCGCCCAGCTGGTTCCTCGTCGCCGCGCTCATCACCTGGGTCTTCGGCGGCCAGCTCGACCGCGTCCTGCCCGAACTCGGCATGGCCCGCTACCTCGTCTCGCTCTTCTTCGCGATCGCCTTCTACGCCTCCGTACTCGTCCACGAACTGGCCCACACGGTCGCCGCCCTGCGCTTCAAACTGCCGGTGCGCCGGATCCAGCTGCAGTTCTTCGGCGGTGTCTCGGAGATCGAGAAGGAGTCCGAGACCCCCGGCCGCGAGTTCGTCCTCGCCTTCGTCGGCCCCCTGCTCTCACTGATCCTCGGCGGCCTCTTCTACCTCGCCCTGCAGGCCGTCGAACCGGGCACCGTCCCGGGCGTCCTGCTGGCCGGTCTGATGATCTCGAACCTGATCGTCGCCGCGTTCAACCTGCTCCCCGGCCTGCCCCTCGACGGCGGCCGAATGCTCAGGGCCGTCGTCTGGAAGATCACCGGCAAGCCGATGAGCGGCACGATCGCCGCCGCCTGGGTCGGCCGCGCCCTCGCCGTCTCCGTACTCATCGGACTGCCCCTGCTCACCCAGTCCGGGGCACTCGGCGCCGACGCCGAGGACATCGGCGGCATGGACACCGTCATGGACGCCCTGCTCGCCGCGATCCTGGCCGCGATCATCTGGACCGGCGCCGGGAACAGCCTGCGCATGGCCCGCCTGCGCGAACACCTGCCCGAACTGAGGGCCCGGGCCCTCACCCGCCGCGCGGTGCCCGTGGAGACCAACACCCCGCTCTCGGAGGCGCTGCGCCGGGCCAACGACGCCGGTGCCCGCGCCCTGGTCGTGGTCGACCCCGACGGCGAACCCCTCTCCCTGGTCCGCGAGGCCGCCATCGTCGGCGTACCGGAACACCGCCGTCCCTGGGTCGCCGTCAGCGGCCTCGCCCAGGACCTCACGGACGGCATGCGGGTCTCCGCCGAACTGGCCGGCGAGGACCTCCTCGACGCCCTGCGCGCGGCCCCCGCGACCGAGTACCTGGTGGTGGAGGACTCCGGCGAGATCTACGGAGTCCTCTCGGCGGCGGACGTGGAACGCGCCTTCGTGAAGGCGATGGCCAGGCCCTCCTAGTGGTCGGAGGCCTCGGGCGGGACCGGTAAGCTGTTCACATGTCCGAACCGACCGGTGCCGCCCGCCGACGTGGGCCCTTCAAGGTCGGGGACCAGGTTCAGCTGACCGACCCCAAGGGCCGCCACTACACGTTCACGCTCGAAGCGGGGAAGAACTTCCACACCCACAAGGGTTCCTTCCCGCACGACGAGCTGATCGGCGCTCCCGAGGGCAGCGTTGTCCGCACCACGGGGAACGTCGCCTATCTGGCACTGCGCCCCCTGCTCCCCGACTACGTCCTGTCCATGCCCCGCGGCGCCGCCGTGGTCTACCCCAAGGACGCGGGGCAGATCCTGGCCTTCGCCGACATCTTCCCCGGCGCACGCGTCGTGGAAGCGGGCGTGGGCTCCGGCTCGCTCAGCAGTTTCCTGCTGCGCGCCATCGGCGACCAGGGCATGCTGCACTCCTACGAGCGCCGCGAGGACTTCGCCGAGATCGCCCAGCAGAACGTGGAGCGCTACTTCGGCGGCCCGCACCCCGCCTGGCAGCTCACCGTCGGCGACCTCCAGGACAACCTCAGCGACACCGAGGTCGACCGCGTCGTCCTCGACATGCTCGCCCCGTGGGAGTGCCTGGAAGCCGTCTCCAAGGCACTCGTCCCCGGCGGCATCGTCTGCTGCTACGTGGCCACCACGACCCAGCTCGCCCGGACCGTCGAGTCCATCCGCGAGATCGGCTGCTTCAACGAGCCGAGCGCCTGGGAGTCGATGATCCGCAACTGGCACGTCGAGGGCCTGGCCGTCCGCCCCGACCACCGGATGATCGGGCACACCGGCTTCCTGCTCACCGCCCGCCGCCTCGCGGACGGCGTCGAGCCGCCCATGCGTCGCCGCCGTCCCTCCAAGGGCGCGTACGGCGAGGACTACACCGGTCCGAACGCCGACGGAGGCGCCGGCCGCTGACCCACGAAGGCCCGGCCGCCGAGGCGGCCCTGTGCCGCGTACAACGCTCAAGCGTCGTGGCCGAGTTCCCGAGAGCACCTCGGGAACTCGGCCACGACGCTTTTCCCTTGACACCTCGCCAGTAACCCAGGACCCCGCCGTTCCCTCACGGTGTGACGTGTGGCACCATGCTGGCCACCCCCACCGGCACAGCCCTCACAGGAGACACTTCCTAGTGCAGCAATCCGCCGTTCCGGAACTGGCACACACGCACACCCGTCCGATCCACTGGCTGGCCACGGCGACCGCCCTCGCCGCGGTTGTCGCGGCCTCCGGCTTCCTGCAGCCCGACCGGGCCACCGCCGCCCAGCACGGCCCCGAGGCGAAGACGGCCCCTGCCGCCGTCGCGCCCCCCGACCCGGCCGGCGTCGAATTCCCGATCGAGTGCGGCCGCACCGAGGCCGCCGTCCAGAAACAGGCCTCCGGCGACCTCGACGGCGACGGCCGCCCCGAAACGGTCGCCGTGGTCCGCTGCGAGACCGGCTTCGGCACACCGCCCAGCGGTGTCTACGTCGTCACGCGGTCCGCGGACGACCCGAAGCCCCGAGTCGTCGCCACGCTGGTCGACCCGAAAGACCGTCTGAGCGTCAAGGAACTCGCCGTCCGCGACGCCACGATCACCGCGACCCTCTTCGGCTACTCGTCGCGCGACGTACCGAGTTGCTGTCCGGACGTCACCGAGCGCGCCAAGTGGCAGTGGAAGAACGGCGCGTTCGTCCGCTCGACACCGTCCGAGGCCCACAGCGTGTGAGAGGGAAGCCCGGCGTGAGAAACCAGACAAGCCATTACACGGAGTGGCTAGTCGGCTACTCCGCGTCGGGACCGTAGACCTCGACCCTGTCCGAAACCCGACGTACATGGATGCAGTCGCCCGGGCACTCCTTCGCGGAGTCGGCGACATCACGCAGAAGCGTCAGCGGTACGGGCGTTGTGGCGCCCGGGGCCTGCAGGAGTTCGTCCTGGGAACTCTTCACGTAGGCCAGGCCGTCGATGTCCAGCTCGAAGACCTCGGGGGCGTACTGGGCGCAGATTCCGTCGCCGGTACAGAGGTCCTGGTCGATCCAGACCTCAAGCCCCTCGCCGTCGACTCCGGCCTCCTGCTGCACGGTCGCTTCTCCTGCCGTTTCCTGCGCCGAGCGATCCGAAGACTTGGGAATCGGGCCAGCTCTGACGGGTGTTGAACACTTCGACCCTACCTCCGTCGGCTTCCCGGCCGCGTTGTGTGGGTATTCCACTGGCGTGAGGGAGAGCGCAAGGGTGAAGATCGGACACACCTCGACCGTCTTTGTGATCTAGGGGTTTCAATCGACACCCACCCAGGTAGGGTCTGGAAGCGTCCAGCTCCCCTTGGAGGAGGTGAGGACCGTGGCAGCCCACGACGACGACATGAACCGCGGCATCCGCCCGGGACGAGGGTCCGACGACCCGTCCGGGCAGATTGCCTACCTTGAGCAGGAGATCGCCGTCCTGCGACGCAAGCTCGCCGACTCTCCGCGACACACGAGGATTCTCGAAGAGCGGATCGTCGAGCTGCAGACCAACCTGGCCGGCGTGTCCGCTCAGAACGAGCGGCTCGCGGGCACCCTCCGAGAGGCCCGCGACCAGATCGTGGCACTCAAGGAGGAGGTCGACCGGCTCGCACAGCCGCCGGCCGGCTTCGGTGTCTTCCTCGTGGCGAACGAGGACGGCACGGCCGACATCTTCACCGGGGGCCGCAAGCTCCGGGTGAACGTCAGCCCAAGCGTCGAGCTCGAAGAGCTCAGGCGCGGCCAGGAAGTGATGCTCAACGAAGCCCTCAACGTGGTCGAGGCCATGGAGTACGAGAGCGTCGGCGACATCGTCACCCTCAAGGAGATCCTCGAGGACGGCGAGCGCGCCCTCGTGGTGGGGCACACCGACGAGGAAAGGGTGGTGCGGCTCGCCGAGCCGCTCATGGACGTCACCATCCGCCCCGGCGACGCCCTGCTCCTCGAACCCCGCTCCGGCTACGTCTACGAGGTCGTTCCCAAGAGCGAGGTCGAGGAACTCGTCCTCGAAGAGGTCCCCGACATCGGCTACGAGCAGATCGGCGGTCTGGGCGGCCAGATCGAGATGATCCGCGACGCGGTCGAGCTCCCGTACCTCTACCCCGACCTGTTCAAGGAGCACGAACTGCGGCCGCCCAAGGGCGTCCTGCTGTACGGGCCCCCCGGATGCGGCAAGACGCTCATCGCCAAGGCCGTCGCCAACTCGCTGGCCAAGAAGGTCGCCGAGGTGACCGGACAGGCCACCGGCAAGAGCTTCTTCCTCAACATCAAGGGTCCCGAGCTCCTCAACAAGTACGTCGGTGAGACCGAGCGGCAGATCCGCCTCGTCTTCCAGCGCGCTCGCGAGAAGGCCAGCGAGGGCACCCCCGTCATCGTCTTCTTCGACGAGATGGAGTCCCTCTTCCGCACCCGTGGATCGGGCGTCAGCTCGGACGTGGAGAACACCATCGTCCCGCAGCTGCTCGCCGAGATCGACGGCGTGGAGGGCCTGCAGAACGTGGTGGTGATCGGCGCCTCGAACCGCGAGGACATGATCGACCCCGCGATCCTGCGCCCCGGCCGTCTCGACGTGAAGATCAAGATCGAGCGTCCGGACGCCGAGGCGGCCAAGGACATCTTCGCCAAGTACCTCACCGAGCGCCTCCCACTGCACTCCGACGACGTCGGCGAGCACGGCGGCAGCAAGACCACCACGGTCCAGAGCATGATCCAGACCGCCGTCGAGCACATGTACACCGAGTCCGAGGAGAACCGCTTCCTCGAGGTCACGTACGCCAACGGCGACAAGGAAGTCCTGTACTTCAAGGACTTCAACTCCGGCGCCATGATCGAGAACATCGTCGGCCGCGCCAAGAAGATGGCGATCAAGGACTTCCTCGAGCACAACCAGAAGGGCCTGCGGGTCTCCCACCTGCTCCAGGCCTGCGTGGACGAGTTCAAGGAGAACGAGGACCTGCCGAACACCACCAACCCGGACGACTGGGCCCGTATCTCCGGAAAGAAGGGCGAACGGATCGTTTACATCCGTACGCTCATCACCGGAAAGCAGGGCGCGGACACCGGACGCTCCATCGACACGGTGGCGAACACCGGTCAGTACCTGTAAAAGACAGGGTGGCTGCGGGTGCCCTCACCGGGTACCCGCAGCCAACTGTTTTCCAGGCACACCTGGAGCTGAGCAATGACGCAAATGATCTCCCCACCAGCGCAAAGGCGCTCTAGGCTCTTCGGTACCGCCGAGTCGCGCAGTGCGGGGACGGGCACCGCACACGCACCGGAGCGCCAGCGGTACTTGAGCGGCGTCCCCGACCGAGGACGCCGCCGGGCAAGGAGGGCCGCATGACCGTACGGCGAGTAATGGGCATCGAGACGGAGTACGGGATCTCCGTCCCCGGCCACCCCAACGCCAATGCCATGCTCACCTCGTCCCAGATCGTCAACGCCTACGCGGCGGCGATGCACCGGGCCCGGCGGGCCCGCTGGGACTTCGAGGAGGAGAACCCGCTGCGGGACGCGCGGGGCTTCGACCTCGCCCGCGAATCCGCCGACTCCAGTCAGCTCACCGACGAGGACATCGGCCTCGCCAATGTCATCCTCACCAACGGGGCACGGCTGTACGTGGACCACGCGCACCCGGAATACAGCTCCCCCGAGGTGACCAACCCGATGGACGCCGTCCTGTGGGACAAGGCCGGCGAGCGCATCATGGCGGAGGCCGCGGAACGCGCGGCCCAGCTGCCCGGCGCCCAGCCGATCCACCTCTACAAGAACAACACCGACAACAAAGGCGCCTCGTACGGCACGCACGAGAACTACCTGATGAAGCGGGAGACCCCCTTCTCGGACATCGTGCGGCACCTCACGCCGTTCTTCGTCTCACGGCAGGTCGTCACCGGAGCGGGCCGCGTCGGTATCGGCCAGGACGGGCACGAGCACGGCTTCCAGCTCAGCCAGCGCGCCGACTACTTCGAGGTCGAGGTGGGCCTCGAAACCACTCTCAAGCGTCCGATCATCAACACGCGTGACGAGCCGCACGCGGACGCCGAGAAGTACCGCCGCTTGCACGTGATCATCGGCGACGCGAACCTCTCGGAGATCTCGACCTATCTCAAGCTCGGCACGACCGCACTCGTCCTGTCGATGATCGAGGACGGCTTCATCGCCGTGGACCTCGCCGTGGACCAGCCGGTGCGCACACTGCACCAGGTCTCGCACGACCCGACCCTCAAACGCCTGATCACGCTCCGCAGCGGCCGGACACTCACCGCGGTCCAGCTGCAGATGGAGTACTTCGAACTGGCGCGCAAGTACGTCGAGGAGCGGTTCGGCGCGGACGCGGACGAGCAGACCAAGGACGTGCTCACTCGTTGGGAGGACACCCTGGGGCGCCTGGAGAGCGATCCCATGAGCCTGGCGGGCGAGCTGGACTGGGTGGCCAAGCGGGAGCTCATGGAGGGCTACCGGCGCCGTGACAGCCTCGAATGGGACGCCGCACGGCTGCACCTGGTCGACCTTCAGTACGCCGACGTGCGCTCGGAGAAGGGCCTCTACAACCGTCTCGTCGCCCGGGGCAGGATGAAGCGCCTGCTGGACGAGACGGACGTGCAGCGTGCCGAGACGAAGCCGCCCGAGGACACCCGCGCGTACTTCCGCGGGCGCTGCCTCGAACAGTACGCGGACGACGTCGCGGCGGCCTCCTGGGACTCGGTGATCTTCGATCTGCCGGGCCGGGACTCGCTCCAGCGGGTCCCAACCCTCGAGCCGCTTCGCGGAACGCGTAATCACGTCAAGGAGCTCCTCGACCGCTGCCGCACGGCAGAAGACCTGGTCAGGGTCTTGTCGGGCAACTGAAACAGCCCCTGGGCCGATCCGGCCCGGCAGGGTGGAAAAGGCGCCGTCCGGGAATCATGGAGGTGGTTCCCGGACGTTGTAGCAACTGCGGGGCCGATGTCGGACCCTGCTTGTAGGGTCTGATCAAGAACGTCGAACCGAGCGGGGTGAGGGTTATGGCGACCAAGGACACCGGCGGCGGACAGCAGAAGGCGACGCGCAGCACCGAGGAGGTCGAGGAGGCGCCCGAGGCGCAGGCATCCGAAGACCTCAAGGAGCGCCAGGAGAAGCTGAGCGACGACGTGGACTCCGTCCTGGACGAGATTGACGATGTCCTCGAGGAGAATGCGGAGGACTTCGTTCGAAGTTTCGTTCAGAAGGGCGGCGAGTAGCCTTCGAATCGAAGGTTATGGGGGGCGTCGGGTTGGAGAGTGAAGGGCATGTGAAGCGCTGCTCGCGGTGCAAGGTATCCAAGCCGCGCGCAGCCTTCGCAGGCAATAGGGCAGCCCGTGACGGGCTGCAGGCCTACTGCCGAGAGTGCTGGGCTGCCTACCACCAAGCTCGGCAGTTGGCCAAGGGTAAGAATGTGCGGCCGAAGGTGAGCGTGCCTCCAGGGCACAAGTTCTGCCGAAGCTGCGGAGAGAGCAAGCCGCATGGAGAGTGGCATCGCAACGCCACTGCCTCCGACGGCCTCTCGACCAGCTGCAAGTCGTGCAGAGCGGTCAAAGGGCGTGCAGGTCACCTCAAGCGCCACTACGGCCTCACCGAAGCCGAGCGTGACGGGATGGTCGCCTCGCAGATGGGGCTCTGTGTGATCTGCCTGAAAGCTCCGGCTGTTCATGTGGATCACTGCCATGAGACGGGTAGGGTCCGTGGCGTACTGTGCTTCAACTGCAATTCGGCCATCGGCAAGTTGGGAGATGATCCCGACGCAGTTCGTCGGGCTGCCGCCTACTTGGAAGGATCCTCGTGGAAGCCAACACTCGTAGCACCGGGCGTCTACCAGCTGCCTTCCTGACGCCTGGGTCGTCGTCCTTCATGGACTTCCTGTCGGACCACCAGCCGGACATTCTGCCGGGCAACCGGCAGTTGCCGCCCATGAAGGGCGTCATCGAGGCACCGCACGGGACCACGATCGTGGCCGCCACGTTCCCCGGCGGTGTCGTGCTCGCTGGTGACCGTCGGGCAACCATGGGCAACATGATCGCCCAGCGCGACATCGAGAAGGTCTTCCCGGCCGACGAGTACTCGGCGGTGGGCATCGCCGGTACGGCCGGTCTGGCCGTGGAGATGGTGAAGCTGTTCCAGCTGGAGCTGGAGCACTTCGAGAAGGTGGAGGGCACCACGCTCTCCCTGGAGGGCAAGGCGAACCGCCTCTCCACGATGATCCGGTCCAACCTCGGCATGGCCATGCAGGGCCTGGCCGTGGTCCCGCTCTTCGCGGGGTACGACGTGGACCGCGACAAGGGCCGCATCTTCTCGTACGACGTGACGGGCGGCCGCTCCGAGGAACACGGCTTCGCGGCCACGGGCTCCGGCTCGATCTTCGCCCGCGGCGCCATGAAGAAGCTCTACAGGAAGGACCTGGCCGAAAGCGAGGCCACGACGCTCGTCGTACAGGCGCTGTACGACGCGGCCGACGACGACTCGGCGACCGGTGGTCCCGATGTCGCCCGCCGGATCTACCCGATCGTCACCGTGATCACCGCAGACGGATTCCGCCGTCTCACCGACGACGAGTCCTCCGAGATCGCCCGCTCGATCCTGGAGCGGCGCCTTGAGCAGCCCGACGGCCCGCGGGCCGCGCTGCTCTGACAGCGGACCTCTTGTCAAGGTGATCGAGTGACTTCCACAGAAAGGGACGGATAGCCGGTGTCGACGCCGTTCTATGTATCACCCCAGCAGGCCATGGCCGACCGGGCGGAATACGCCCGCAAGGGCATCGCTCGTGGCCGCAGCCTCGTCGTGCTGCAGTTCGCCGACGGCATCGTGTTCGTCGGCGAGAACCCGTCCCGTGCGCTGCACAAGTTCAGCGAGATCTATGACCGGATCGGTTTCGCTGCCGCAGGCAAATACAACGAATACGAGAACCTCCGGATCGGCGGCGTCCGTTACGCCGACCTCCGGGGCTACACCTACGACCGTGACGACGTGACCGCCCGCGGTCTCGCCAACGTCTACGCCCAGACACTCGGCACGATCTTCTCCTCCGCGGCGGAGAAGCCGTACGAGGTGGAGCTGGTCGTCGCCGAGGTGGGGGAGACCCCCGAGGGCGACCAGATCTACCGCCTTCCGCACGACGGATCGATCGTGGACGAGCACGGCTCGGTCGCGGTCGGCGGCAACGCCGAGCAGATCAGCACCTACCTGGACCAGCAGCACCAGGACGGGATGTCGCTCGCCGAGGCGCTCAAGCTGGCCGTTCAGGCGCTGTCGCGCGACACGAACGGCACCGAGCGGGAGATTCCCGCGGAGCGGCTGGAGGTCGCGGTGCTGGACCGTACGCGGCCGCAGCAGCGCAAGTTCAAGCGGATCACCGGCCGGCAGCTCGGTCGGTTGCTGGAGGAGGGCGGGGCTTCGACCGCCGCGGAGGCCGAGGACCCGGAGGACGAGGAGTGACCTCCTCGACCTAGTTGATCCTCGTGCGCGTGGACCCTTGTGTGCCCCGGCCTTTCGCAGGCCGGGGCACACGGCGTTTCGGGGGATGCGGGCCGGTTCTCTGCCTGCGGGTCGGTGGGGGCTCGTCGCGCAGTTCCCCGCGCTACTTGCGGGGCTCTATGGGGCGCCTGGTGGGGCTGTGGAGCCTCGGACCACCAGGTGTACCGGGATGTCCTCGCCGGTGGGCTCGCGGGCGTTCAGGACGGCAAGGAGGGCCTCCATGCCGCGTTCGCCGAAGAGGTCGGCGTCGAGGCGGACCGTCGTGAGTTCCGGGTCCAGGGCCGTGGCGAGGGCCAGGTCGTCGAGGCCGGTGACGGAGAGGTCGTCGGGGATGCGCAGGCCCAGGCGGCGGGCGGCCTTGTAGGCGCCGGCGGCCAGTTTGTCGTCGTCGCAGACCACGGCGGTGGGGCGGGGGCCGGGGGCGGCGAGGGCGGTCTCGGCGGCGGCCAGGGCGCCGTCGATGGAGATCGGGGCGGGGGCGGTGCGGAGGTCCGTGCCGGGGACCGCGGCCAGGCGCTCGGCGAGTTCACGGGCGCGAATCTCGAAGGTCCAGGACGGGATGTCCGCCGCCAGGTGCAGGAAGCGGCGGTGTCCCTGGCCCAGCAGGTGTTCCGCGACCTGTCGTACGCCGTCGCGGATGTCGAGGTTGACCGTTGCCGCGCCCGTGCTGCCCGCCGGATCGCTGTCGAGCATCACCAGGGGGAGCTGGTCGCCGCGGATCGCGGTGAGGGCGTCGGCGGCCATGGAGGAGGCGATGACGCCGTCCAGGGCGGCCTGTGCGGATGCGAAGGGGTCCCGGGCCGGGCCGATGCCCTCGGGGGAGGGGTAGAGCACCACTCCGAAGCCGTGCTCGGCCGCCACGCGGGCCGCGCCCGTGTAGACGCCGGCGAAGAACTCGGTCGTCAGGGCGGGGACGACCAGCAGGACCGTACGTGTGCTGCCCAGGCGCAGATTGCGGGCCGCGAGGTTGGGCCGGTAGCCGAGTTCCCGCGCGGCCTCCCGTACGCGCTCCGCCGTGGGCTGGGAGACCCGCCCGCGCCACTTGTCGCCGAGCACCAGGGAGACGGCCGCCTGGGACACTCCCGCGGCCTGGGCGACGTCACGGCTCGTGGGGCGGGGGCTGCCTGCTGCCACCGGTGACCTGTCTTTCTGCTGGACTCGCGGACAGCGCACATGGTACGTATGACGAGCGAAGTTATACGTAACACTTCCGAGGCCTCCGACGGCGCGGACGGGAAAACTCGGGCATTCTGGAGCCGAAAGGGGCGGGGCATGGCCACCGGTTATCTGGAGATCCTTCGGGCGAAACACGCCATGCGGCTGCTCGTCGGCACCCTGGTGGGCAGGTTGCCGAACGCGACCTCCGCGATCGCCATCGTGCTGTTCATCCGCGCGGAGGGCGGCAGCTACAGCCTCGCCGGAGCGCTCGCCGCGGTCTACGGGGTGGCCAACGCCGTGGGTCAGCCGCTGCTCGGCCGTCTGGTGGACCTCTATGGGCAGCCGCGGATCCAGCTGCCCGCCGTGCTCGTCTCCGCCCTCGCCACCACCGTGTTCGCCCTCACCGGCACCGGAGCGCTCCCACTCGCGTACGCCCTCATAGCCGTCGCCGGACTCTTCACGCCGCCCCTGGAGGGCGGTCTGCGGGCGCTGTGGCCCTCCGTCCTGCGTAAGGAGGACCAGGTGCACACGGCGTACGCGATGGACGCGGTGGCGCAGGAGGTCATGTTCACCGTCGGGCCGTTGCTCGTGACGCTGTGCGTGTCCCTGTGGTCCGCGCAGGCCGCGCTGATCATCCTCAACGTCATAGGGGTGCTGGGCGCGCTCTCCGTGGTCGTCTCGCGGCCCTCGCGCGCGTGGCGTTCGGCGCCGCGCGAGGCGCACTGGCTCGGCGCGCTGCGCTCGACCGGACTCATCGCCCTGCTCGGCGCGTTCCTTTTTGTCGGAATGGCGCTCGGTTCCATCACCGTCGCGAGTGTGTCGTACGCGGACGACCACGGCGGCGACGCGACGTACGGCTGGCTGATGTCGGCCATCGGGCTCGGCGCGCTCGTCGGTGGCACGGTCTACGGGGCGCGGCAGTGGGGCGGCGCGCCGGAGCGGCGACTGCGGGTGCTCGTCGCCCTTCTGGCGGTCTGTTATCTGCCGCTGACGCTCATGCCGGGTGTGGTCGCCATGACGGCGCTGATGGCGCTTGCCGGGGTCTTCCTCGCACCGTGTATCGCCTGCGCGTTCATCCTGGTCGACCGGCACGCGCCGAGGGGCACGGTGACCGAGGCGTTCTCCTGGCTCGTGACGACGTTCACGGTGGGAGCGTCCGTCGGGACGGGCCTTGCGGGACCGGTCATCGAGTGGGGCGGAGCGGTCCGGGGCTTCGCCGTGTCGGCTGTCGCCGGAGGTGCCGCGCTGCTCGTTCTGCTGGCCACGGGGCGGGTCCTCGCAGCTACGGGCGGGGGCACGGTGATCGAGGGCGGTTCGGAAAATGATCGAAACGGTGCCCCCGAACCCCGTTTCAGCACAGGCCATCAGGCGTAATGTTCAGTCATGGACCGCCGCATTTTCGGGCTGGAGAACGAGTACGGCGTCACGTGTACGTTCAGGGGACAGCGACGCCTGTCTCCCGACGAGGTGGCGCGGTACCTCTTCCGCCGTGTCGTGTCATGGGGCCGCAGCAGCAATGTCTTTCTGCGAAACGGCGCCCGCCTCTATCTCGACGTGGGATCACATCCGGAATACGCGACACCCGAATGTGACAACGTGACGGAACTGGTCACCCACGACAAGGCCGGCGAGCGCATTCTGGAAGGACTCCTGGTAGACGCCGAACGACGCCTGCACGAGGAAGGAATCGCGGGCGACGTCTACCTCTTCAAGAACAACACCGACTCGGCGGGCAACTCCTACGGCTGCCACGAGAACTATCTGGTGGCCCGTCACGGGGAGTTCTCCCGGCTCGCGGACATCCTCATTCCGTTCCTCGTCACGAGGCAGCTTCTCTGCGGTGCCGGCAAGGTGCTGCAGACCCCGCGTGGTGCCGTGTACTGCGTCAGCCAGCGGGCCGAGCACATCTGGGAGGGCGTCTCCTCGGCGACGACCCGCTCCCGGCCGATCATCAACACCCGCGACGAACCGCACGCGGACGCCGAGCGCTACCGACGGCTGCACGTCATCGTCGGTGACTCGAACATGTCCGAGACGACCATGCTCCTCAAGGTCGGCGCCACCGACCTGGTGCTGCGCATGATCGAGGCGGGCACGGTGATGCGTGACCTGACCCTGGAGAACCCGATCCGGGCCATCCGCGAGGTCAGCCACGACATCACGGGCCGCCGCAAGGTGCGCCTGGCCAGCGGCCGCGAGGCCTCGGCTCTCGACGTGCAGCGCGAGTACTACGAGAAGGCGGTGGACTTCGTCGAGCGCCGCGGTATCCGTACCGGCGTCGTCGACCAGGTCCTGGAGCTGTGGGGCCGCACGCTCGACTCGATCGAGTCCGAGGACCTCGACCGGATCGGTACCGAAATCGACTGGGTGATGAAGTACAAGCTCATCGAGCGGTATCGCGCCAAGCACAACATGACGATGTCGCATCCGCGTGTCGCTCAGATAGACCTCGCCTACCACGACATCCACCGTCGCCGGGGTCTCTACTACCTGCTGGAGAAGCGGGGCCAAGCCGCCAGGATCTGCAACGACTTGAAGATCTTCGAGGGCAAGTCCGTACCGCCGCAGACCACTCGGGCCCGGCTGCGCGGCGACTTCATCCGGCGTGCCCAGGAACAGCGTCGTGATTTCACCGTCGACTGGGTCCATCTGAAGCTCAACGACCAGGCACAGCGCACCGTGTTGTGCAAGGACCCGTTCCGTTCCGTCGATGACCGGGTGGAGAAGTTGATCGCCGGGATGTAGGCGGTGGTCCGCACGGCAGAGGTCCTGTACACCGCGGGTGTACAGGACCTCTTTCATGTCCTCGGCCGTATGTCCTCGACCGGCACGGTCGGTTCCGCCTGCCCCGGCCCAGTGCCGTGAGGGCCTAGAGTGGCCGGACCCTGTTCGAGCGACCTGAGGACCGATGTGCGACGCCGACTTGCTGCTCTCCTGATCGTGCCTGCCCTGGCGCTGACCGCGTCCGCCTGCGGAAGTGACGACGACAAGGGCGACAAGGACAAGGCCGACCCGTCGGCGTCGTCCTCCGCCGCCTCCTCCGCGGGCGCACCGAAGCCGGTGGACTCGGCGTCGCCGATGCCCGAGGTCAAGGGCGCCTTCGGCAAGAAGGCGACGATCGAGGTGCCCAAGGGTGACCCGAGCGACAAGTTCGTCGTGCACGCGGTCTCCGAGGGCGACGGCGCGGTGGTGAAGAAGGACGATCTGGTGTCGATGAACTTCACCGGCAAGGTCTGGAAGAGCGGCAAGGACCTCGGCTCCACCTACCAGGAGGGCGGCGCCCCGCAGTTGGTCACGGCCGGTTCCGACACGGTCATCCCGGCGTTCTCCAAGGCGCTCGTGGGGCAGAAGGAGGGCAGCCGCGTCCTGGTTGTCGCTCCGCCGGCCGCCGGCTTCGGCAGCCAGGGCAACCAACAGGCCGGAGTGTCGGGCACCGACACCCTGGTCTTCGCGCTCGACGTGGGCGACGTCGTCCCGAAGAAGGTCGAGGGCAAGCAGGCCGCCATCCCGTCCGACCTGCCGCAGATCAAGGCCGACGACGAGGCGCCCGCCACGATCTCCGTCCCGAAGAACGACCCGCCGGCCAAGCTGGTCGACAAGGTCCTCATCCAGGGCAAGGGCGCCGAGGTGAAGAGCGGCAAGTCGGTCACCATGCAGTACAGCGGCGCCGCCTGGGAGATCAACAAGGGCAAGGAGAAGGCCACGCTCTTCGACTCGTCCTGGAAGAGCGGCCAGCCCTTCAGCACCGTCATCGGTCAGGGCCAGGTCATCCCCGGCTGGGACAAGGGGATCGTCGGCAAGCACGTCGGGGACCGGGTCCTGCTGGTGATTCCGGCCGCCCAGGCGTACGGCGACGAGGCCAAGGGCAAGGAGCTGCCCGCCAAGTCCACCCTCGTGTTCGTGGTCGACATTCTGGCCACGAGCTGAGAGTGACAGACTGTCCGGGTTGCCCCACCGAGAACAAGCAGGAGCCAGAAACGTGAGCATCGAGAAGCCCGAGATCGACTTCCCGGGCGGCGAGCCCCCGGCGGACCTCGACATCAAGGACATCTGGGAGGGCGACGGCCCGGTGGCCAAGGCGGGCGACACCGTCTCCGTCCACTACGTCGGTGTGGCCTTCTCCTCGGGCGAGGAGTTCGACGCCTCCTGGAACCGCGGTACGCCGCTCCAGTTCAAGCTGGGTGTCGGCCAGGTCATCGCGGGCTGGGACCAGGGCGTACAGGGTATGAAGGTCGGCGGACGCCGTCAGCTGATCATCCCCTCGCACCTCGCCTACGGCGAGCGTGGCGCCGGTGGCGGCCGTATCGCGCCCGGCGAGGCGCTGATCTTCGTCTGCGACCTGGTCGGCGTCTGAGCCTTCGCGGAGACCGGCCGGGGGAGACCCGCGGTCCGGTCACCGGGAGGGCCCGAGTGCGACCCGATCACCACGGTCGTGACACGGCCGTGGTGATCACGAAGGTCTGATCATGGTCCGATCTTCGTGCGCCGTGTGATCACGGTCCGACCGGACCCGATCATTTGGGGCCCATGCCAGTCCGGGCATGGGCCCTCGGCTTTTGCCACGACACGCCGGGGCGGTACGGTCATCGGTCGGAAGCATCATAGGGAAGGGCATCGATGGCCATTGCCAAGGCGGAGCGGCTGATGAACCTGGCGCTGTGTCTGCTCGGGACCCGGCGGCCGCTCAGCAAGCGCGAACTCCGCGAGTCCATCGAGGCCTATCTGGAAGCGAGCTCGGACGACTCCTTCAACCGGATGTTCGAGCGCGACAAGGACGATCTGCGCGAACTCGGCCTGGTCATCGAGACGGTGGAGAACCTCGACGGCGAAGTCGGCTATCTGGCCCGCCGCGACAGCAACCGGCTGCCTCCCATCACCCTCGACGCCGAAGAGGCCGCCGCCCTCGGTCTGGCCGCCAAGGTCTGGCAGCAGGCCCGCCTCGCGGGCGCGGCGAGCGGCGCCCTGCAGAAACTGCGTGCCGCGGGCCTCCCCGAGGACGTCGATCCGTACGAGGCCCACGGTGCCCTGGAACCCCGTATCCCCGTGCACGAGGCCGCCTTCGAGCCCCTGATGCTCGCCTGCCGCGACCGGCGGCCCGTCGCCTTCGACTACCGCAAGGCGACCGCGGCCCGGCCCGAGCCCCGCATCGTCGAGCCGTGGGCCCTGGAGTGCTGGCGCGGCCACTGGTACCTGGCCGGCTGGGACCGCGACCGGGGCGCGGAGCGGGTCTTCCGGCTCTCCCGGATCACCGGCAAGGTCCGTACGCGCGGCGGAAAGTACACGGCCCAGGTGCCCGACGTCGTGACCGTGCGTGAGAGCGTCGCGAGCTGGGCGGGGGACATCGCCGACCGCTCCGCGCTGATCCGGCTGCGGTCGGGCTCGGGTTACCCGCTGCGCGCGAAAGCCGCCTCCGTACGGGAACTCGGTGACGGGTGGGACGAGTTGGAGATTCCGTACGGGCACGGTCTGGATGCCTGGCTCGTCGAGTTCGGGCCCGACGTGGTCGTCCTGGAACCCGCCGAGCTGCGGGCCGACGTCGTCGACCGGCTGCGCGCCGTGGCCAAGGGCTGAGGGGAACGTAAGAAAGTGGCAGGAAAACCGGCCAAGCCCACGAACGCGCTCGACCAGACCCGGCGGATGCTCTCCCTGGTGACGTATCTGCGGGAGCGGCCCGGCGCCCGGGTCGAGGACGTCGCGCGGGCCTTCGGGATCACCGAGGACGAGCTGATCTCCGACCTCGACGTGCTGCCGCTGTGCGGGACCAGCTTCCGCGGGGGCGATCTGCTCGACATCGACACCGACGGCGACCGGATCTGGTGGCACAACCCTGACGATGTCGCCGAGCCGCTGCGGATCGCCGCCGACGAGGCGACCGCGCTGCTGGTGGCCGCCCGGGCCGTGTCGACCCTGCCCGGGCTGCGTGAGGGCGACCGGCAGGCGCTGCTGCGGGCCACCGCGAAGGTGGAGGCCGCCTCGGGCGAGGCGGCGGGGGCCAGCGCCCGGCTGTCGGTCACCTTTGAGTCCGAGGGCGGGGTCTTCGCCGACGTCGACCGGGCGATCTCCGAGCGGCGCAGGCTGTGGATCCGCTACTACTCACCCTCGCGGGACGAGCTCACCGAGCGGGAGATCGACCCGATCCGCCTGGTCAGCGTCGGACACACGTACGTGGAGGCGTGGTGCCGCCGCTCCGAGGCGCGGCGCACCTTCCGGCTCGACCGCGTCGCCGAGATCAAGATCCTCGACGAGGCGTCCGCGCCGCCCGAGGTCGAGCTGCGGGACCTCTCCGAGGGGCTGGTGCAGCCGGCCGCCGAGGATCCCGAGGTGGTCGTGGAGGTCGGCCCCGGCGGGCGCTGGGTCGCCGAGTACTACCCGCACGACAGCGCCGAGGAGCTCACCGACGGCGGCCTGCGCATCACCCTGCGCGCCCCCGACCCGGCCTCGCTGCGCCGTCTCGCGCTGAGGCTCGGCAGGGAAGGCCGGATCGTGTCGCCGGTGGAGGTCGCGGACAGCGCCCGGCAGGCGGCCCGTGAGGCCCTCGCGGCGTACGACGGACCGCAGGGGGCCGGTGACACCGGGGACCGGCCGCAGGGAGTTCCCGGTACGCCTCGCGACGGTGGACCTGGTGCCCCGTTTGCCGGCGGCGGGGGAGCGCAGCGCCCGGGCGACGGGCCGCACGGAGTTCATGACGGGCTGTACGGCAGGCAGGAGCAAGGGCTTTGAGCGGGTCGGTAATGTCTGGTATCAGTGAAATGTCCGTGGCGTCCGCGTTCTCGGGGATGACAAGGGTGGATCCCGTGGTGTTCAAGGCCGCGTGCCCCGACTGCCGGGCCGGTTTCGAACTCTCCGCGAACGCCCTGCGCCTGGTCATCGGCGCCACACATCGGACCACTTTCTACTCCTTCACCTGCCCGGAGTGCGCCGCCGCGGTACGCAAGCCGGCCGGGGAGCGCATCGTCGAACTCCTCACCGGCGGAGGGGTCCGGGCCCTGCGGCTGCACGCGACGGTTCACGGGGCTTAGGGTCGAGCCATGTTCTGGCCGATGTTCGCGATCGCTGTGGGTTTCCTGGGAATCTCCGTCCTCGGCGTGCTCGCCGTCCGTGTCTTTCTGGAGGCGGAGCGTCTGGGCAGGCAGGTCACCGAGTCCGCACGCAGGATCAATCGCGCGGCCGAGGATCTGGAGCACGCGTCCGCCGGCGCCGCCCGCGCCGCGGACGCCGTCTGAGCCTTCCTGTCCGTGCGCTTTGAGTCACTCCGACCTGTCTGGTTCCCAGGATCGGCAGGTACGCTGCTGGTCGCGGCCCGGAGAGCGAGGCGCCGTCCGCGAACTGGGAGTACGCACAGGGATTGCCTCGCGTTTACCCCTGAGCGTTACGATCGCTGCCAGCACGACTGATCGGACAGACGTCCGACCGGTCGGGCAGCAACCCAACCACGCCGCCTCGGTGAGAAGGTAAAAGCTTATGTTCGGAAGGCTCGGCGCTCCCGAGATCATTCTCATCCTCGTCGTCATCATCCTGCTGTTCGGCGCGAAGAAGCTTCCGGACATGGCTCGCTCGCTGGGCAAGTCCGCCCGCATCCTCAAGAGCGAGGCCAAGGCGATGAAGACCGAGGGCAAGGACGACAGCGCCACCCCGGCAGCCCCGCCGCAGGACGACCAGCAGTCCCAGGTCCAGCGCACCATCCAGGCCGCGCCCGGTGACGTGACCAGCTCGCGCCCGGTCACCGAGCCGACGGACACGACCAAGCGCTGACGCAGGGCCGGTGACCGCCGGCCCCCTGCACGAGATGGGAACGTGGGTTGCTCAAGTCTGCCCGCAAGACCGAGGAGAAGGATCCGGAGGGGCGGATGCCCCTCGCGGAGCACCTTCGTGAGCTCCGCAACCGGCTCGCGAAGGCGATGCTGGCCATCGTCGTCGTCACGGTCGTCGCTGCCTTCTTCTACAACGACATCATCAACTTCTTCACCGAACCGATCCTCGACTCGGTCGGTTGTGCGAAGTCGTTCGAGCAGTTGGCGAAGGCGCCCGACGACACCACCTGCGCGCAGATCACCATCAACGGTCTGCTCACCCCCTTCACGCTGGCGCTGAAGGTCTCGCTCATGGCCGGCGTCGTCTTCGCCTCGCCGGTCTGGCTCTACCAGCTCTGGGCGTTCGTCGCGCCCGGCCTGCACAAGAGCGAGAAGAAGTACGCCTACGCGTTCGTCGCGACGGGCGTCCCGCTCTTCCTCGGCGGCGGATTCTTCGCGTACAAGGTGCTGCCCACCACCGCGAAGGTGCTGATCGAGTTCACACCGTTCGGCGTGGACAACCTGTTGCCCCTGGACGACCTGCTCGACCTCGTCACGCGCATGGTGATCGTCTTCGGCCTCTCCTTCGAGCTGCCGCTGCTCCTGGTGATGCTCAACTTGACCGGGATCATCTCCGGCAAGCGCATGGCAGGCTGGTGGCGCGGCATGATCATGGGCATCACCGTGTTCGCCGCGGTCGCCACGCCCAGCACCGACCCGCTGACGATGATGGCGCTCGCCGGGCCGATCTGGATCCTCTACTTCGCGGCCACCGGCTTCTCGCTGCTGAACGACCGCCGCAGGGCCCGTCGCGAGGCCGAGGGACCGGACGACGACGAGGCCTCCGAGCTCGATCTCACACCCGAGGACATCGGCGAGATCGAGTCCGTGTCGGCGAACCGCGCGCTCCCGGCGCAGGCGGACTCCGAGCACGACCGGATCAACGGCTACGACGACGTGACCTGACGTCGCCGGACGGCCTTCCCGGACGACGTTGTAAGGTCCGTGGCCGTGACCAGCGAGATCACCCTCTTCGTCAATCCCACCGCGGGACGCGGCCGGGGCGCCCACGCGGCGCAGCCGGCCGCTTCCGCGTTGCGGGCCGCCGGCTTCTCCGTACGCACGGTCCTCGGGGAGAACGCCGAGGACGCCCTCACGCGCGCGCGTGCCGCCGTCGAGGCCGGCACGGGCGCCCTGGTGGCCGTCGGCGGCGACGGCATGGCCAACCTCGCGCTCCAGGCCGTCGCCGGGACCCGTACACCGCTGGGCCTGGTCGCCGTCGGTACCGGGAACGACTTCGCGCGGGCCCTCGGACTGCCGGTGCGCGACCCCGCCGCCGCGGGACGGGTGGTCGCCGAGGCCCTCAAGGGGGCACGGCTGCGCGACATCGACCTGGGGCGCGTCGGCGGCACCTGGTTCGGCACCGTCCTCGCCTCCGGCTTCGACTCACGGGTCAACGACCGCGGCAACCGCATGAGATGGCCCACCGGCCGCTTCAAGTACGACCTTGCGATGCTCGCCGAGCTCGCCGCCTTCAGGCCCTTCCCGTTCCAAATCACCCTGGACGACGGGGAGGTCCGCGAGATCGAGGCGACGCTGGTGGCCGTCGGCAACGGGTCCTCGTACGGGGGCGGGATGAAGATCTGCGCGGGCGCCGATCTCACGGACGGGCTCTTCGACGTCACCGTGGTCGGGGACTGCAGCCGCAGGTCGCTGCTCCGGGTCTTTCCGCAGGTCTACAAGGGCACGCATCTCGGCCACCCCAAGATCACCGTGCACCGCGCGGCGAAGATCGAACTGGCTGCCGAAGGGATCACCGGATACGCCGACGGGGAGCCGCTCGGGCCGCTGCCGTTGACCGCGGAATGCATACGCGGCGCGGTGCGGGTCGCGGGGCCCTGAACAGCGAGTGCGGTCCCGGCAGGGGGCGCGCGCGGTCCTGGCAAGGGACTTCCCGAGCTGGTCGGACGCCGGATCCACAGGCTCCGATCGGATAATGATCGTCCTGTTGTCAGTGGTGGCCGGTAGTCTCGAATGCACGATGACAGAGGATCTCTCACCGGCCGAGCGGTACGCGGCAGCCCGTAAGCGTGCTGTCGAGCAGGCCACCGCGCTCGCGGACTTCCGCGAGATGTACGACTTCGGCCTCGATCCCTTCCAGATCGAGGCCTGTCGGGCCCTCGAATCGGGCAAGGGTGTTCTCGTGGCCGCGCCCACCGGCTCGGGCAAGACGATCGTCGGCGAGTTCGCCGTCCATCTCGCCCTCCAGCAGGGCAAGAAATGCTTCTACACCACACCCATCAAGGCACTGTCGAACCAGAAGTACGCCGACCTGAGCCGTCGTTACGGCGCGGACAAGGTGGGTCTGCTCACCGGCGACAACAGCGTCAACTCCGAGGCGCCGGTGGTCGTGATGACCACCGAGGTCCTCCGGAACATGCTGTACGCGGGCTCGCAGACCCTCCTCGGCCTCGGCTACGTCGTCATGGACGAGGTGCACTACCTCTCGGACCGCTTCCGCGGCGCCGTCTGGGAGGAAGTGATCATCCACCTCCCCGAGTCGGTGACCCTGGTGTCACTGTCGGCGACGGTGTCGAACGCGGAGGAGTTCGGCGACTGGCTCGACACCGTCCGCGGTGACACCGAGGTGATCGTCTCCGAGCACCGGCCCGTGCCGCTCTTCCAGCACGTGCTCGCCGGGCGCCGGATGTACGACCTCTTCGAGGAGGGCGAGGGCCACAAGAAGGCCGTCAACCCCGACCTCACGCGCCTGGCGCGCATGGAGGCCAGCCGTCCGTCGTACCAGGACCGCAAGCGGGGCCGCGCCATGCGCGACGCCGACCGGGAGCGCGAGCGGCGGCAGCGGTCCAGGGTGTGGACACCGGGGCGGCCCGAGGTCATCGAACGGCTCGACTCCGAAGGGCTGCTGCCCGCCATCACCTTCATCTTCAGCCGCGCCGCCTGCGAGGCAGCCGTCCAGCAGTGCATGTACGCGGGGCTGCGGCTGAACGACGAGGAGGCCCGGGACCGAGTCCGCGCCCTCGTCGAGGAGCGCACCGCCTCCATCCCGAACGAGGACCTCCATGTCCTCGGCTACTACGAGTGGCTGGAAGGCCTGGAGCGCGGCATCGCGGCCCACCACGCGGGCATGCTGCCGACGTTCAAGGAGGTCGTCGAGGAACTCTTCGTACGCGGCCTGGTGAAGGCCGTGTTCGCCACCGAGACCCTCGCGCTCGGCATCAACATGCCCGCCCGCTCGGTGGTGTTGGAGAAGCTCGTCAAGTGGAACGGCGAGCAGCACGCCGACATCACCCCCGGCGAGTACACCCAGCTCACCGGCCGGGCCGGCCGCCGCGGCATCGATGTGGAGGGCCACGCCGTCGTGTTGTGGCAGCGCGGGATCAACCCCGACCACCTCGCGGGACTCGCCGGCACGCGCACGTACCCGCTGCGCTCCAGCTTCAAGCCGTCGTACAACATGGCGGTGAACCTCGTCGAGCAGTTCGGGCGGCACCGCTCGCGCGAACTGCTCGAGACGTCCTTCGCGCAGTTCCAGGCCGACAAGTCGGTCGTCGGGATCTCCCGCCAGGTGCAGCGCAACGAAGAGGGTCTCGAGGGCTACAAGGAGTCCATGACCTGCCACCTCGGGGACTTCGACGAGTACGCGCGACTGCGCCGCGACCTCAAGGACCGCGAGACCGAGCTGGCCAAGCAGGGCGTGTCGCAGCGGCGTGCCGAGGCGGCTGTCTCCCTTGAGAAGCTCAAGCCGGGTGACGTCATCCACGTCCCCACCGGCAAGTTCGCGGGACTCGCGCTCGTCCTCGACCCGGGGCTGCCCGCCGGGCGGTCCAACGGACACCGGGGCTTCGAGCAGCACGACGGGCCGCGCCCCCTCGTCCTCACCGCCGAGCGGCAGGTCAAGCGGCTCAACACGACCGACTTCCCGGTGCCTGTCGAGGCGCTGGAGCGGATGCGCATCCCGAAGTCGTTCAACGCGCGCTCGCCGCAGTCGCGCCGCGACCTCGCCTCGGCGCTGCGCACGAAGGCCGGGCACATCGTGCCCGAGCGGCACCGCAAGCGTCGCGCCGAGGCCGCCGACGACCGCGAGATCGCCCAGCTGCGCACGGCGATCCGGGCCCACCCCTGCCACGGATGCACCGACCGCGAGGACCACGCCCGCTGGGCCGAGCGCTACCACCGGCTGCGGCGCGACACCGCCCAGCTGGAGAACCGCATCGAGGGCCGGACGAACACCATCGCCCGCACCTTCGACCGCATCGTCGCGCTCCTGACCGAGCTGGACTATCTGCGCGCCGACGAGGTCACCGAGCACGGCAAGCGACTGGCCCGGCTCTACGGCGAGATGGACCTGCTCTCCAGCGAATGCCTGCGCGAAGGAGTCTGGGAGGGCCTCGGACCGGCCGAACTGGCCGCGTGCGTCTCGGCGTTGGTGTACGAGTCCAGGGTCGGCGACGACGCGATGGCACCGAAGCTGCCGTCCGGCAAGGCGAAGGCCGCGCTCGGCGAGATGGTCCGCATCTGGGGCCGGCTCGACGCCCTGGAGGAGGACTTCCGCATCACCCAGACCGAGGGCGTCGGCCAGCGCGAGCCGGATCTGGGCTTCGCCTGGGCCGCCTACGAGTGGGCGTCCGGCAAGGGCCTCGACGAGGTGCTGCGCGAGGCGGAGATGCCCGCCGGCGACTTCGTCCGCTGGTGCAAGCAGGTCATCGACGTGCTGGGACAGATCTCCGCGGCGGCACCGGTCTCGTCCGGGGCGAGCTCGACGGTGGCGAAGAACGCGCGCAAGGCGGTTGATCAGTTGCTGCGGGGAGTGGTGGCTTACTCGTCGGTGGGGTGAGCCGGCCCTGCCCTCGGTGGACGGTCGCTCTCGCGAAAGACGATCGTCCGGTGAGGGGCTAAAGGGTCGGCTGGGTCGGGTGGCGGCCGGTTCAGCGGAGGGGCCGCGTCGCGCCGTGGCCGGTCCGGTGTCGGGGGCGTGTCACTCGTCGGGGGAGTTCAGATACGCGCGCCATCCGCCGTACGCCGTGATGTCCCGCGCGCCGTCGAGTGCGCCCGGCTCGCACAGGAAGCCGGGTGCCTCGTCGCCGTCGGCCAGTTCGACCCGGCCCAGGGCCATCGGCCGGGGCAGCGCGGCGAGCAGACGGCCGAGCCCCCCGGCGGGCAGCCGCCACACCTCGGCCTCGATCGCCGTGCCGCCCTCGCCCACGTGGACGAGGCCGGGCTTGGGCGGTTCGGTCGGCAGGGCGTGCAGTCGGTAGACGGGCGCGGTCCTGGTCGTACGTTCCAACCGGGCGCCCAGGGAGAGGAGTTGGCCGTTGAGCGGCTGGCCCGACAGGTGAGCGCCGACCACGGCGATCCGGGCCGTCGGCGCTTCCAGGGTCCGGGCGATCCGGGCGAGGCGTTCGTCGGTGAAGGCCGGGCCGATCAGCATCACGCCGAACGGGAGGCCCGCCACATCACCCGCCGGGACGGCCACGGCCGCCAGGTCGAAGAGGTTCGTGGAGTTGGTGAAGCGGCCGAGCCGGGCGTTGGAGCCGAGCGGGTCGGCGGCGACCTCGGCGAGCGTGGGGTGACCCGGGGCCGTAGGGAGGAGCAGGGCGTCCGCGTCGCCGAGCTCCGCCAGGGCGCGGGTGCGCAGGGCCGCCAGCCGGTCCTGGTCGGCGAAGAGCTGGTGCGCCGGGATGTTACGGGCGCGGGTGATGATGCCGGCGACCGTCGGGTCGAGGCCCGCGCCGCCCTCGGAGAGCAACTTGTCGACAAAGCTCCCCACCGCGGTGTAGCGCTCGGCCACGAAGGCGCCCTCGTAGAGCATCGCGGCGGCCTCGGTGAAGGGTGCGAGGTCGAGGGGGCGCAACTCGGCTCCAGCCACGCGGAGTTGGGCGACGGCCTCCTCGTACGCCTCCGCCCAGCCCTCGTCCAGCTCGCCGAGTTGCTCTCGGGGCGGGACGGCGACGCGCCATGGGCCCGGGGTGCGCTGGGGGAGCGCGGGGAGGTCGCGGGCGGGTGGCGAGGTCATGTGCGCCAGGGCCTGTTCCGCCTCCTGGAGGGTGCGGGCGAAGACCGTCACGCAGTCGAGGGTGGCGCAGGCCGGGACCACGCCGTCCGTGGGGACGAGGCCTCGGGTCGGCTTGAGGCCGACGATGCCGTTGAAGGCCGCGGGGATGCGGCCGCTGCCCGCGGTGTCCGTGCCCAGGGCGAGGTCCACGATGCCCAGGGCCACCGCGACCGCGCTGCCTGAACTGGAACCGCCGCTGATTCTCTCGGGGGCGATGGCGTTGCGGACCGGGCCGTGCGGGGAGCGGGTGCCGACCAGGCCCGTCGCGAACTGGTCCAGGTTCGTGGTGCCGAGGGCGATCGCGCCGGCCGCGCGGAGGCGGGCGACCACCGGGGCGTCCGCCTCCGGGCGGTACGCGTAGGCCGGGCAGCCGGCTGTGGTGGGGAGGCCCGCCACGTCGATGTTGCCCTTCGCCGCGAAGAGCTTGCCCGCGAGGGGGAGGTGTTCGCCTGCGGCGAGGCGGGTGTCGACGGCTCGGGCCTCCTCCTCGACCTCTGCCTGGGGGCGCAGGTCGATCCAGACCTCGGGGCGGGCGGTGGCCTCGATACGGGCGTAGGCCATGCGGACGCGGGCCACTGCGGAGCCCACTGCGTGGGGCTGGGTCTGGGGCGACATCTTTGCTCCTTGCTGGGGGTTTCGTTGTCGGCTGCGGGCCGGTGGTGGTCTGTGCCCACCCGTTCCGCCCTGCGGAACGCCTGCCCACAGACGGACGGGCGGGAGCGCCTGCCCACGGACGGGTGGGCGGGGTGCCTGCGCAGGCGGGTGGGTGCGCCGCCTGCCCGCAGACGCACGGCGTGGCGCAGGGGCTCAGGTCGGTGGCGGGCCCACCACCGCCAGCGCCGTTCCTGCCTCCACCTGGTCGCCCGGTTTGGCCAGGAGGTCCAGGATCACGCCGTCCATCGGGGAGGGGACCCGGGACTCCATCTTCATCGCCTCCAGGGCCAGCAGGGGCTGGCCCTGGGTGACCGTGTCGCCCGGTTGGACGTTGAGTTGCCATACCGAGGCGGCGAATTCGGCTTCGACCAGGCGGGCGCCCGGGGGCACTGTCACCTGCACGGGGGTGGCCGCCGGAGCCGACACCGCCTCCGCGCGGGTGAACTCGCCCGCCGCCTCCCAGGCGTCGCGCTCCGCGGAGAAGGCCGCGCCCTGCCGGGTGCGGAACTCCTCGATCGCGTCGGCGTTCTCGGCGAGGAAGGCCTCGTACGAGGCGAGGGAGAACGTGCCCTCCTCGATCCTCGGGACGAAGCGGCCCGAGGTGATGTCGGAGCGCAGGTCCAGCAGTTCGTCCGCGTCCACCGGATACCACTTGATCCGGTCGAAGAAGCGCAGCAGCCAGGGCGAGCGCGGCTCGAACGCGCCCCGCTGCTGCCACCCGGACCACACCTGCGTCGTACGGCCGACGAACTGGTAGCCGCCGGGCCCCTCCATCCCGTAGACGCACAGATACGCCCCGCCGATGCCCACCGAGTTCTCGGCCGTCCAGGTGCGCGCCGGGTTGTACTTCGTGGTGACGAGCCGGTGCCGGGGGTCGAGCGGCGTCGCCACCGGAGCCCCCAGATAGACGTCGCCCAGGCCCAGGACGAGGTACTCGGCGTCGAAGACCGTCCGGTACACGTCCTCGACCGAGTCGAGACCGTTGACGCGGCGGATGAACTCGATGTTCCACGGGCACCAGGGCGCGTCGTCGCGCACGCCCGCCATATAACGGGCGATGGCCTCGCGGGTCGCCGGATCGTCCCAGGAGAGCGGGAGGTGCACGGTGCGGGACGGCACGACGAGCTGGTCGGCGGGCGGCAGAGAGGTGACGATCTCCCTTGCCAGGGACAGGAGTTCGGGCTGCGGGAGCTCGTCCGGGTCCGTCTGGATCTGGAGCGAACGGATGCCGGGCGTGATGTCCGTGATGCCGGGCAGCTCGGCCGCCGACACCGCCTCCATCAGCGCGTGCACCCGCATCCGAAGCGCCAGGTCGAGCTGCATGGGCCCGAACTCCACGAGCAGGTTGTCGTCACCGCTGCGCCGGTACGTCACGTCGGCGTCCCGGGCCAGTACGCCGCCGTCGGCGATCTCCGCACGGCCCGCGACCGGCGCGGCGGCCGGGGTACGCCGCAGCCGCGCGGCCTCGGGCACGGTCACCGGGACGAAGCGCACCGTGTCCCCGGGCCGCAGCTGCCCCAGTTTCCAGCGCTGCCCCATCGCGATGGTCGCCGGGCAGACGAACCCGCCCAGCGAGGGGCCGTCCGGGCCGAGCAGCACAGGCATGTCACCCGTGTAGTCGACCGCGCCGACCGAGTAGGGCGTGTCATGGATGTTGGAGGGGTGCAGGCCCGCCTCGCCGCCGTCGGTGCGCGCCCAGCGGGGCTTGGGCCCGACCAGCCGTACGCCCGTACGCGCCGAGTTGAAGTGCACCTTCCACTCGGCCGCGTAGAAGTCGCGGATGTCCTCCTCGGTGAAGAACTCGGGTGCGGCGTGCGGCCCTTCGAGCACACCGACCCGCCACTCGGAGCCGAACACCGGCCGCTCGCCGACCGGAACGGGAACAGCAAGGGGAACAGGCTCACCGGACGAAGCCGCCGCGGCGCCCCCGTGCAGCACATCCCCCGTCCGCAGCGCCCGTCCGCCGTGCCCGCCGAAGCGGCCCAGCGTGAACGTCGAGGCGCTGCCCAGGAAGGCCGGCACGTCCAGACCGCCGTCGGCGAGGAGTACGTACGTCCGCAGCCCGTGCTCCGAGGGGGTGCCCACCTCCAGCAGGCCGCCCGCGGGCACCGTCACCGGCTCCCACTGGGGGACCGCCGTCCCGTCGACCGTCACCGGCGCCGGAGCGCCCGTGACGCACACGGTCGTCGGATGCGTGAACCTCAACGCCGGTCCCTGCAAGGTGCATTCGAGGCCGGGAGCGCCCTCGTCGTTGCCGAGCGCCCGGTTGCCGAGCCGGAACGACAGGTCGTCCATCGGCCCGCAGGGCGGCACGCCCACCTGCCAGTAGCCGGTCCGCCCCGGCCAGTCCTGGACCGTCGTCAGCGTCCCGCCGGAGACGACCTCGATGCGCGGTGTCGGATCGCTCACCGCGGCGAGGCTGGCCGTGGAGTGCGCGGCAGCCCGGAAGGACGGGTCCGACAGCGCGGCCCGCACCAGGCCGAGGTTCGTCTCGATGCCGTCCACCCGCGTCCTGGCCAGCGCCTCGTCCAGCCGCGCCAGCGCGTGCGCCCGGTCGGAGCCGTACGCGACGACCTTCGCGAGCATCGGGTCGTACGCCGTCGTGACCTCGGTACCTGTCTCGATCCAGCCGTCCACGCGCACGCCCCGCGGAAACTCGACCCGCGTCAACAGGCCCGCGCTGGGCCGGTGTTCACGCGAGGGGTCCTCGGCGTACACCCGGGCCTCGACGGCGTGACCGCGCGGCGACCCGGGATCCCGTACGACATCGGAGTCGCCGCGGGCAAGGCGCAGCATCCACGCGACGAGGTCGACGCCGTAGATCTCCTCGGTGACCGGATGTTCCACCTGCAGCCGGGTGTTGACCTCCAGGAAGTACGCCTCCTCGCGGGCCGCGTCGTAGACGAACTCGACCGTGCCGGCGGAGCGGTAGCCGACGCTTGCGCACAAGTCCCGGGCGGAGGAAGCGAGTTGTTCCCGTACGCGGGAAGGCAGGCCGGGAGCAGGAGCCTCCTCCACGACCTTCTGGTTGCGGCGCTGGAGCGAGCAGTCGCGGTCACCGAAGGTGACGACGCGGCCCTCGCCGTCGCCGAACACCTGCACCTCGACATGGCGGGCGTGCTCGACGAGCCGCTCCAGGAAGACACCGGCCGAGGAGAAGGAGGCGGCGGCGACGCGCTGCACCCGCTCCCAGGCGTCACGCAGGTCCGCCGCCGAGCGGCACGCGGACATGCCGATGCCGCCTCCGCCGCCGGTCGCCTTGAGCATCACCGGGTAGCCGATGGCGTCGGCCCGGCGCAGGGACTCGTCGACGTCCGCGAGCAGGCCCGTCCCCGGTGCCAGCGGCACCCCGGCGGCCTCGGCCGCCGCCCGGGCCGTGTGCTTCGCCCCGAACAGCTCCAGCTGCTCCGGCGTGGGCCCCACGAACACGATGCCCGCGTCCTGGCAGCGCCGTGCGAACGCCGCGTCCTCGGACAGGAAGCCGTAGCCCGGGTGGATCGCCCCGGCCCCGGTGTCCTTCGCCGCCCTCAGCACGAGATCCGCGTCGAGATACGACTCCTTGGCGGGCGCGGGCCCCAGCCGTACGGCCTCGTCGGCGAGCCGCACATGGGGTGCCGAGCGGTCCGGGTCGGAGTACACCGCGACCGTGCGCAGGCCCAACTCCCGTGCGGTACGGATGATCCGGACCGCGATCTCTCCCCGGTTGGCGACGAGCAGCGTGTCGAAGTGAGTCCCTCCGCCGGCGCTCATTCGGGAGCCCCGATCGTCATCTCCACCGCGGTCGGCTCGAAGCCGTTGCAAGGGTTGTTGATCTGGGGGCAGTTGGAGACCAGCACGAGCACGTCGCGTTCGGCCCGCAAGGACAGGGAGAGGCCTGGCGCCGAGATGCCGTCGACGATGCCGAGCGTGCCGTCCTTCTCGACCGGCACGTTCATGTACCAGTTGATGTTGGAGACCAGATCGCGCTTGCCGAGGCCGTAACGGGCGCCCTCCGCGAGGAAGTTGTCCACACAGGCGTGCTGGGACCAGGTGTGGTGCCCGTACCGTAGTGTGTTCGACTCCTTGGAGCAGGCGCCGCCGACCGTGTCGTGCCGGCCGACGTCGTCCGCGACGACCGTCATCAGCGGGGTGTGTTCGTTCGACATGAGCACACTGCCCGTGGTCAGGAAGATGTTCCCCTCCGCCTGGATCGTGTCGGGCGCGCTGTAGCGCACGCTCGTGTCCCCGGCGTCGTACACGAGGAAGTCGACGGCCTGGTTGCCGTGCAGGTCGGTGATGGTGAGTGTGGCGCCCGCGCGGACGACGGCCGACCAGGCGGCCCGGGCCGCGACGGTGGTCTTCTCGACGGTCTGCTCGCTCATGCGATCCCCCTCGCGGCAAGGAACTCGGCGGTGTTGAGGAAGGCGCGGTGGCCCTCGGGCGTGGCGTCCCACAGCGGATCGCCCGACCGGGTGGCCTCGGCACGCCAGGCCAGTACCTCCAGCGGCGTGCTCGTGTAGGCGTCCCGCGGGTCGGCCGGGTGGGGCACGTTGGCCAGCAGTACCGTGACGTCCTGCTCGGTGCGCAGCGTCACGCTCACCCCGGGACCGGCCGAACCGGTGAAGTCCAGGGAGCCGTCTTCACGTACTTCCACGCCCTGGAAGAAGGACAGGGACGGCGGCAGATCGCGCGGCTCCAGCCCGTTCTTGGCCGCCGCCAGCTTGAACAGCTCACGCCCGGCGGGCGATTGGGACTGCGGCGTCCCGTCCCCGTACCGCTCCGTGTTCCGTACGAGACCGGAGGTGCCGCACAGCGCGTCGTGCCGCCCTGAGGTGTCGGCGATCACCGTGGCGAGGACGCGGCCCTGGTCGGAGAGGAGCAACTGGCCCTCGCCGAGGTAGGCGTTCCACTGCACCTTCACCGTGTCGGCCACGTTCAGGCGCTCCCACGGCCGGTCGGCGGCGAAGAGGAGCAGATGGGCGCAGGCGTCGCCCGACAGGTCGGTCAGCCGCAGCTCCGTGCCGCGTGCCAGCACCTTGTGCGTGTAGTTGCCGCCCGCCACCGTCTCCGCCCACACGAGGTGGCCCGCCTCGCAAGGGGGCGCGGGCCAGGCACTCGCCGGGACGACGGGCATGGCCTCGGCGCGGGTGCCCTCCTGGGCGCGGGCGTGCGCGCGGGCTCCGTAAGTGGTCGCTGTCGCCATCGCGGGACCTCCGGCTCGGCAGTGGTCGGTCATGGGTGCGGTCGAGCGGGTGCTCGTATTTCTGTCGCCCGACAGAAATTAGGAGCCGGGCGGGTCACCGCCGTTGCCCGCGCGTTGCGGCCCCGTTACCGATCCCTCACCGGGGTCGCCTGCCGGTCCCGCACGGGCATCGCCCGGTGATCCTCGCCGAGATCGCCTGGTGGGACGGTGTGCGAGGATCGAACGCATGGGTTCCAGCGGACGACGAGTGGGCAGGCCGCGCGCCGAGCAGCGGCCGGACAGCGGCCTCTCGCCGCGCGACGAACTGCTCGCCGCCGCCGCGGAGCTGTTCACGACACGGGGGTACGCGGCCACGACCACGCGGGCCGTCGCCGAGCGGGCGGGCATGCGCCAGGCGTCCATGTACCACTACGTGTCCGGCAAGGAGGAGCTCCTCGCCGCGCTCCTGGAGTCCACCGTCACGCCGTCGCTGGCCTTCGCCCGGCAGCTCCTCGCCGGGGACGACACCCCCGCCGCGGACCGCCTCTGGGACCTGTGCCGCACGGACGTCGAGCTGCTCTGTGGCGGCTCGCACAACCTCGGCGGGCTCTATCTGCTGCCCGAGGTCCACTCGGAGCGCTTCGCCGGCTTCCACGCCGTACGGGCCGAACTCAAGGACGCCTACCGGCAGTTGCTCGCTGCGACCGAGGCGGGCGGTGCGCTCGCCAAGAGTGAGCTCGACCTCCGCACCGATCTGCTCTTCGGTCTCATCGAAGGGGTGATCCTCGTGCACCGCTCCGATCCCGAGCGGCCCGTCTCGGCCTTCGCCGAAGCCACCGCGGACGCGGCCCTGCGCATCGCCGGAATCTGACCCGGAAGCCGGCCCGCAGACGCTGCATCACCCCTTCTGATGAGGGGTTCTCGTATGCCCGTACCCCGTCACGCGCCGTGTTCGAATGGCAGCGCTGCGTATAAATGGGGCCGAGCGTACTCCTGTCGCGAGGGCGATTTCAGGCGCTTGCTGAATATGACACAGCGATGATCCGGTCGGACTAAGCTCGCCCGCAGCGCACCGAGTTGAGGTGTATTCGTGCGCTTGTTCCCCAAAGTTCTGTAGATCCAGTTACCTCCCCCGACCTCCAGTCGATTTGTCTCAGAGGGCATACATGGTGAGTGTTCAATCGCCTCCCGGTGGCCGAGAAGTTCCCTACGCGCGCGCGTTGTTGCTGCCTGCCATAGCGATGGCCGCGGCGACCGGGGCCGCCGTCGCCTTGCTGACGGGCCCCGCCCGGACCGCTGTCGGCTGGTGCGGTGCCATCGCGACAGTGCTCGTGACCGCGACAGCCGCCCAGGTGGTCCGCCGCGGCCGTGCCGTCCGGGCGGCGCGAGCCGAGCTCGCCCACCGGACCCAAGTCATGGAACGGCGCGTCTCCCTGCACGACGCCGAGATCGACCACCTCCGCGAGGAACTGCTGCCCGCGGCGCTGGACGTGATGCGCAAGGGCTCGTCGCCCCAGGACACCGTCCGGGTGATCATCGACGAGGACCCCGCCCAGCTGACCATCCCCAAGTCCCAGCGGGCGCTGCTGTTCGAACTGCTGCGGATCATCGACCACGAGGAACTGCAGCGCGAGGCCGCGCAGCGCTCCTTCGTCAGCATCGCCCGCCGTGTCCAGGCGATCGTCCACCAGCAGAACGTGGAACTGCGCGAGATGGAGGAGGACCACGGGCGCAACCCCGAGGTCTTCGACGACCTCCTGCGCATCGACCACGGCACCGCGCTGATCGGCCGTCTCGCGGACTCGATCGCCGTCCTCGGCGGCGGACGTCCGGGCCGCCAGTGGCCCAAGCCCGTACCGCTGTACAGCGTGCTGCGCGGCGCCATGTCCCGGATCCTGGAGTACCGGCGCATCGAGCTGCACTCCATCGCCAAGATCGCCGTCAACGGCATCCACGTCGAGCCGGTCATCCACGCGGCCGCCGAACTCCTCGACAACGCCACCCGCTACTCGCCGCCGCACACCAAGGTGCACGTCACCGCCGTCGAGGTGCAGACCGGCGTCGCCATCGAGATCGAGGACGCCGGCGTCAGCCTCAGCGAGGAGGCCCGCACACGGGCCGAGGCGATGCTCGCGCGGGCGGCGCTCGGCCCGGACCTCAACAACCTCGGTGAGGACCCCCGGCTCGGCCTGGCCGTCGTCGGCCGCCTCATGGACATGTACAAGATGCAGGTCTCCCTGCGGCAGTCCGCGTACGGCGGCGTGCGCGCCGTGCTCGTCGTGCCGCGCAAACTGCTCACCGAGGAGCCCGAGGGCGCCCTCGCCCATGGCATCGGCGCCGCCGCCGTGCCCAAGGTCGACTTCGGTGGCGTCAAGGGTCCCGAGCGCACGATCAAGAAGCGCCGGCCCACCACCGGGCCCCGTGTTTCCGAACGGGACGGTATGGACGACGACGTCCCCGAGGTCACCGAGTGGACGGCCAACGGCCTGCCGCAGCGCCGCAGCCGGATCAGCGTCCCGTACAGCCAGCGGATCCTTGAGGCCCGCGCCGCCGCCGCGGAGGCCGAGGCCGCGCGCAAGGAGGGCCGTCCCGTCATCGACTGGACCCGGTCGTCCACCCAGGTGCCCAAGAAGAAGAAGGAAGAGAAGGAACCCGGGCTGTGGGTCGAGGCCTTCATGGCGGGCCTCAAGGGCGGAGACGGCGACCAGCAGCAGACACCCGGCGAGACGAACAGTCCGGCCCCCACCGAGGCCGATGACGAGGGGGACCTCAAGTGACCCAACTGCGAGCCAACTTCGACTGGATGCTCAAGGAGCTGTCCGACGGGGTGTACGGCACTCGGCAGGTCGTCGTGCTCTCCGCCGACGGACTGCGCATCGCCCGGTACGGCGGTGACCCCGACGCCGCCGACCGCATCGCCGCGGCCTGCGCCGGACTGCAGAGCCTCGCGGGCGCCGTCGCGACCGAGATCCCCGACACCGACGGCAAGATGCGCATGGTCATCATCGAGATGGAGGGCGGCTACTTCTACATGATGGCCGCCGGCCCCAACGCCTACCTCGCCGTGCTGGCCGAGGCGCATGTGGACGCCGGGCTCATGAGCGCCCGCATGCGCGACCTCGTCGTACGGATCGGTGCTCACCTCACGAGTCCGCCCCGGCGGAACGGGCAGACCGTATGACTCCTCCGCAACGACGACGGCGCTTCCCCAAGGAGGCACCGAAGGAGAAACCCGCACTCCCGGCCCAGGAGCCGGGAGGACCTGGCGGACAGGGCGGCGAGGGCGGCGACGGCGAGACCCGCGAACCGGAACGGCTGTACGTCGTCACCGGCCAGGCCGAGGGCGGCGACCGCGCCGAACTCGACCTGGTGACCTTAATCGTGGCGTGCGCCGACGCCCCGCCCACCGCCCAGCCGGAGCAGTCGGCGCTGCTCCGGCTCTGCCTGGCCCCCATGTCAGTGGCCGAACTCTCGGCCTATCTCAACCTGCCGTTCAGCGTGGTGACCGTACTGCTGACCGAGCTGCTGGCGGCTGAACTGGTACAGGCGCGTGCTCCGATCGTCCGCGCGGAGCTGCCCGACCGTTCCCTCCTCGAAGCGGTGATGCATGGACTTCAAAAGCTCTGACACCATTCCCGGACCTCGCGCCGAGGACCATCTCCCGCACACGGCCGCGGCCGCGGTGAAGATCGTGATCGTGGGCGGTTTCGGGGTCGGCAAGACGACGATGGTGGGCTCCGTCAGCGAGATCAGGCCGCTGACCACCGAAGAGACCATGACGCAGGCCGGCATCGGTGTCGACGACAACTACGGCTCGGAGACGAAGACGGCCACCACCGTGGCCATGGACTTCGGCCGTATCAGCATCACCGAGCAACTCGTGCTGTACCTGTTCGGCACCCCCGGCCAGGAGCGCTTCTGGTTCCTGTGGAACGGCCTGTTCGAGGGCGCCCTGGGCGCGGTCGTCCTCGTCGACACCCGCCGGCTGGAAGTCAGCTTCGACGTCATCGGACGCCTGGAGGAGCGCGGCGTACCGTTCGTCGTCGCCGTCAACGACTTCCCGGACGCGCCCCGTTACCCCATGGAGGACCTGCGGGTGGCGCTCGACCTCTCCGAGGAGATCCCCATGGTGAAGTGCGACGCGCGCCGCCGGGCCTCCAGCCGGGACGTCCTGATGACGCTGATGCGCTTCCTGCACTCGATCGCCATGGCGGCGTCGAGCACCTGACCCACCTCGATCCCAGCCGCGTACGCACGGCCCGGACTCCCCAGCACCGCGGCCACCCGGAACAGCGGGCCCTGCAGCCGAGCCTCTAGGCCCAACACCCCAGAGACCAGAACGACTTCACCTTCGAAAGCGACCACCGTGACGCCTGAACCCCACTCCCTGACCGACACGGACGACCCCATGTCCGGCCCGCCGCCGGGCTGCCCCGCCCACGTCACCGGACCCGGCACCGGCCCCGGCGGACTGCGCCGCCTGTACGGACCCGAGGCGCAGGACCTGGCGGGCCTCTACGAGAAACTCCGCGCCGAGCACGGCGCCGTCGCGCCCGTGCTGCTCCACAACGACGTGCGCTTCTGGATGGTGCTCGGCCACGGCGAGAACCTCCACATGGTCAGCAACCCGGCCGTCTACACGCGCGACAGCCGGGTCTGGACCGCCCTCCTGGACGGCACCGCGGGGGCCGACCACCCGCTCATGCCGCTCATCGCGTGGCAGCCCATCTGCTCCCACGCGGAGGGGGACGAGCACCTGCGACTGCGCGGGGCGGTCATGGGCGCGATGTCGACCATCAACCCCCGCGACCTGCGCCGGCACATCAACCACTGGACCGAGCAGCTGGTCAACAAGATCTGCGAGCGGGGCACCGCCGACCTGGTCTCCCAGTTCGCCGAGCATCTGCCGATGGCCGCCCTGTGCGAGATCCTCGGCATGCCCGAGGAGTACGACGACCGTCTGGTGCAGGCCACCCGCGACCTGCTCAAGGGCACCGAGACCGCGATCGCCAGCAACGAGTACGTCATGAGCGTCCTGATGCGGCTCACGGTCCGCCGCCGTGCCGAGCCCGCCGAGGACTTCACCAGCTACCTCATCAACCACCCGGCCGGGCTCAACGACGACGAGGTCGGCCAGCACCTGCGTCTCGTCCTGCTCGCCGCGTACGAGGCCACGGCGAACCTCCTCGCCAACGTGCTGCGGGTGGTCCTCACCGACCCGGGCTTCCGCGCCCAGCTCAACGGCGGTCAGATGACGGTGCCCCAGGCGGTGGAGCAGTCCCTGTGGGACGAGCCGCCGTTCAGTGCCGTGCTCGGCTACTTCGCCAAGCAGGACACGGAGTTGGGCGGCCAGCGCATCCGCAAGGGCGACGGGCTGTTCCTCGGGATCGCGCCGGGCAACATCGACCCGCAGGTCCGCCCGGACCTGAAGGCGAACATGCGGGGCAACCGCTCGCACCTCGCCTTCGGCGGCGGCCCGCACGAGTGCCCCGGCCAGGACATCGGCCGTGCCATCGCCGACACCGGCGTCGACGCACTCCTCAAGCGCCTGCCGGACGTCCAACTCGCCGTTGAGGAAGACGAGTTGAAGTGGACCGCGTCGATCTCCTCGCGACACCTGGTGGAACTCCCGGTGGTGTTCGAACCGGCGTCGCCGCAGGACGTCATGCGGCGGCCAGGGGTGAACACCGTGACCCGGCCGCGTCCGGACTCGGACAGCCCCGTGCCGGTACCGAGGCCCACGCTCGAACCCCGACCCTCGGTACCCGAGTCGGAAACCGCGACGACCGAACCGGTGCGCCCGCCCGGTGCCTGGCAGCGTTTCCTGCGCTGGTGGCGCGGCTACTGAGCCCGCTCGTCACCGGCCCATTCGTCGTACGCGGACCACGCCAGGAGCGTCCGTCCGCTGCGGTACGCGTGTCTGTGCCCCGTGACCGGATCGGTGAACTCCAGCACCCGCGCCAGCAGTTGGAGCGGGCGCCGGAAATCACCGGCCGGCACGGGGCCGGTCACCACCGGGTACAGCGGGTCGCCGAGGATCGGCACGCCCAACGCGTCCATGTGCACCCGCAGTTGGTGTGTCTGCCCGGTGCTGGGCAGCAGCCGGTAGCGCGCCAGCGAGCCCCGCTGCCCGGCCAACTCGACGCGGCTCACCGCGTTCGGCTCGCCCGGCACCTCCCGGGCGGCCATCACACCCCGCTCCTTCTCGATCCGGCTGCGGACCGTGCGCGGCAGCTCCAGCTCGGCCCGGTACGGGGCCACCGCCTCGTACTCCTTGCGTACGACCCGGTCACGGAACAGCGACTGGTAGGCGCCGCGTTCCTCGGGCCGCACCGTGAACAGCACGAGACCGGCGGTGAGCCGGTCGAGCCGGTGCGCGGCCCCGAGCGCCGGGATCCCCAGCTCCCGCCGCAGCCGCGCGAGTGCCGTCTGGGCGACATGACCGCCGCGGGGCGTGGTGGCGAGGAAGTGCGGCTTGTCGGCCACCACGATGTGCTCGTCCCGGTACACGACCTCCAGCGGGAACGGCACCGGCACCTCGTCGGGCAGCTCCCGGTGGAACCACACATACATCCCCGGCACGTACGCCGCGTCGGCCGCGACCGGGCGCCCGTCCGCCCCGACGACCAACCCCGCGGCCAGCATCCCGTCGATCACCCCGGCCCCGGCCGCGAGCCGTTCCACCAGATGATCCCGCACGGTCTCCCAGGCCCCGTCGAACGGCAGCCGCACCCGCACCGGATCCACCCCGTCGCGCTGCGGCAGGGGCGAGGGCGGCACCGGGGATCTACGTCTCACCTGGTCAAGCGTACGCAGCGGCCGGCCGCCCGGCCGACCGGTGCGGGTCCCGGCCAGGCCCATGGCGGCGGGAGGCGGTTCTGGACCCGGGTGTTCTGGAAGGAGACGAGCTCCCGGCCACGCTCCCGGTGAACGGCCACACAGGTCTGGACGGAGTGGCTGTCCGGAGTGGCTGTCCGGACGGCACTGAGGCTCGCCGGGATCGATGACACAGCCGGTGGTGATCATGACGGCTGTCCCGGGCGTCGGGTGGCGGAGCCAGACCGCCCGGATCGGCCGGGCGAGGGCGCCCGAGGACCTCGGCTGAGGCGGTCCCCGTCATCGCCGTGCCCGTACAGCCCTCCACAGGAAGCCGATTCCCACCGTGACCCCCAGGAACAGCACCGTGAACCACTGGAAGTACCAGTGCCCGCCCGCCGGGTCGTACACCTCGGCCCGGGGCCAGGCCAGGTTGACCGTCATGAACAGGCCGTAGAGCAGGGCGAGCGCGTTGACGGGAACGCCCCAGCGGCCGAGGGAGAAGAGGGGGCGGCCCGTCTCGTCGGTGCCCTCGACCGTGAACTCGCCGCGCACGCGCCGCCACAGCAGGGGGCCGGTGACCATCGCGTACGCGAGGTACAGCATCACGATGCAGGTGGTACCGATGGCCAGGAAGGCCTCCGGCGAGGCGAAGTTGAGGAGCAGCAGGGCCGCGGCGAGGACACCGACGACCAGGGCGGGGGCGCTCGGCATACCGGTGCGCGGGTTGACCTTCGCGAGGCGTCCGGAGAAGGGCATCTGGCCGTCGCGCGCCATGGAGAACAGCATCCGGCAGGCCGACGTCTGGATCGCGAGGGTCGCGACCGCGATGGCGACGACCACGTCCACGAGCAGGGCCCGGCCCACGCCGTCGCCCAGGCTGCTGGTGAGCACGTAGCTCAGCCCCTCGACGCCGAGCCGGCCGTCGGTGAGGCTGGGCGCGGCGAGCAGACCGCCGAGGATGATCAGGCCGCCGAGCAGACCCGCGGCACCGAGCGCGGTGAGGATCGTGCGGGGCGCGGTGCGCCGGGGGTTGCGCGTCTCCTCGCTCATCTCGCCCGCGCTGTCGAAGCCGATCATCACGTACGCCGCCGTGAACGACCCCACGAGGAGCGCCCCGACCAGGCCCGACTCGGCGGCCGTGCCGGTGTGGAAGGTGATGCCCGGGGTGCGCTCGGAGTGCGTGAACAGGAGCACGATGATCAGGACGGCGCCGATGATCTCGGCGGTCACACCGATGCGGTTGATCAGGGACATCACCCGGTTGTCGATGACGTTCACGAACGTCGTCAGGACCAGCAGGAGCACGCCCAGGACCGCCGCGTTGGCCGCGCCGCTCGCCGACGTGGGCGCCGGATCGTCGCCGATCAGCTGGAAGCCGGACCAGATCGCGGGCATGACCACCTGCAGCGCGAGCGCCGCGGCGGAGACCACCACGATCTGACCGATCACCATGATCCAGCCGGCGAACCAGCCGAAGGTGAGGTTGGAGAGCCGGGACGACCACTGGTAGATGGCGCCGGAGATCGGATAGCGCGCGGCCAGCTCGGCGAAGCACGCGGCGACCAGCATCTGGCCGATCAGCACGGCCGGCCAGGCCCAGAAGAAGACGGGACCGCCGAACGCGTACCCGAAGGCGAAGAACTGGAAGACGGTCGTCAGGACGGAGATGAAGGAGAAACCGGCGGCGAACGAGGCGTACCGGCCCAGGCTGCGGTGTAGTTCCTGGCGGTAGCCGAACTCCGCGAGGGAGCGGTCGCCGGACGACTCCGGCGGATCGGGGCGTAGGTCGGAGGGGGCGGTAGTGGTCACGGCGGCGGCACCTGCCTTCGGCGCAGGGGAGCGGGATCCTGGCGGCGACTTGCGGAACTCCGCGGCGGAATTCCTGTCGGGTGACAGAAATTAGGGAGAGCCTGTTTCGCCCGCGTGACGCGGCCATGTCGAGGCCGGGCCTAAGTCCTCACGCCCTTGTGCCGGATCCTGAATCGCGATACATCGTGTGTATTGACGCTTGCCGTCGATACGCGATATGTTCGGCCACGGATATTCGCGTACGAGGATTACGAGGACAGGGGTGGGTGATCCCGGTGGCGACCAGGCGCCGCAAGCTCGGCAACCCGCTGGCGCTGGCCGTCATGGTGCTGCTCACCGAGCGGCCGATGCATCCGTACGAGATCGCCCAGACCCTGCGCAGCCGCGGCAAGGACACGAGCCTGAAGATCAACTACGGCTCGCTCTACACGGTCGTGCAGAACCTGGAGAAGCACGGATTCGTCGAGGTCGCCGAGGTGCAGCGGCAGGGCAACCGCCCCGAGCGCACGCTCTACGGCATCACGGACGCCGGGCGCGAGGAGGCGACGGAGTGGCTGTCGGACCTGCTCTCCGTCCCGGCACGTGAGTTCCCGATCTTCGAGGCCGCCCTCTCGCTGATGGCGGTGATCCATCCCGACGAGGTGGCGCGTCTGCTGACCGAGCGGCTCAAGGTGCTGGACGTGCAGGCGGCCAGCGCCCGCGGCGGCCTGGCGAAGCTGTACGAGACGCTGCCGCGGATCTTCCTCGTCGAGAGCGAGTACCAACTGCACATGGTCGAGGCGCAGGCCGAGTGGGTCCGCGGTTTTCTGCGGGAGCTCGGCTCCGGAGCGCTCGACGGGGTCAAGGAGTGGCGGAACTTCCACGAGACCGGGGAAGTGCCGCCGGAGTTCGAGGAGTTGGAGGCCCGCCACTTCGACAAGGAGTGAGTCACTTCGAGAAGGAGTGAGACAGGAGCAAGCAGAACAGACCCCGGCAGAGCTGTTGGAGCAGCTCCGCCAGGGTCTCGAACCCCGAGCCGACTCCGCGGTGAGGCAGGCCAGGCGATCGAGGTGCGGCACACCCAGGATAGCCCGGCGCTCTTCACGCGGATCAGCTGTCATCCGCTCACCCAGGAGAGCAGTCGTCATGAGCACCCGTGCGCCCGCAGTGCTGGCGCGTCAGCTGATCAAGACCTACCCCGGTGATGTCACCGCCCTCAGCGGCATGGACCTCACCGTCGAGGCGGGCACCGTCTTCGGACTCCTCGGCCCGAACGGCGCCGGCAAGTCCACCACCGTCAAGATCCTCACCACCCTCGCCCGCCCCGACTCGGGCACCGCCACGGTCGCGGGCCACGACGTCCTGCGCCACCCGGACCGGGTGCGCCGCGCGATCGGCGTGGTCGCCCAGAAGTCCGGCGCGGACCCGGTGGCCACCGGCCGCGAGAACCTCCAACTACAGGGCAGGCTCTACGGATTGAAGGGCGCGGACCTCCGCCGGAGGGTGGACGAGCTGCTGGCCCGCTTCCACCTCACGGACGCGGCAGGACGCCAGGTCAAGGGCTACTCCGGGGGCATGCAGCGTCGCCTCGACATCGCTCTCGGCCTCGTCCACCGGCCCGAGGTCCTCTTCCTCGACGAGCCGACCACCGGCCTCGACCCCGAGGCGCGCACCGCGATGTGGGACGAGGTCGCCCGCCTCGCCGGCGACGAGGGCCTGACCATCCTGCTCACCACACACCACCTCGAAGAGGCCGACCGCCTCGCCGGGCACATCGCGATCGTCGACCGCGGCCGGGTCGTCGTCGAGGGCACCCCGGACGCCCTCAAGGGCGAACTCCGCGGCGACGCCGTCCATGTGGAACTGCGCCGCCCGGTCGGCGAGGCCGGCCGTACGCTCCTGACGGGCACCCTCACCGCCCTGCCCGGCGTGTACGAGGCGCTCTTCGACGGCCGCCGCATCAGCGTCCGCGCCGAGGACGGGGCCGCGGCCGTGCCCGCCCTGCTCACCGCCCTGGAACGCGCCGGGGCCGCCGTCAGCGCCGCCACCGTCGCCCGTCCGTCGCTCGACGACGTCTATCTGCGCTACGCGGGCCGCCGTTACTCCGAAGCCGAGGCGGCGGCAGCGGTCGCGGCCGGGGGAACCGACGGCCTCGCCCTCACGGGAGGCACCCGATGAGCACCAACACCCTCACCCAGACTTGGTACATGACGCAGCGTCAACTGACGGCGGTACTGCGCCAGCCCGCGTACGTCGTGATGATGCTGATCCAGCCCGCGATCTGGCTGTTCCTGTTCGGCAACCTCTTCAAGGAGGTCGTCGAGCTCGGCGGCTTCGGCACGAGCAGCTATCTCGACTACCTCGTGCCGGGCATCGTCGTGATGAGCGCGCTCAGCTCCAACATGTGGGCGGGCATGGGCACGTTGGAGGAGATCGAGCGCGGCACGCTGAACCGGTTCCTGACCACTCCGGTCGGCCGCGGCGCCCTGATGAACGCCAACGTCGTGCAGCAGGCGCTCACCACGGCCGTGCAGTCCCTGCTGATCATCCTGCTCGGCAAACTCGGCGGCGCGGACTATCCCGGCGGGGCCACGGGCCTGCTCGTCCTCGTCGTCGCGGCCTCGCTGCTCGGCACGGTCTTCGGCGCGTTCTCCAACGCGCTCGGCATGCTGGTGCGCCAACGGGAGTCGCTCATCGGCATCAACACCTTCCTGCTGCTGCCGCTGACCTTCCTCTCCTCGGCCTTCATGGCCCCCTCCCGGATGCCCGGCTGGATGCGCGACATCGCCGACTGCAACCCACTGAACTGGGCGATGGTGGCGGGCCGTTCGGCGATGTCGGAGAACCCGGACTGGAGCGGCGTACTGACGAGGGGCGGCGCACTGCTCGCCCTGGCGGTGACGGCGGTATGGCTGTCGATCCGCACGTTCAGGTCGTACCAGCGCTCGGTCTAGAAGGGCCGCGCCCCCGTCAGGGGCGCGGGGCCGCGGGGCTGTGACTAGGCGACCGGGGGAGCCTCCTGCTCCGCCTCGATCCGCGCGTTCCAGTCCCGCTTCGCGGCCTGCCACCCGTCCTCGTTGTGCCCCAGCCGCCAGTACCCGGAGATGGACAGATCCTCACGGGCGACCTCGTGCTCGACGCGGAGCAGCCGGCGAAGCTCCTTCACGAACGCGGCCTCACCGTGCACGAACGCGTGCACCCTGCCCTCGGGGAACGAAAGGCCCCGCACGGCCTCGACCAGCGCGGCGCCGATCGGCCGGTCGCCGCGGTGCAGCCAGACGACCTCCACGTCGGAGTCGATCTTCTGCTCCTCCTCGGGCCCCGCGACCTCCACGAAGGCGTGCACCCGCGCACCGTCGGGCATGGCCTCCAGCGAGGCGGCGATCGCGGGCAGCGCGCTCTCGTCACCGGCCAGCAGATGCCAGTCCGCCCCGGTGTCGGGGGCGTACGCCCCGCCGGGGCCGAGGAACCGGACGACCTCGCCGGCCTGGACGCGTGTCGCCCACGGTCCGGCGAGACCCTCGTCGCCGTGGATCACGAAGTCGAGTGTCAGCTCGCGCAGTTCGGGATCCCAGGCGCGCACCGTGTACGTACGCGTCACGGGCCACTGGTCGCGCGGGAACTCCTCGCGGATCCGGGCCATGTCGAAGGGCTCGGGATAGGTCACGCCCTCGGCCCCGAACAGCAGTTTGACGTAGTGGTCGGTGCTCGTGCCCGCGGTGAACTCGGCCAGGCCGTCGCCGCCGAGGACCACACGCTGCATATGCGGTGTGAGTCGTTCTGTGCGGATCACGCTCGCGGCGTGGGGCTTGGGGGCCTTCCGTGCCGGACGCTCTGCCATGACAGCCTCCCGAAGTTCGCTTAGGCTTGCCTAAGTTAGCACCTCACCGTCCACTGGCGCCCCCCTTCGTGAGAACCTCATTGCCTATTCTTGGGAATCGGGTTGCCGTTTCACCTGTGGAGTGTCGTCAACAGCCGCGCCAGCGAACCACCCAGGCCCCAGCGTGTCGCGAGCTCGTCCAGAGCTGCCGGATCGCGCGGTGCGTGGGGCAGCGCGGTGGTCACGTCCGGCAAGGGTACGTCTCCGGCCACCCGGACGACTTCGGGCGCGACGGCGACGTACGGCCGGGACTCGTCGAGACGCTTGCGCTGGGACGGTGTGAGCTTGGCCTTCGGGTCGTCGACCGCCGCCATGATCCCGGCCAGGTCGCCGAACTCGGCCAGCAGCTTGGCGGCCGTCTTCTCGCCGATGCCCGGCACCCCCGGCAGGCCGTCGCTCGGGTCGCCGCGCAGCAGTGCCAGAGTCGCGTACCCCGCGCCGTCGACGCCGTACTTCTCGCGCAGCCAGGCCTCGTCCGTGACCTGGAGCATGCCGACGCCCTTGAGCGGGTACAGCACGCGCACCTCCCGCTTGTCGTCGACCAGTTGGTACAGGTCGCGGTCGCCGGTGACGATGTCGACCGGGCCCGTGGCGCGGCCGGCGAACGTCCCGATCACGTCGTCCGCCTCGTACCCCTCGACGCCCACGCGCGCGATGCCCAGCGCGTCCAGGACCGCCTCGATGACCGGCACCTGGGGCGAGAGCGTGTCGGGCACCTCCTCCTCGTCCGGGCCGGTCTCGGTCTCCTGGGCGACGCGGTGCGCCTTGTAGGAGGGGATCAGGTCGACCCGCCACTGCGGCCGCCAGTCCGCGTCCATGCAGGCGACCAGATCGTCCGGGTGGTGGTCCTTGACCAGCCGGTCGATGAATTCGAGCAGGCCCCGCACGGCGTTCACCGGTGTGCCGTCCGGGGCCCGCACGGAATCCGGGACCCCGAAATAGGCCCGGAAGTACAGGGAGGCGGTGTCGAGGAGCATGGTTCGCCGGGGCTGCTGCGTCTGCTGCGTCACGCCTCGCATCATGCCGTACGCCACTGACAGTCACCGGTCGGCGCGGAAGGGCGACAAAAGCGCGTGCCCGCGCCTTCCGGATGTAAACGCCTTGTGAAGTGGGACACGGTCGCGTTTGCGCCACCAGGGCCGGGGCAGGCGCCGATCCGGAGCGAACCCGGTCGCATTTTCAACCACATCTGACATATGCGCACCGGAAGAGCGGGCGGAACCCGCTTCGCTCCACGGCCCGCCGGCGGGGGAGGCGGGCCGTCTTCGTTCGACCCGAGAGGTACTTGTGTCATCCAGGCTGCAGGCGGAACAGCTCTACAAAGTGTTCGGCAGACGACCCGGCGAGGCGGTCGAGCGACTGCGCGGGGGAGCCGACCGTGAGGAACTGCGTGCGGACGGCACCACGGCCGCGGTGATCGACGCGTCGTTCACCGTGGAACCGGGCGAGATCTTCGTCGTCATGGGCCTGTCCGGGTCCGGAAAGTCCACGTTGCTGCGCATGCTCAACGGGCTCCTGGAGCCGACCGCGGGACGCGTGGTCTTCGACGGGCAGGAACTGACCGCGCTCAACGACCGTGAGATGCGCGAGGTGCGCTCCAAGAAGGTCAGCATGGTCTTCCAGCACTTCGCGCTCTTCCCGCACCGCAGCGTCCTGGAGAACGCCGCGTACGGCCTGGAGGTGCAGGGTCTGCCGCGCGCCGAGCGCGAGGAGCGCGCCACCAAGGCCCTGGTGCTGGCCGGACTCGCCGGCTGGGAGAAGTCCTGGCCCGACGAACTGTCCGGCGGCATGCAGCAGCGCGTGGGCCTTGCCCGGGCGCTCGCCACCGACGCCGACCTGCTGCTGATGGACGAGTCCTTCAGCGCGCTCGACCCGCTGATCCGCCGCGACATGCAGGACCAGCTGATCGAGCTGCAGAAGAAGCTCAAGAAGACCATCGTCTTCATCACCCACGACCTCAACGAGGCCATGCGCCTGGGCGACCGCATCGCCGTCATGCGCGACGGCCGCATCGTCCAGATCGGCACCGCCGAGGACATCCTCGTCCGCCCCGCGAACGACTACGTGGCCTCCTTCACGAAGGACGTCGACCGCTCTCGGGTCCTCACCGCTTCTTCCGTCATGGACACGGAGCTGCGCGGCGACGAGGCCGACTGCAACTGCGAGACCGCCAGGCCCGACTCCTCGTTCGGCGACCTGTGCGCCATCAGCGCGCGGCTCACGCACCCCGTGGCCGTCGTCGACAAGAAGGGCAAGCTGCTCGGTGTCGTACCCCGGCAGCGGCTCGTCGGCTTCCTCGGCGACGAACAGGGCGAACCAGTGCCCTGCGACACACCGCGCGACAAGACCGTCAAGGCGGTGAAGGCCGGTGCCTAGGATCCCCTTCGGCGACCGGGTCAACGACACGGTCGACTGGCTGCTCAACCACATGTCGTGGCTCTTCGACTTCCTGAAGACCGTCTTCCAGGGCACCTACGACATCATCAACGACGTCCTTCAGGCGCCCGAACCCCTGCTCCTCGCGGGCATCTTCGCGGTCATCGCGTTCTGGCTGCGCGGCACGTCCGCCGGTGTCCTCGCCTTCGTGGGATTCGCCTTCATCGACTCCCTCGAACTGTGGGAGAACGCGATGGTGACCCTGTCGCTGGTCCTCGTGGCGACGATCATCGCGCTGGTGATCTCCGTGCCCGTCGGCATCTGGGCGGCACGCTCGGACCGGGTCAGCGGCCTCGTACGCCCCGTGCTCGACCTCATGCAGACGATGCCGGCGATGATCTACCTCATCCCGGCGATCCTGTTCTTCGGCACCGGCGGACCCGCGGGCATCGTGGCCACCCTGATCTTCGCCCTGGCACCCGGCGTCCGGATGACGGAACTGGGCATCCGCCAGGTCGACAAGGAACTGGTCGAGGCCGCCGACGCGTTCGGCACCACCCCCCGCAACATCCTGCTGCGCGTCCAGCTGCCGCTCGCGCTGCCCACCGTCATGGCCGGCGTCAACCAGGTCATCATGCTGGGCCTGTCCATGGCCGCGATCGCCGGCATGGTCGGCACCGGCGGCCTCGGCGGCGACGTGAACGAGGCGATCGGCCAGCTCAACGTCGGCCTCGGCGCCGAGGCGGGCATAGCCATCGTCATCCTCGCCATCTACCTGGACCGCATGACCAGCGCCCTTGGCACCCAGGTCTCGCCGCTCGGCCGCCGCACCGCCGCCAAGCTGCAGGCCGCACAGGGCCTGAAGATCTGGTCCTACCGCCCCCGGCCCTCCGTGGCCGTCATCGGCGTCGTCGTGCTCGCGCTCGTCGCGGGCGGCATGGGCATGTTCGGCTCCAGCGACAGCGAGACCACCGCGTCCGACGGCGGGAACGTCGGCCAGGGCAAGAAGGTCACCATCGGCTACATCCCCTGGGACGAGGGCGTCGCCTCCACCTTCCTCTGGAAGGAGATCCTGGAGCAGCGCGGCTTCGAGGTCGAGACCAAGCAGTTCGACGCCGGCCCGCTCTACACCTCGCTCGCCCAGGGCGACATCGACTTCCAGACCGACTCCTGGCTGCCGACCACCCACGAGCAGTACTGGAAGAAGTACGGCAAGCAGCTCGACGACCTGGGCTCCTGGTACGGCCCGACGTCCCTGGAACTGAGCGTGCCCGCCTACATGGAGGACATCAAGTCCCTGGAGGACCTCAAGGGCAAGGCGGGCGAGTTCGGCGGCAAGATCACCGGCATCGAGTCCAGCGCCGGAATGATGGGCCTCCTCAAGACCAAGGTGCTCAAGGAGTACGGGCTCGACAAGGAGTACAAGGTCGTCGACAGCTCCACGCCCGCCATGCTGGCCGAGCTGAAGCGCGCGTACGCCAAGAAGGAGCCGTTCGTCGGCACGCTCTGGTCGCCGCACTGGGCGTACAGCGAGTACAAGCTGAGGAAGCTCGAGGACCCGAAGGGCGCCTGGGGCAAGGGCGACGGCGTGCACACGCTCTCCCGCAAGGGCTTCGCCCAGGACAACCCGGTCGTCGCCAAGTGGCTCAAGAGCTTCAAGATGACCGAGAAGCAGCTCACCAGCCTTGAGGCTGACATCAACAAGGCCGGCAAGGGCAAGCAGCAGGACGCCGTACGCACCTGGCTGAAGAGCAACCCGGGCGTCGTCGACAAGCTGGCCCCGGTCGCGAAGTCCTCCTCCGGCACCCCGGCCGAGGCGAAGCGCACGGTCGACGTCGCCTGGTTCCCCTGGGACGAGGACATCGCCGTCACCTACCTCTGGAAGGACGTCCTGGCCCGGCGCGGCTACAAGCTGAACCTGAAGCAGATGGACGTCGGCCCGGTCTACACCGGCCTCGCCACCGGCGACATCGACCTCAACTTCGACGCCTGGCTGCCGTACGCGCAGGCCAACTACTGGGACAAGCACAAGAACAACCTGCGCGACCTCGGCACCTGGTACGAGCCGACCTCCCTGGAGATCGCGGTGCCCTCGTACGTGAAGGACGTCAAGTCCCTCGCGGATCTCAAGGGCAAGGGCGATCTCTTCAACGGGAAGATCATCGGCATCGAACCGGGCACCGGCGAGATGAACCTCGCCAAGACGAAGGTCCTGCCCGGCTACGGCCTGGACGAGGAGTACGAGATCGTCGACGGCTCCACGCCCGCGATGCTGGCCGAGCTGAAGCGCGCGTACGCCAAGAAGGAGCCCGTCGCCGTCACGCTCTGGTCGCCGCACTGGGCCTACAGCGAATACAAGCTGACGAAGCTCGCGGACCCGAAGAAGACGTTCGGTGAGGGCAACACGATCCGGACCATCTCCAGCAAGAAGTTCCCGGAGCAGTACCCGCAGCTCACCAAGTGGATCAAGAACTTCAAGATGAGCGAGGACGAACTCGGCAGCCTGGAGAGCGAGATCAAGGACCGCGGCCAGGGGCAGGAGGAGGAAGCCGTCTCCGCGTGGCTGAAGGAGCACCCGGACATGGTGGAACGGATGACTCCGCAGTAAGCACGTCCCCCGGTAGGGGCCTCCGCGAGGGGTGGGCAGCGCCGTACGGCGCTGCCCACCCCTCGCGCCGTACCCGCGCATACGACCCGGGCAACGGCCGCCCCGGTCCGCCGGCGCCGTGCGGCGATGTTCACAGCGATGTGACGGGCGCATGAAACGGTTTGCCGAACACCCGTAGGGTGCAGACAACACATCAGGAACTCGCGAGAAATTGGCGCGTACGTACAACGAACGTGCCGCCACCGCACCACGGGCACGCACACACAGAGCAGCGCACCGACGACGCACAGGGGGGAGCCGAGGCGATGGACGAGAACAAGGAAACCCTTCGAGTGGGCGCGGCCGTCAGGCGGCGGCGCCGGGCACTGGAGCTCACCCTCGCCGTCGTCGCCGAGCGCAGCGGCCTGTCGGTGCCGTTCCTGAGCCAGGTCGAGAACGAGCGGGCGCGGCCCAGCATGCGTTCCCTCCAACGGGTCGCGGACGCCCTGCACACGACGTGTGTCGAACTCCTCGCCGCCGCCGACCCGGCGCGCAGCGTCGACCTGGTGCGCGCGGACGACTCCGAGTTCACCCACGAGCCCCGAGTGCGCCCCCTGGTGCGCGGTCACCACCAGTTGCACGCCATGGAGTTCTCCGGCGATCACGACGCCGGCCGCGAATTCCAGCACCGCAACGACGAGTTGATGTACGTGGCCGACGGCGCCGTCGAGGTCGAGGCCGAGGGCCGCGCGTACCGACTGGGACGCGGCGACACCCTGCACCTGACGGGCGGCGTGCGGCACCGGTGGCGGGCGACCGACGCGGACACACGCGTGCTCATCGTCGCGGTCGCGGACCACATCGAGGCCGTGGAGGACGATCCGCGCCGATGAGCGACCACCGATCACCGACGACCGCCGTCCGGAGAGCTCGGCCATGAGAGTGGTGTCACTCGTCCCGTCGCTCACCGAGGCCGTCGCCGTGTCCGCGCCGGGTGTCCTGGTCGGGGCGACCGACTGGTGCAGTCATCCGGCCGACCTCGACGTCGTACGCGTCAAGGGCACCAAGAACCCGGACGTCGAGCGGATCGTCGCCCTCGCGCCCGACCTGGTCATCGCCAACGAGGAGGAGAATCGCGAGCCCGACCTGACCGCCCTGCGGCAGGCGGGACTCGACGTGCTCGTCACCGAGGTACGGGATGTGCCGGGGGCCTTTCGGGAACTGGACAGGGTGGTCCGCGCGTGCGGGCTGCGGACCCGGCCGCGGTGGCTGGACGAGGCCGAGGAGGCCTGGCTGGACCGGCCCTGCCCGGAGAGGCGCCTGCGCGCCGCCGTGCCGATCTGGCGGCGGCCCTGGATGGTGGTCGGACGGGACACCTTCGCCGGGGACGTACTGGCCCGCCTGGGCGTCGACAACGTGTACGCGAGCCATGCGGAACGCTATCCGCGGGTCCCGGTCGAGGAACTGCGCGCCGCCGGCCTCGACCTGGTGGTGCTGCCCGACGAGCCGTACCGCTTCACGAGCGACGACGGCCCGGAGGCCTTCGAAGGGGTGCCCTGCGCACTCGTCGGCGGGCGCCATCTCACGTGGTACGGACCGTCGTTGACGGAAGCTCCGCGAGTGCTCGGCGCGGCGCTGCGAGCAGCCGTCCGCTGACGAGGCCGCGAGCCGTGTGGACGGCGGCCACCGCCCAGGCCGCGAGGAGCAGGGCGTACAGGGCGACCGTGAGTCCGTCGTAGACGACGAGCCCGGTGTGCCGGGCGAGCCCCTCGGCGCCCGTCACACACGTACCGACCGGGAAGGTGAACGCCCACCAGGTCATGCCGAAGACCATGCCCCGGCGGCGGGCCCGCAGCACCAGGGCGGCGGCCAGCGCCAGCCAGAGCAGCGCGAAACCCATCACCGGGACGCCGTAGAGCACCGGCAGGATCCCGAACCCCTGGTCGTACGGAGCCGGCACCACACCCGGGGCGGCGACGGCGAACTTGTCGACGGCCGTCGTGGACTGGCCCAGCGGGCCCAGGACCAGGAACAGGGTCGGGGTGAGCGCGAGCGGCAGCGGACCGCCCGTGACGAGCCGGGCGAAGATCATCGGCAGCATCACGAGCGTGGCCAGCAGGCTGAGACCGAACATCGCGAAGCAGGCGAGCAGCAGGGTCTCGCGGGCCTGACCGGCCGGGAGATGCGGTACGAGTAGGGGGCCGAGCGCCGCGGAGACCATCGGCGCGACGAGGGGGAGCAGCCACACGGGGGTGGCCTGGGACGGGTCCACCCGGTGGCGCACGACCATCAGATACGGGACGGCCACCGCCGCCGCCAGGCCGATCAGGGTGCCCGTGGAGAAGAGCACCACGTCCAGGGCGACCGCCGCTTGTACGCCGATCCAGTCCTGCCCCACCACCAGGGCGCCGCCGCCCACGGCCAGCAGGGCCATGGAGAGGCAGCCGTAGAAGGGGGCCATCGACGGGTCCAGGAGGTGGGCGCGGGCCTGGTCCCTGTGGTGCGTCCAGTGGGCCGCCCGGGCGGCCAGCAGGGCGATGAGCATGGCCAGGGACAGCGCCCAGACCGTCGTGCAGAACGTGCGCAGGCCCGGGAGGCCGAAGGGGAGACCCGCGCCCGCGGTGGCCACGATCGCCGTGCCCATCACCGGGGCGTACCAGTTCGGGCCGAGGTGGCGGAAGGGGGATGACTTTGCCTGTGCCGCCGCGTTTGCCCTTGTGAGGCGGCCGGGGTTGGCATGGCTGGTGTTGTCCGTGGTGGCGGTGAGCGGGTGGGCTGTGGCCATGAGTTCACCGTGCCTCCGTGGGGCACGGCTCACCAGGGAGTACCGGTCTATGAGGGCATAAGGTGGGCTTATGAGTCGGGATGACGGGACGGGTGACCAGGGGGTTCGCGAGACGGCGCCCATACCGGGAGGCGGGCTGTCGCATCGGGTCCCCGATCTGGGTGCGCTGGAGCTGCTGCTCGCCGTGGCGCGGCTCGGGAGCCTTGGGCGGGCCGCCCGCGAGACCGGGATCACGCAGCCGGCCGCCAGCAGCCGGATCCGGTCCATGGAACGGCAGTTGGGGGTCGCCCTGGTGGACCGCTCACCCACAGGGTCGCGGCTCACCGACGCCGGAGCGCTGGTGACGGACTGGGCCCGGCGGGTGGTGGAGGCCGCGGAGGCCTTCGACGCGGGGGCGCAGGCGTTGCGGGACCGGCGGGACTCCCGGCTGCGGGTCGCGGCGAGCATGACGATCGCCGAGTATCTGCTGCCCGGGTGGCTGCTCGCGCTGCGCGCGCAGCGGCCGGACACCGCGGTGTCCCTGATCGCCGGGAACTCGACGGTCGTGGCCGAGCGGGTGCTCTCCGGTGAGGCGGACCTCGGGTTCGTGGAGGGCGTGTCCGTGGCGAGCGGGCTGGACTCCGTGGTGATCGCCCACGACCGGCTGATCGTGGTGACCGCGCCCGGACACGCGTGGGCGCGGAGGCGGCGGGCGCTCGACGCGGGGGAGTTGGCGGGGACGCCGTTGATTCTGCGGGAGGAGGGGTCGGGCACGCGGCAGGTGCTGGACGCGGCGCTCGGCGGGCTGGCCCGCCCTCTGATCGAGCTCTCGTCCACGACGGCGGTGAAGGCGTCCGCGGCTTCGGGGGCGGGGCCGGCGGTTCTCAGCGAGCTGGCGCTCGGGGAGGAGCTGTCCGCGCGTCGGCTCGTCGAGATTCCCGTGGACGGCGTTCGGCTGAGCCGGGATCTGCGGGCCGTGTGGCCTGTGGGGCATCGGCCTACGGGACCGGCGCGCGACTTGTTGACGTTGACACGGTCGTAGGGGCGGGGCGGGGGGCATGTGCGGCCCCGCAGGGTGGGCGCGACCAGCGCCCGCCGCACCCGCGGTGGGAAAAGTGGTGGCGACGGGGCGTGCCGCCGACGGACGATGCGGGGCATGACGATGAGCGCGCCGCCGGCGACAGGCATCCGCACCCCGTGGGGAGCGGTCCCCGAGCCGGTGAGGCAAGCCGTCGCGGACCTGCTCGGCGCCCCCGTCGTGGAAGCGGTCACTCAGACGGGCGGATTCTCGCCGGGACCGGCCGCGCGGGTGAGGACCGCGGACGGCCGACGGGCATTCGTCAAGGCCGTCAGCGCCGAGGCGAACCCGGACAGCCCGGACATGCACCGACGCGAAGCGAGGAACGCCGCCGCCCTGCCGGCCGAGACGCCCGCACCGAGGTTTCTCGGAATGCACGACGACGGGAACTGGGTGGCGCTCGTCTTCGAGGACATCGACGGGCGTCAGCCCCATGTGCCTTGGTACGAGAGGGAGTTGGCGCGTGTTCTCGACGCGGTGGGGGAGCTCAGTCGCACGCTGACGCCGTCCCCCGTGGACGTCCCGCCGGTCGGAGAGGCCCTCGCGAACGCCTTCCGAGGCTGGCAGAGGATGCTGGACGCGGGGCACGGGGCCGGAGCCGGGAGCGAGGGCCTCGACCCCTGGACCGTACGGAACCTTCCCGCGCTCGCCGAACTCGCCGCGCCCTGGGCCGAGTTCGCCTCGGGCGACACCCTCGCCCATGGCGACCTCCGCGCCGACAACATCCTCCTCACGGCCCCGGAGAACGCGCCGGGGCGGGTGCTCTTCGTCGACTGGCCTCACGCCCAGCTGGCCGCCCCCTGGTTCGACCTCCTGGTGATGCTGCCGTGTGTCCGGGCGCAGGGCGGCCCCGATCCCGAAGTGCTGTTCACCGGGCACCCGTTGGGGAGGGCGGCGGATCCGGCCGGAGTGACGGCCACCCTGGCGGCGCTGGCGGGATACTTCGTCGGACAGTCGCGGCGGCCCTCGCCGCCCGGTCTGCCGACACTCCGCGAGTTCCAGCGGGCCCAGGGCGACGCCGCCCTCGAATGGCTCAGGAAGCGGCTCGGACCAGGCCTGCCATGACGCGCGGGTCCTCGCCCATCTCGGGGTGCCACTGCACGCCCAACACCCAGCCGGGGCCGGAGAGTTCGATCGCCTCGACCGTGCCGTCCGCCGCGTGGGCGGAGGGGGCGAGGCCCGTGCCCAGGCGGTCCACCGCCTGGTGGTGGTAGGTCGGTACGGATGTTTCCTCGGGGACCAGGGCGGCGTAGAGGGAGCCCGGGACCGGCTTCACCGTGTGGTGGCCGAAGACTCCTACGGATTCGACGTGGTCGTCGATGTGCTGGACGAGCGTGCCGCCGAGCGCCACGTTCAGGAGCTGCATTCCGCGGCAGATTCCGAGGAGGGGTGTGCCGGAGGCCAACGCGGCCTCGATCAGGGCGAGTTCCCAGGTGTCGCGAGTGCGGGCCTCGGGACCGCATCGTGGGTCGCGGGCGGCGCCGTAGCGCGACGGGTCCACGTCGGGGCCGCCCGCGATCACCAGTCCGTCGAGCCGGGCCACGGTCTCGGCGGCGTGGGCGGGTTCGTCCGGCGGCAGCATCGCTGCCAGGCCGCCCGCCGACCGGACCAGGCGCGGGTAGCCGGCCGGCAGCAGTGCCGCCTCCAGCTCCCAGACACCCCAGCGCGCGGTGTCCAGGTATGTGCTGACTCCGATGAGCGGTCTGCCTGTCATCCCCACGCTCCCTGTTTCTCGTACGCCCCTCGGGAGGAGGCTAATAGACCGACCCCATACCTTTACAGGGGTGACTTGACTGGATCTTGTGGGCGGGCGCCTCGCACACGTCCTTATGCCAGGAAGCCGCGCAGGAGTGCCGCCGTGCCCCCGCAGTGTTCGCGCATCATTTCCCGGGCTCCGTCCGCGTCCCCGTCCAGCACCGCCTCGACCAGCGCCTCGTGCTGGCGCTGCGAGTGCTCCAGGTTCCGGACCAGGAGGGGGATGCAGTCGAGCAGGTCGTTCACGGTGGCGCGTACCGCCGCGTACTGGGCGGTGAGGGTCGGTGAACCGCACAGCTCGGCGAGGGTGAGGTGCAGGAGGGTGTCCAGGCGGCGGTAGTCGCTCAGGGGCGCGTCCTGCGTGCGGGCCAGCGCCTCGCGCAGGCGGGCCGACTGGGCGGGGGACAGGCCGTGGGCGGCGCAGAGGCCCGCCGCGCCCACCTCCAGGACCTCACGGAAGCGCAGGACGTCCTCTATGTCGACCTCGTCGATCCGACGGCGCAGCTCCGCCTCGCCGGGGGCGTCGGTTCGGGGAAGGACGAACGTGCCGCCGTAGCGGCCACGTCTCGACTCGACCAGGCCCTGGTCCTGGAGGACCTTCAGGACCTCGCGCAGCGTCACCCGGCTGATCCCGAGCCGGTCCGCCAACTCCCGTTCGGCGGGCAGCCGTTCGCCCCCGGGGACCAGACCGAGACGGACGACCTGGAGGATCTGCTCCAGGGCCTCCTCGAAGCCGTTGCCCGCGCGCACCGGGCGCAGCACCGGCGTCAGCCGGTCGTTCGGTTCGTGTGGATCCGGTTGCGACATCTGGCCGTGCCCCCTTCCCAAGCAATGGTTCTCGGCAATACCTTATGGCTCTCGGCTGACCGAAGGAGGCATTTTCCGTGGCAGACCGCACACCACCGCTCAGTGTCGAGGAGCTGCACGCCCTCGTCGCGAGCGGGGAGATCGACACGGTCGTCCTGGCCTTCCCGGACATGCAGGGGCGGCTCCAGGGCAAGCGGTTCGCCGCGCGCTTCTTCCTCGACGAGGTCCTGCACCACGGTACGGAGGGCTGCAACTACCTCCTGGCCGTCGACACCGACATGAACACCGTCGACGGGTACGAGATGTCGTCCTGGGAGCGTGGCTACGGGGACTTCGCCATGCATCCGGACCTGAGTACGTTGCGTCGCGTTCCGTGGAACGCGGGTACGGCGATGCTCGTCGCCGACCTCGCCTGGGACAACGGCTCGCCCGTCGTGGCCGCGCCCCGCCAGATCCTCCGGCGCCAGCTGGAGCGGCTCGCCGAGCACGGATTCACCGCGCAGGTGGGGACCGAGCTGGAGTTCATCGTCTTCAAGGACACCTACGAGCAGGCCTGGGACGCGAACTACCGGGGGCTCACGCCCGCCAATCAGTACAACATCGACTACTCGGTGCTCGGGACCGGGCGGATCGAGCCACTCCTGCGGCGTATTCGCAACGAGATGGGCGCCGCCGGGCTGACCGTCGAGTCCGCCAAGGGCGAGTGCAACCCCGGGCAGCACGAGATCGCGTTCAAGTACGACGAGGCCCTGGTCACCTGCGACCAGCACGCCATCTACAAGACCGGGGCCAAGGAGATCGCCTCCCAGGAAGGCGTCTCGCTCACCTTCATGGCCAAGTACAACGAGCGCGAGGGCAACTCCTGCCACATCCACCTCTCGCTCGCCGACGCCGACGGCACCAACGTCATGGCGGGCGACGGGGCGGGCGGGATGTCGCAGGTCATGCGGTACTTCCTCGCCGGACAGCTCGCCGCGCTCCGGGACTTCTCGCTGCTGTACGCGCCCAACATCAACTCGTACAAGCGGTTCCAGCCGGGGTCGTTCGCGCCGACGGCCGTGGCCTGGGGGTACGACAACCGGACCTGCGCACTGCGGGTCGTCGGGCACGGGCGCTCGATGCGGTTCGAGAACCGGCTCCCGGGCGGGGACGTCAATCCGCACCTCGCCGTCGCGGGGCTCGTCGCGGCCGGGCTGTACGGCATCGAGCAGAAGCTGGAGCTGCCGGAGGCGTGCACCGGGAACGCGTACACCTCGGGATACGAGCACGTGCCCACCACACTGCGCGAGGCCGCCGAGATCTGGGAGAACAGCGCCATCGCCAAGGCTGCCTTCGGTGACGAGGTGGTCGCGCACTACCGCAACATGGCGCGCGTCGAACTGGACGCCTTCGACGCCGTGGTGACCGACTGGGAGCTCCGCCGCTCCTTCGAACGTCTGTGAGGCCGAAGGTGTCGCACCTGCACGAACTGGTAGTTCTCAACCCGGCGACGGAGGAGGTCATCTCCACCGTCCCGGGTGCCACCCCCGAGGACGTCGACGCCGCGGTCGTACGGGCGGGAAGAGCGCAGGTCCGATGGGCCGCCCTCGCGCCCGGTGAGCGGGCCCGGCTGTTGCGCCGGTTCGCCGTCGTCGTCGACGAGCATCTGGAAGAGCTCGCCCAGTTGGAGGTTCGCGAGGCCGGGCACGTCGTCGGCAACGCCCGCTGGGAGGCGGGCAACGTACGAGATCTGCTCGACTACGCGGCCGGGGGAGTGGAGCGGCTCACCGGGCACCAGATCCCGGTGCCGGGTGGTCTCGACATCACGATCCTCGAACCGCTGGGTGTGGTCGGGGTCATCGCGCCCTGGAACTTCCCGATGCCCATCGCGGCGTGGGGAGTGGCTCCGGCACTCGCGGCGGGCAACGCGGTCGTTCTCAAGCCCGCCGAGACGACCCCGCTGACGGCTCTGCGGCTGGCCGAACTCGCCCTGGAGGCGGGGCTGCCGGAGCATCTCTTCCAGGTACTCCCGGGAGCGGGCCCGGTCACCGGCAACGCGCTGGTCGAACACCCCGGGGTCGCGAAGATCGTCTTCACGGGGTCAACGGCCGTGGGCAAACAGGTGTTGGCAAAGGGTTCGGCACATCTCAAACGCGTCACCCTCGAACTCGGTGGCAAGAGCCCCAACATCGTCTTCGCCGACGCCGACATCGAGGCCGCCGCGGCGGCCACCCCCATGTCCTTCCTCGACAACTCCGGCCAGGACTGCTGCGCCCGCACCCGCATCCTCGTCCAGCGGTCCGCGTACGACCGCTTCCTCGAACTCCTCGCCCCGGCGATCGAGTCCGTCACCGTCGGCGACCCGGCCGACGAGAAGACGGCCATGGGCCCGCTGATCTCCAGGTCCCAGCTGGCGCGCGTACGGTCGTACGTCACCGAGGCCGCCGACAGCGCGGTCGGCATCCGGGGCACCGCCCCCGAAGGCCCCGGCTTCTGGTTCCCGCCCACCGTCCTGACCGGAATCGAGTCCCACGCGCGCGTGGCCGTCGAAGAGGTCTTCGGACCGGTCGCCGTCGTCCTCCCCTTCGAGGACGAGGCCGACGCGATCCGCCTCGCCAACGCCACCGAGTACGGCCTCGCCGGCTCCATCTGGACCCGGGACGTCGGCCGCGCCCTGCGCGTGTCGAGCGCCGTCCGCGCCGGGAACCTGTCCGTCAACTCCCATTCCAGCGTCCGCTACTGGACCCCCTTCGGCGGCTTCAAGCAGTCGGGCATCGGCCGCGAACTCGGCCCGGACGCCCTGGCCGCCTTCACCGAAACCAAGAACGTCTTCATCAGCACGGAGGGCCCCGCACAGTGAGCGCATCGACCGACGACATCATCTGCCGCCGCCTGGTCGGCCGCACCGCCGTCATCACCGGGGCCGGCAGCGGCATCGGCCTCGCCACCGCCCGCCGGCTCGCCTCCGAGGGCGCCCACGTCGTCTGCGGCGACATCGACGAGACCCGCGGCAAGGCGGCCGCCGAGGAGACCGGCGGCATCTTCGTGAAGGTCGACGTCACCGACCCCGAGCAGGTCGAGGCGCTCTTCAGGACCGCGTTCGACACGTACGGGTCCGTCGACATCGCCTTCAACAACGCGGGCATCTCGCCGCCCGACGACGACTCGATCCTGGAGACGGGCCTGGAGGCCTGGAAGCGCGTCCAGGAGGTCAACCTCACCTCGGTCTACCTGTGCTGCAAGGCCGCGATCCCCTACATGCGGCAGCAGGGCAGGGGGTCGATCATCAACACCGCGTCGTTCGTGGCCCGGATGGGCGCGGCGACCTCGCAGATCTCGTACACGGCCTCCAAGGGCGGAGTTCTCGCCATGTCCCGTGAACTGGGCGTGCAGTTCGCCCGCGAGGGCATCCGCGTGAACGCCCTTTGCCCCGGGCCGGTCAACACACCCCTCCTCCAGGAACTGTTCGCCAAGGACCCGGAGCGGGCCGCGCGCCGCCTCGTACACATCCCGGTCGGGCGGTTCGCGCAGGCCGAGGAGATCGCTGCGGCGGTCGCCTTCCTCGCCAGCGACGACTCCTCGTTCGTGAACGCCACGGACTTCCTGGTGGACGGCGGGATCTCCGGCGCATACGTGACCCCGCTCTAGGCCCCTGCCGGAGGTGGCCGTGTGCCCGTGGCGGGTGGCGCCTAGAGTGCCTGGATGAGCATGACGCCTCCGCCCGGGTGGTACCGGGACCCCTCGGGCCCGCACGTGGAGCGCTGGTGGGACGGGACCACCTGGACCGAACACCGGCGCTCGCCCGAGGCGACGAGTCCCCAACAGCCGTACACGCAGCCGCAGTTCGCGCCCTCCACGCCGACGGTGCCGCTCGGGACCGGCGTCTCCGGCGGTTCCGGCGGCTCCGGCCGCGGGAAGGCGATCGCCCTCACCGCCGCGGCCGTCGTGCTGGTCGCCGCGATCGTCACGGGTGCCGTCGTCCTCAGAGGGGACGACGGCGACCCGCAGACCGCGCCGACGCCCACGTCGTCCGCTCCCACGAGCGCCCAGCCCTCGCCCTCGCCCTCGGAGTCCAGCTCCGAATCGTCCGCCGACGACCCCTCCGTCGTCGTGGACGAACTCAACGGCATCACCCTGCCGCTCCTCGACGGCTGGGCCAGACCCGAGAGCGTCACCGAGACCGACATCATGATGACCACGTCCGGGACGTACGACTGCCCGGGCGACGACGGCCTCTGCCGCCACGGCACGGTCATCTCGCGCACGGTCACCTCGAACGACGAGAAGTCCCCCGAGACCCTCGCCAAGGACGACATATCCGAGGCGGCCGACCGCGCCTACGACCGCAACAAGATCAACCAGCGCCCCTTCCACGGCATCACCTCCCACGAGGTGGCCGAGCAGGGCTCGGTGGCGGTCGCAGGCCGCACCGGGTACTTCGTGCGCTGGCGCGTCAAGACCGAGGCGGGGCCCGGAGGTTACGTCCAGTCGATGGCGTTCCCGTCCAGCGTCGGCTCGGAGTCGATGGTCATGGTGCGGTACGCCTTCGACGCGGGCGAGGAGGGACCGCCCCTCGCCGACATGGACCGGATCACCAAGGGGATCCGGCCGGTCGGCGACGAGAGCACGGGCGGCGGAGTGGGCAGCAGCATCGGCCCCACCCAGTAGTCGGCCCCGGCCTCCCGGACCAAGGCCGACCATGGGCTACCGGCCATCTGCTGTCGGTTGTCGGCTGTCGGCTACAGGAACGTGTGGCCTTCCCCGCGATACGTCGGGACCGTCGCCGTCACCGTGTCGCCCTCCACGAGCCGCAGCACGTCGAACCGCTCGCACAGCTCCCCGGCCTTCGCGTGCCGGAACCACACCTTGTCGCCGATCAGCAGATCGTCCGCGGGCGAGCCGAGCAGCGGCGTCTGCACCTCACCGGCCCCCTCCTGGGCGTCGTACCGCAGTCCCTCGGGCAGATACGGCACGGGCGACCGGTCGGCGCCCGCGGCACCCGACGCCGGGTAGCCGCCGCCGAGGACGGTCACCACCCCCACCCCCGGCCTGCGCACGACGGGCTGCGCGAAGAGCGCGGCCGGACGCCCGCTGAACGACGTGTAGTTGTCGAAGAGCCGCGGCTGGTACAGCCCGGACCCGGCCGCGATCTCGGTCACCGAGTCCTCGGCCGCGGTGTGCTGGACGCTGCCCGTGCCACCACCGTTGACGAACTCCAGGTCCGGCACCACGGCCCGGACCGCCCGCACGACGTCCGCACGGCGCTGCGCCAGCTCCTTGCGGGCCGTGGCCTGCATCAGCCGGATCGCACGCGACCGCAACGGCCGCCCCCGCAGGGAGTCGCCGACCCCCGCGATGTGCCCCTCGTACGCCATGATCCCGACGAGCCGGAAACCGGGCCGGCGAGCGACCGTACGGGCCATCTCGGCGACCTGGGCGGGGGAGTGCAGCGGTGAACGGCGGGCGCCGACGCGGACCCGGCCGCCGAGCATCTTCAGCGCGGTGTCCAACTCCAGGCAGACACGCACCTCTTCGCGCCCGCCGTCCCGGGCGTCGTCGATCAGCTTCAGCTGCGCCGGGTCGTCGACCATGACCGTCACGGCGGCCGCGAGCTTCGGATCTGCGGCGAGTTCCGCGTACGCCTTGCGGTCCGCGGACGGATACGCGAGCAGTACGTCCTCGAAACCGGAGCGCGCCAGCCACAGCGACTCGGCGAGCGTGAACGACATGATCCCGGCGAAACCGTCCCGGGCCAGCACGCGTTCGAGCAGCGCACGGCAGCGTACGGACTTGCTCGCGACGCGCACGGGCTTGCCTGCCGCCCTCCGTACGAGATCCTCCGCGTTGGCGTCGAAGGCCTCCAAGTCCACGATGGCGACGGGAGCGTCTAGGTGAGCGGTGGCCCGGTCGTAACGGGCTCGGTCTGCGGCGCGGGCAGTCATGGACGAAGCCTGCCAGACCTGATTACCGCAGGGTAGGGGGACGTTCCGGGCAGATGCCCCGGGCCTGCCGACTGGTTCCCACTCGCACAGCGTCAACCCGTAGAGTGACGCGCACGCAAGCAGGGAACGGGTCCGGAGGGGATCCTTCGGCGGGCCGGTCGCCGGGGCCGAGGAAACGGGGGGTGCATGAGCACGGAAGCGCGCCGCGCCTCCTTTCCGCCACGCCCCTCGACGCCCCCCGAGCAGCCCTCGGCGGAGAGCGGACGAGAGCAGTCCGAGGGGTCTGGAGACACGGGAGACGCGGGTACGTCGTCCGGTCGGGGCGCCGCTGAGGCGCCCGAGAGCCCGGACCACAGGCCAGGGCATGGCGCCTTCGGACCCGCGAGGCCCGGCCGCGCGTCGCACGAGCCCGGGGCCACGGGGGGTCCGCGGCGACCCGAGGGATCCGACGCCGACGACACGGACCCGCTCCCCGGGCGCGACCTCGGAGACGCCCCCCTGAGGCCCGGCATCGCGGGGACTCGGCCGGGGTCCGGTACCCCGGGCGGCACATCGCACCGGCCGCACGCGTCGGACGGGGCCGGCCCCCGAGGCACGTCCTCGGCCGCGTCGTCCCGCTTCCCGAACCTCCGTCCCGCCGGCGAACGCCGCCACGAACCGGAGGAGACGCCCCCGCCGCCGCCCGCCTCGGCACGCTTCCCGGACACACCGCCGCCCGACACGGGTGCCGTGCCACGCGTGGAACGGCCGGGGAAACCGCCCGTCCCCCCGCGTCCGGCGACCGGCCCACGCACTTCCCCGCCGAGCCCGCAGAACACGGCCCGCCCTCCACGCCCGGCCGACGCCCCCGGGACGACTCCGGGCCGCACCGAACAGACGCCTCCGGGCCGCACCGAGCACCCGGGCGTCCCGCCGCGCCCGCCGCGCGATCCCGGGGCGTCCTCAAGGACCACCGGCCAGGCGGATGCCCTACGGCGTCCGGCGACGGAGTCCGGGACGGGTGCGGGGCGTGCCGAGCGGGCGGGCGTCCCGCCGCGTCCGGCGCGTGATCCGGGGGCGGCTTCAAGGGCCACCGGCCAGGCGGATGTCCCACGGCGTCCGGCGACCGAGTCCGGGGCGACCGCGAGGCCTGCCGGGCGGGCAGGCTTTCCGCCGCGTCCGGTGGGGGAGCCGCGTGCTCCGAGGAGAAACGCCGAGAGGGCGGCCGGGGTCCCGCCGCGTCCCGCGAACGCACCGGGAGAGGCGGGAGCGGCCGGTCGGAGCACTCGGGGAACCGATGGCCCGGCGAGGCCCGCGACCGAGCCCCGGGGCCCGATCACGAACGGCGAGGGCAGGTCCGCCCCGCCCCGTCCCGGCACCGACCCGCGGACGGCCAACGGCACTTCCCGGACGGCCAACGGCACCTCCCAGGGGCGGCCCGGTTCCGGACTGCCCCTGCGTCCCTTCGCCCCGCCGAGGCCGGACACTCCGGCGCCCCGTCCCGGCGCCGCCGAACGCCGTGTCGCGCCGCCGTCCGGGCCGGGTGCCGCGGAACGCCCGGCCAGGCCGCCCGTTCCGCCGCGGCCGAGCACGTTCCACCCCTCCGCACGGCGCACCGGCGCTCCGTGGGAGACCCCGTCGGAGACGACCACCAGGCTCCGGCCCGTCCCGGCCGACCCGCCCGCGGCGGGCGGTGCCCCGCGCCGCCCTGAGATCCGCCTGTCCGGCTCGGCGGAGTCCTTCACGGACCCCACTCCGCACGTCACCGAGTCCCCGGACCCGATCCACCGCCCCTTCGTGTCCCTCGCGGCCCCCGACACGTACGACAACGACACCGTCCAGCCGCACACGGGAGGCCGCCGCCCGCGCCCCCGCCTCGCGGCCGTCGTGACCTGCGTCGTGCTGGGGCTCGGGCTCATCGGCGGCGCGGTGACGGGCAGTTGGCTGAGCGGTGACAGTGAGGGCGGGACCGGCACCCCGGACGCGTTCACGGCGGCCGGGGCCCTGTGGCACAGCATCCCCGTGGACGAACTCTTCCCGCCCACCGTCGACGGCGAGGGCGCCGGCCCGGGCGGCGCCGACCGCACGTGGACCCGTATCGCCGTGGCCCCGGACAGCGGCTGCAAGGACGCCTTCGACCCCCTCCTGCGCAAGGCCCTCACCCCCGCGGGCTGTCTGCGCCTCCTGCGCGCGACCTACACGGACGCCACCCGCAGCCACGTCACCACGGTCGGCCTGCTGTTCACGAAGGCGGACTCCGCGGCCATGAGCACCCTGCGCGCCCGGTTCAACGCACAGGGCCTCGACCGGCGGAGCGACCTCATGCCCCGCCCGTACGCGGCGCAGGGCACCCTCGCCGCCGGGTTCGGCGACGCCCAGCGCGCGTCCTGGACCGTTTCGGTCCTGACCGACGCCCCGGTCGTCGTCTACGCCGTCTCCGGCTTCGCCGACGGCCGTGCCGTCACCGAACCGCAGCCCGCCGCGGACGCGATGAAGGCCGACGCCACCACGCCCGCCGCCCAGGGCGGCCTGGGCCACGACGCCCAAGGCCTCGCCGACCGCGTCGAGCGAAGCCTCCGGAAGACCGTCAACTCGGCCACGGAGAAGCCTTCATGACTCGCAGGGCCCTGCACAGGCTGCACAGGAGGGGATTCGTGGTCGGCCTCCTGGCCGCCACCATCGCCCTCCTGCCCGCCACCGCCGCCCACGCCGACGGCATCCGCGCCAAGCAGTGGGCCCTCGACGCGATGCACGCGCAGGAGGCGTGGCAGACGACGAAGGGCAAGGGCATCACCGTCGCCGTCCTCGACACGGGCGTCGACGACGAACACCCGGACCTCGAGGGCAACGTCCTCACCGGCAAGGACATGGTCGGCTTCGGCGCCGGCCGAGGCGACCGCCCCTGGGCCCGCCACGGCACCGCGATGGCCGGCATCATCGCGGGCCACGGACACGGCGCGGGCGACGCCGACGGAGTCATGGGCATCGCCCCCCAGGCGAAGATCCTCCCCGTCCGCGTGATCCTCGAAGACGGCGACTCCGCCCGCGGCAAGGCCCGCAACACCCGCGGCAACGCCCTCGCCGAAGGCATCCGCTGGGCCGCCGACCACGACGCCGACGTCATCAACCTCTCCCTCGGCGACGACTCCAAGTCCGCCCACCCCGAGGCATCCGAGGACGCCGCCGTCCAGTACGCCCTGAAGAAGGGCGCCGTCGTCGTCGCCTCGGCCGGCAACGGCGGCGAGAAGGGCGACCACATCTCGTACCCGGCGGCCTACCCCGGCGTCATCGCCGCGACGGCCGTCGACCGCTACGGCACCCGCGCCTCCTTCTCCACCCGCCGCTGGTACGCCACGGTCAGCGCGCCCGGCGTCGACGTCGTCATCGCCGATCCGGACCGGAAGTACTACGAGGGCTGGGGCACGAGCGCCGCGTCGGCCTTCGTCTCCGGCGCGGTCGCCCTCATCAAAGCGGCCCACCCGGGCCTGTCCCCGGCCCAGATCAAACAGCTCCTGGAGGACACGGCCCGCGACGCCCCCACCGGCGGCCGCGACGACTCCCGGGGCTTCGGCTTCGTGGACCCCGCGGCGGCCATCAAGGCGGGCGCCGACCTGAAGCCCGAGGGCATGAAAGCGGCGGCCCACGACAACAAGTACTTCGGCAACGGCCCCGACGCCGCCAAGAAGGACAAGTCCACCTCGGCCTGGGTGGGCCCCCTGGCCGGCAGCACCGGCGGCGTCCTCCTGGTAGTGGCCGTCATCCTCTGGCGAGGCAGCAGAAGACCGACCGACCCGTAGGGCGCCCCTTGGGGGCGCGGGGCTGTATCGATGTGCGGCTCCGCCGCGTGGGCGCGACCAACCCACCACGGACCCGCACGTCACCCACCGCACCTCGCGGGAGCGTCAGTCCCCCTCGAAGCAAGCCACGGCCGCCTTCGCAACCGCCTCCACCACCGAAACCCCCTTCTCCTTCGACGAGTTGCCGTCGGACAGCACGGCCACCAGAAACTCGCGACCGCCCACACCCACCCGCCCCACACTGTTGATGTCCCACAGCCCGGTCGCACTCCGCGGCAACCACCCGTTCTTCAGGGCGATTTCAGAGGCCCCCACGCCAGACGCGGCCGCGGACACCCCCCAGTCCTGCCCCACGGCGACCTGCCCCATGAGCCCGGCCAGATACGACCGGGAGCCCTCACCCAACTCCGACTCGGAGACCCCGAACACCTGCCGCAACAAGGCGAGTTGATCGGCTGCCGTGGTCTGCGTCAGCCCCCACAACGCCCCGTCCCCACCCTCCGTGTCCAGCAGCCCGAACCGCTCGTTCGCCGCCCGCAACCCCTCCGCCTGCCCGATCGCCGTCCACAGGGCGGTCGCCGACGCGTTGTCACTGTTCCGGATCATCGCGGCGGCGTACGTCTTCTCCTGCGCGGTGAGCCCTCGGCCCGCGTCCTGCGCCCGCAACAGCAGCGAGGCCAGAATGTCGACCTTCACGATGCTCGCGGTGTCGAACGCCCCGTCCCCGTACACAGCGCTCTCACCGGACGACACATCCAGCACCGCCACCGACACCGCCGCCCCGTCCTCGACGGCCACGGCCTTCACCGCCCCGGCGAGCAGCGCGTCCCGGTCCACCACGGGACTGGGGCTGGGACTGGGACTGGGACGGGGGCTGGGACCGGGGCTGGGCTTGGACCTGGAACTGGCCGCGGACGTGGGCACCGCCGAAGATTCCACCGTCGCCTCCATCGCCTGCGTCTTCACGTACATCGTCCCCGAGGACGTGGCGCCCACGAGCACGACGGAGGCGACCGAGGCGTACACGAGAGACCTGCGCCGGGACGGACGGCCACTGCGCGGACGAACTCCGTGGGAGAGCATGCCGCGATCGTGGGCCCCGGCACTGTGCGCCCGGTTAAACGGATGTTAGAAGCGTGTCAGCGATCCCTGAGAAACCCGTGAACTCCGTGAACGACGGGTTTCCGAGCGGCGCAAACCGCACGATCGGCCCACCGGACGGGCCGTGGTTTCCCACCGGACGGACCGCCACCGCCCACCGGAGGGGCCACCGCTCCGCACCGATAGGGTCGGTGCCCGTGGCGAACAAGAACATCCCCGACCCCGGCTTCTCCGACGACGACGGCTCCGCCGACCCCCGGCTGAGCGCGGCGCTCACGGCCTGGGCCGAGGACCGGTCCGCGCACGGCCCCGTCCTCGCAGCGCTCCAGGGGGCCCGGCTCCTCGTCCCCGTGGTCGCCGTGCTCGGCGAGGTCGAGGAGGACGATCAGGAGGGGCGCGAAGCTCCCAAGAAGGGCGGTGGTGGGAGACGGGAGGGCGGGCTGCGCCGCGAGAAGACGAGCGACATGGCCGTCCCCACCCTCAAGGCAGGCGACCGGACCGCCCTGCCCGCCTTCACGTCCACCGAGTCACTGGCCCGCTGGGACCCCGAGGCCCGCCCCGTCGCCGTACCCCTGCACCAGGCTCTCCAGGCCGCCGCCCACGAGAAGGCCGACACCGTCGTACTCGACCTGGCGGGCCCTGTCCCGTACGAGCTCACGGGCCCGGCCCTGCTGGCGCTCGCCGAAGGACGGACGACGACGGACCCGCTGGCCGATCCGGCCGTGGTCGCCGCGGTACGCGCCGCCGTCGCCGACGAGCCCCTGGTGCTCCGCGCCCACCTCGGCCCCGGCCGGGCCGACGGCACTCTCGCCCTCGTACTGGACCCGTCCGCCGCCCCGGCCGAGACCGCCCAGGCCGTCGCCCGGCGCCTCGCCGCGGACGAGACACTGAGGGCCCGCCTGGTACGCGGCCTCGACCTGGCACTCCTGCCGGCCGAGGCGACGCCACCGGGCGAGCCCCTGTACGTACGCCAGTAAGAGACGTACGCCCGTGAAGAAGAAGGCCGGACGTACGCCGGAAGCGGGTGGTGACGGGCGGGTCAGCCGAAGACCGGGCCCGTGTACTTCTCGCCCGGGCCCTGGCCCGGCTCGTCCGGGACGAGGGACGCCTCGCGGAACGCCAGCTGCAGCGACTTCAGGCCGTCACGCAGCGGGGCCGCGTGGAAGGAGCTGATCTCGGTCGTGCTCGCGTCGAGCAGCCCGGCCAGCGCGTGCACCAGCTTGCGCGCCTCGTCGAGGTCCTTGAACTTGTCGCCCTCCTCGGTCAGACCGAGCTTCACGGCGGCGGCGCTCATCAGGTTGACGGCGACCGTCACGAGGACCTCGACCGCGGGGACCTCCGCGATGTCGCGGGTCATGGCGTCGAAGTCGGGGGTCTGGGGAGGGGTCTCACTCATGCCCACACGATAGGCCCCGGCCCGGCGGCCTCCGTCCGCGGGAGCCCCCGGCCCCGCCTCGTGGGAGGCCCGGGAAACAGTGCGTGCAGGCCGATTCGCACCACCCCGGGGGAGCTGCTAACCTTGTGTAACGACCGGCCGGTCACTCCTGTGCCCGGCCCGCAAGTGGAGGCTCCGATCTCCCACCCGACCATCCTCCGGGACGGCGGGTCACCCGGTCAGGCGGCCACCATCGTTCCGTACGGACGATGGAGTCGCTGGATATGCGCCCCGCGGGCCACCGCGGCGGTGCTCCGGTCATTCTTGGAGCCACCGCCTGTGTCCCGTCCGGGGCATTTTTCATGTGCCGCGGTGGTTGGTTCAGTGAAACAGACGTACGCGAGCTGTCTGCCAGACAGCCGTGTGGTGCTATCCGAGGAGGATCCATCAGCACCGAGCCCCGCATCAACGACCGGATTCGCGTTCCCGAGGTGCGACTTGTCGGTCCCAGCGGCGAGCAGGTCGGGATTGTTCCGCTTGCCAAGGCCCTGGAGCTTGCGCAGGAGTACGACCTCGACCTGGTCGAGGTGGCGGCGAGCGCTCGTCCGCCCGTCTGCAAGCTCATGGACTACGGGAAGTTCAAGTACGAGTCGGCCATGAAGGCCCGTGAGGCGCGCAAGAACCAGGCGCACACGGTCATCAAGGAGATGAAGCTCCGGCCGAAGATCGACCCGCACGACTATGACACCAAGAAGGGTCACGTCGTCCGGTTCCTCAAGCAGGGCGACAAGGTCAAGATCACGATCATGTTCCGTGGTCGCGAGCAGTCCCGGCCTGAGCTTGGCTACCGACTGCTGCAGCGTCTCGCTTCGGACGTCGAGGACCTCGGGTTCGTCGAGTCGAACCCGAAGCAGGACGGCCGAAACATGATCATGGTTCTCGGTCCGCACAAGAAGAAGACCGAGGCGATGGCCGAGGCCCGCGAGGCCCAGGCGGCACGCAAGGCGGAGGCGAAGGCCAACCCGGGCAAGTCGCAGAACCACACGGGCGACGACATTCCCGAGGGGGAGGTCGCCGACACCGACGCCGATGTCGAGACCGCCGAGGCCCAGGCCGAGGCTCCCGCCGAGGCCTGATCCCGGGGCGCGAGTCCCAAGGGGGTTCCCGGATGCGAGTCCGGGGACGTCAACCGATACACATGACGTTCCGTTGTGCCCGGTTTCACGACCGGGCACAGGAGCGCCACTGACGAGGAGAGAACGGCGCTATGCCGAAGAACAAGTCGCACAGCGGTGCCAGCAAGCGCTTCAAGATCACCGGCTCCGGCAAGGTGCTCCGCGAGCGTGCCGGCAAGCGCCACCTGCTCGAGCACAAGTCGTCGCGCGTGACGCGCCGCCTCACCGGCAACGCCGAGATGGCCCCGGGCGACGCCAAGAAGATCAAGAAGCTTCTCGGCAAGTGACGTCCGGGCGCCTCGGCGCCGTACGTCTGGACCGGGACCCAATCGATTTCGGGCCGTGTGACGACCACCACGGCCCCGCTACAAGGAGTTAAAAAGTGGCACGCGTCAAGCGGGCAGTCAACGCCCACAAGAAGCGCCGGGCGATCCTCGAAGCCGCCAGCGGCTACCGCGGTCAGCGTTCGCGCCTGTACCGCAAGGCCAAGGAGCAGGTCACCCACTCCCTGGTCTACAACTACAACGACCGCAAGAAGCGCAAGGGCGACTTCCGTCGGCTGTGGATCCAGCGCATCAACGCCGCTGCCCGCGCCAACGGCATCACCTACAACCGCTTCATCCAGGGTCTGAACGCGGCCAACATCGAGGTCGACCGCAAGATCCTCGCGGAGCTGGCCGTCAACGACGCGAACGCGTTCGCCGCGCTCGTCGAGGTCGCGCAGAAGGCGCTGCCGTCGGACGTCAACGCGCCGAAGGCTGCGTGACGCTCGCGCTGGCCTTGGCCGGAACCGCTGTGGACCCGCTCGCCTCTCGGCTGGCGGGTCCACTTGTGTTTTCCTCCGCCGCGCGTGGGGCCCGCCGGTTCGGCACCGCCGGAATCCACCGTCGTGGCTGAACGCCGCCGCGGCGGAAACAAGTGGCCCGCCCCGGCCCCGTGAACCCGGCGGAACGACGTGCCCCACCCGTGAACCAAAGGTGAACCCATGCCTGTCGGCCCCGAGCTGATCTCCCCCCGTTCCGCGCGCGTTTCCGCCGCTCGGCGGCTTGCCAGGCGGAACTTCCGGGGGAAGGAGCGGCTGTTCCTCGCGGAGGGGCCGCAGGCCGTGCGGGAGGCTGCCGGGCATCGGGGGGACGGCGGCGAGACACTCGTCGAGCTCTTCGTGACGCCGGACGCCGCCGAGCGGTACGCCGACATCGTGGGCGAGGCCCGGGACACCGGCGCCCGGGTGCACCTCGCCGCCGAGGACGTGATCGCGGACATCTCCACGACCGTCACCCCACAGGGACTCGTCGGGGTCTGCCGGTTCCTGGACACGCCGTTCGAGGAGATCCTCAAGGCCGCGCCCAGGCTGGTCGCCGTACTGGCGAACGTCCGGGACCCCGGGAACGCCGGCACCGTCCTGCGCTGCGCCGACGCCGCGGGCGCCGACGCCGTCGTCCTCACCGACGCGTCCGTCGACCTCTACAACCCCAAGTCCGTACGGGCGTCGGTCGGTTCGCTGTTCCATCTGCCCGTCGCGGTCGGCGTACCCGTGGAGCACGCGGTGCAGGGGCTGAAGGACGCCGGGGTGCGGATTCTCGCCGCCGACGGAGCGGGCGAGGACGACCTCGACGACGAGCTCGACAAGGGCACCATGAGCGGGCCCACCGCCTGGGTCTTCGGGAACGAGGCGTGGGGGCTCCCGGAGGAGACGCGCGCGCTGGCGGACGCCGTCGTGCGCGTGCCCATCCACGGCAAGGCCGAGAGCTTGAACCTCGCGACGGCTGCCGCCGTATGTCTCTACGCGTCGGCTCGTGCGCAGCGTGCCCGCCGTGCTGGTTCCTGAGGGGGTCCGTTCGGTCACTCCCAGCTAGTAGGGTGACGGGCTCGGGGGCCCTGCGCCAGACGAGAGGTGGGGTACGGGGATGAGTGTCGGCACGAGCGGTGCGAAGAGCGCACTGCGGGCACATGACGTGCGGAACGCGCCCGCGTCCCGGCACGGCGATCTCGCCGAACTCGGCATCGACCCCGACGAACTACCCGACGGACTCGTGATCGCCGACGAGCGCGGCCGGGTGATCTGCTTCAACGCCGCGGCCGCCCGCATCACCGCCACGCCCGCCGCCGACGCCCTCGGCCGGCATCTCGAACGGGCCCTGCCGTTGGAGGACCTCGAAGGCCGCCGCTGGTGGCAGCTGACCGACCCGTACGGCGGGCTGGCCATCCGGGTCGGACAGCCCGAGCGCAATCTGCTGCTCCCCGGGGGCCGGGAGGTCCTGGTCTCGGCACGGTACGTGCGGGTGCGGCCCACCGGCCCGGTCCGCCGCGTCGTCGTCTCCCTCCGCGACACCGAGGCCCGTCGCCGCACCGAGCGCAGTCACGCCGAGCTGATCGCCACGGTCGCCCACGAGCTGCGCTCGCCGCTCACCTCGGTGAAGGGCTTCACGGCGACGCTGCTCGCCAAGTGGGAGCGGTTCACGGACGACCAGAAGAAGCTGATGCTGGAGACGGTCGACGCGGACGCCAACCGGGTCACCCGCCTCATCGCCGAGCTCCTCGACATCTCACGCATCGACTCCGGGCGCCTCGAACTGCGCCGTCAGCCCGTCGACATAGGTGCCGCCGTCGGCCGGCACATCCAGGCGTACGTCGCCTCCGGCCAGTCGGCCGACCGCTTCCTGCTGCGCATCGGCCAGCCCCTGCCCGATCTGTGGGCCGACCCCGACAAGGTCGACCAGGTGCTCAGCAACCTGCTGGAAAATGCGGTGCGACACGGCGAGGGAACCGTCACCATCGACGTGGAGCCCGCGCCGTCCCTCCGCGAAGGAGAGGACGCCTGCACGTCGGTCACGGTGAGCGACGAAGGCCCCGGCATCCCGGAGGAGTCCATGAACCGCGTCTTCACCCGCTTCTGGCGGGGCAGCAAGCGCGGCGGCACCGGCCTCGGCCTCTACATCGTCAAGGGCATCGTCGAAGCCCACGGCGGCACCATCACGGTCGGCCGCGCCCCCGAGGGCGGCGCACAGTTCCGATTTACGTTGCCCGTGGGCACCCCGGCGTACCTGCAGTAACGCCGAAGCGGCCCCACGGGCGCATTCGCATACCTCACCCCCGTTAGACTCGGCCTTTGGCACCTTTGCGTCCCCTTTTCAGGGACAGGGCGTCTCGTTTTCAGAGACAGGGCGTCCCGCGAGTCGCGACGGGGACCGTTGGCCAACCAATCGGAAGCACGGGAAGAGATGTCGGCACCGAACAAGTCGTACGACCCTGTTGAGGTCGAGGCACTGAAACCGGAAGAGATCGAGCGCATGCGGGACGAGGCGCTCGCCGCCTTCGCCGCCGCCGGTGACCTCGACGCGCTCCAGGAGGCCAAGGTCGCCCACACCGGCGGCGCCTCGCCGCTGGCCCTCGCCAACCGCGAGATCGGCGCCCTGCCCCCGCACGCCAAGGCCGCCGCCGGCAAGCTCGTCGGCCAGGCCCGCGGCGCGGTGAACAAGGCGCTCGCCGGCCGCCAGGCCGAGCTGGAGGCCGAGCGCGACGCACGTGTGCTGGTCGAGGAGGCCGTGGACGTCACGCTGCCCCACGACCGCGTACCGTCCGGCGCCCGGCACCCGCTGACCATCATGATGGAGCGGGTCGCGGACGTCTTCGTGTCCATGGGATACGAGATCGCCGAGGGCCCCGAGGTCGAGGCGGAGTGGTTCAACTTCGACGCCCTGAACTTCGGCCCGGACCACCCGGCCCGGCAGATGCAGGACACCTTCTTCGTACAGGGCCCCAAGGGCGCCAACGGTTCCAATGGCGCCGACAGCGACGGCGAGTCCGGTGTCGTGCTGCGCACCCACACCTCGCCCGTGCAGGCCCGCGCACTGCTCGACCGGGAGCCGCCCGTCTACGTCGTGTGCCCCGGCCGCGTGTACCGCACGGACGAGCTGGACGCCACGCACACCCCGGTCTTCCACCAGATCGAGCTGCTCGCCGTCGACGAGGGCCTGACCATGGCTGACCTCAAGGGCACCCTGGACCACATGGTCCAGTCGCTCTTCGGCGCGGACATGAAGACTCGGCTGCGTCCGAACTACTTCCCCTTCACCGAGCCGTCCGCCGAGATGGACATGCTCTGCTACGTCTGCAAGGGCGAGTCCATCGGCAACCCCGACCGCCCCTGCCGCACCTGCTCCAGCGAGGGCTGGATCGAGCTCGGCGGCTGCGGCATGGTCAACCCGCGTGTGCTGACCGCGTGCGGTGTGGACCCCGAGAAGTACAGCGGATTCGCCTTCGGGTTCGGCATCGAGCGGATGCTGATGTTCCGCCACAACGTCGAAGACATGCGAGACATGGTCGAGGGTGACGTCCGGTTCACCCGGCCGTTCGGGATGGAGATCTGATGCGGGTCCCGCTTTCCTGGCTGCGGGAGTACGTCGACCTCCCCGCCACCGAGACCGGCCGCGACGTGCAGGCCAAGCTCGTCTCCGCCGGCCTTGAGGTCGAGAGGGTCGAGCAGCTCGGCGCCGACCTCAAGGGCCCCCTCGTCGTCGGCAAGGTGCTGACCATCGAGGAGCTGGAGGGCTTCAAGAAGCCCATCCGCTTCTGCACGGTCGACGTAGGTCAGGCCAACGGCACCGGTGAGCCGCAGGAGATCGTCTGCGGCGCCCGCAACTTCGCCGTCGGCGACAAGGTCGTCGTGGTCCTGCCCGGCGCCGTGCTGCCCGGCAACTTCGCGATCGCCGCGCGCAAGACGTACGGCAAGACCTCGCACGGCATGATCTGCTCCGGCGACGAGCTGGGCATGGGCGACGACGGCACCGGCGGGATCATCGTCCTGCCGCCCGAGCACGAGGTCGGTACCGACGCCGTCGAGCTGCTCGAACTCGTCGACGAGGTCCTCGACATCGCCGTCACGCCCGACCGCGGCTACGCGCTGTCGATGCGCGGCGTCGCCCGCGAGGCCGCCACCGCGTACGGCCTGCCGCTGCGCGACCCGGCGCTGCTCGACGTACCGGGCCCGAACGCGTTCGGCCACCCCGTGCAGGTCTCCGACCCGCAGGGCTGCGACCGCTTCACCGCGCGCACCGTCACCGGTCTGTCGCCCGAGGCGCGCTCCCCGATCTGGCTGCGGCGCCGCCTCCAGAAGGCGGGCATGCGCCCGATCTCGCTGGCCGTCGATATCACCAACTACGTGATGCTGGAGCTCGGTCAGCCCCTGCACGCGTACGACCGTTCCCGCGTCCAGGGCACGATCGGTGTGCGCCGGGCCGAGCCGGGCGAGAAGCTCACCACCCTCGACGGCGCCAAGCGCACGCTGGACGCCGAGGACCTGGTGATCACCGACGACCGCGGGCCGATCGGCCTGGCCGGTGTCATGGGCGGTGCCAACACCGAGATCGACGACACCGAGGGCACCACCACCGAGGTCGTCGTCGAGGCCGCGCACTTCGACCCGATCTCCATCGCGCGCACGGCCCGCCGTCACAAGCTGGCCTCCGAGGCGTCCAAGCGCTTCGAGCGGGGCGTCGACCCCCAGGCCACGTCCGCCGCCGCCCAGCGCACGGTCGACCTGCTGGTCCTCCTCGCGGGCGGCACCGCCGACGGGGGCGTCACCGAGGTCATCGCGCCCTCGGCGCCGCGCACCATCAGCATCCCGGCGAACCACCCGGACAAGGTCGCGGGCGTCGACTACGGCCGCGAGACCGTCGTACGCCGTCTTCAGCAGGTCGGCTGCGACGTCTACGGGCAGGACGAGCTGATCGTCACCGTGCCGTCCTGGCGGCCCGACCTGACGGACCCGAACGACCTGGCCGAAGAGGTCATCCGGCTTGAGGGCTACGAGAACCTGCCCTCGACGCTGCCGAAGCCCCCCGCGGGTCTCGGCCTCACCGACCGGCAGCGGCTGCACCGCCGGGTCGGCCGCGCGCTGGCCGGCGCCGGCTATGTCGAGGCGCTGAACTACCCGTTCATCGGCGAGCCCGTCTTCGACCAGCTCGGCCTGGCCGCCGACGACCCGAAGCGCCGGGTCGTCAAGCTGGTCAACCCGCTCTCCGACGAGGAGCCCGCGCTCCGTACGACGCTGCTGCCGGGCCTCCTCCAGGCCCTGCGCCGCAACGACGGGCGGGGCTCGCACGACCTGGCGCTCTTCGAGACGGGCCTGGTCTTCCACCCGCAGGACGAACTGCGCGTCGCGGTGCGGCTGCCCGTCGACCGCCGTCCCACGGACGAGGAGATCGCGTCCCTCACCGACGCGCTCCCCGTCCAGCCCCGGCACGCCGCCGTCGTCCTCGCGGGCGCCCGTGAGCAGGCCGGCTGGTGGGGCAAGGGCCGCCCGGCCGACTGGGCCGACGCCGTCGAGGCCGCGCGCGCCCTCGCCCACGAGGCGGGGACCGAACTCCTCGTGCGCCAGGGCCAGTACGGGCCGTGGCACCCGGGCCGCTGCGCCGAGCTCGCCGTCGTCGTGGACGGCGCCGAGCGGGTCATCGGGTACGCGGGCGAGCTGCACCCCCGTGTCCTCAAGGCCCTGGGGCTGCCCGCGCGAGCCTGTGCGATGGAGCTGAACCTGGACGTGCTGGAGCAGGCGAGTGCGGGACTTCCCAAGGGCCCCCACGTGTCGACCTTCCCGGTGGCCACGCAGGATGTCGCGCTGGTCGTCTCCGGGGACGTCCCGGCGGCCGACGTCGAGGCCGCGCTCCGCGAGGGCGCGGGCGAACTGCTGGAGTCCATCCGGCTGTTCGACGTCTACGAGGGAGAGCAGCTCGGCGAGGGACGGAAGTCGCTGGCGTACGCGTTGCGCTTCCGCGCGGACGATCGCACGTTGACCGTGGACGAGGCCTCCGCGGCGCGTGACGCTGCCGTTGCCCTCGCGGGCGAGCGTGCGGGGGCTGTTCTTCGGAGCTAGCTCTTCGTAGGTGGTGCCGGGGAACTGCGGGTTGATGGCTTGCTGCGGCTGCGGCTGCGTCGTGGCTTGTTGCGCAGTTCCCCGCGCCCCTTTTCAGGGGCCTGCGGCTGGTCGCGCTCTCGCGGCGGAGCCGCAAAATTCACAGCCCCGCGCCCCTTTCGGGGCGCTGTTCGTGTCACCTCACTCATTCGGGTGACAAGTGTGGGCGATCCGGGCCGATCGGGGCAGGCGGTCGACAGAATCGACCCGGCCGAACAGGCCGGTGCCTGCGCTGAACAGGGCCTTAGGGGGGCCATCGGCATGATCCATACCAAGGCTGGGGGTTTCCGTCGGGCCGGTCCCGGGGTGGGCCACCGGACACGATGGCGGAAAACCGTATCCCGGACGCTCGGTCGCACACAGGCCGACAGGCTGCACCGTGCCAGGGCCCGCCGACTGGGCCGCAGCGAGGCCCGTCGGCTCGGCCGGGACCAGCAACGACTGCGGCGGGTACTGGAGATGGGGCTGCCCGCGGTGTGGGGCGCGGCGGCGATCACGTACAAACTGGCCTGTCCGCTCGCCCAGGAGGACGGGCTCGGCGCCCGGATCGTCACCTGCGCCGTCTTCTTCGCCGTCGGCACGGGCCTGATGCTGCACGTCAGACGAGGGCTGCTGCGCGAACTCCGACAGATCCGCAAGGTCGCGGGAGCCGCCCAGGGCGCCCTCCTCCGTCCGCCGCCGCCGCGTGTCGACGGGCTGAACATCGCGGCGGCGCAGTTCTCCGCAGACCGCGGGGCCACCGTCGGGGGAGACCTGTACGAGGTGATCGGCACCGAGCACGGTGTGCGGATCGTGATGGGCGACGTCCGCGGGCACGGACTCGCCGCCCTCGGTACCGTCGCCGCCGTGCTCGGCAGCTTCCGCGAGGCCGTCCACGACGAGGCCGAACTCACGGGCGTACTACGGAGGCTGGAGCGCGCGATGGCCAGGCATCTGCGGGAGCGCGCGAAGGCCGAGCATCCCTCGTCCGGGCTCGACCCCGACAACCCGGTCGCCGAGGAGTTCGTCACCCTGCTGCTCCTGGAGATCGGCCCCGACGGCGAGATGCGCGCCCTCAACTGCGGTCACCCGTGGCCGTATCTGCTGAGCCACCACACGGGACCGGCCGGCGTACGAGGACATGTGGAGCACCTCGCCGTCGGTGGCCCCCTGCCTCCCCTCGGGCTCTTCCCGCTCCCCGCCGAGCTGCCCGTCGTCCGCTGCGGGCCCTTCCTGCCCGGCGAGGCGCTCTTCCTGCACACCGACGGTGTCGAGGACGCCCGCGACGGCGACGGCCGGTTCTTTCCCCTCGCCACCACGCTCACCGAGGCCGCCCGCACCCAACCGGTCTCACCCCAGGCGGTACTCCGCACGGTCCTCACCCAACTCCTGCGGCACGCGGGAGGATTCCCGACGGACGACGTGGCCGTACTGGTCCTGCGCAACGATCGAGCGAAAGTGCCTGCCCAACAGGGCAAACCGGAGGCTCACAACAGCGCCCTATAGGGCGCTGTTACCTCGCACAACCGAGTGGACGACCCGGCGGTGCCGTCCGCCCCGCCACGGAGTGTCGGGCAGGCGGCTGGGCGGACGGCGCGAATCGGGCCGCCGCACTGTACGAGGGGGAGCCGGCGGCCCGGCCGGCCTCTTACGAGGCAATTCAGTCAACCGGGTAGCAACTCTCCGCAACAGCGCGCGTACTGCCCGGATTCGGGCACTCCGTTCACACCCCGTGTGAAGACGGAGGCGCTACGTTAAGCAGCACCGTCTGCACCGAGCCACCGGATGGCCTTCATGCAGCCCAACACTCTGCTCGACGCGATCCTCGACGAGGCCGGGATCTCGCACGCGGGACTCGCCGCCCATGTGAACCAGGCAGGCCGGGCACGTGGCCTCGCACTCCGTTACGAACACACGGCCGTGGCGCGGTGGCTGAAGGGTCAGCGACCGCGCGGCCAGGTGCCCGACCTGATGTGCGAGGTGCTCGCCGGCCGGCTCCAACGGCCCGTCACACTCGACGACATCGGCCTCGGCATGCCCGGCGAACCGGCCACCCCGCACGGCACGACGCTCTCCGGCTTCGTGGAGCGGGCCACCGCGCTGTGGCGCTCCGACGAACAGCAGCGGCCGCACATCCTCGGCGCTCCCGCCGTCACCGGCACGCCCGCCGTGATGCCCGTGTGGGAGTGGGAGAACCCGCCCGAGGACGTGGACGTCTCGCGCGGCGGACGGCATCGCGTGAGCATGTCCGACATCGAGATGCTGCGCGCCGCCCGCGCCCACTACGAGCAGATGTACCGCAAGGCCGGCGGCGTGGCGACCCGTACCCGCATCGTCGGATTCCTCAACTCCGAGACCGCGCCGCTCCTCAGAGGCAGCTACACCGACGCCACCGGCCGCCAGTTGCACCGGGCCACCGGCGGTCTGGTGGCGATCGCGGGCATCTGCGCCTACGACTCCGACGCGCACGGCCTGGCCCAGCGGTACTTCCACCAGGCGCTCAGACTCGCGAAAGCCAGCGGGGACAGGGGACTTGGCGCCTACGTCATCGCGCTCCTCGTCAACCAGGCGCTGTTCATGCGCGAGCACCGGCAGGCGGTCGCCTTCGCGGAGGCCGCGCTGCGCGCCGCGGGCCGGCACATCACTCCGGCGCTCGCCTCCGACCTCTACGCGATGCAGGCCAAGGCGTACGCACACCTCGGCGACGGCAGCAGCGCGCTGTCCTGCATCCGGCGTGCCGAGCAGGCCGCCGAGCGCATCCGGCGCGGCTACGAACCGGACGAGACCGGCTATGTCCAACCCGGGCTGGTCAACGTACAGGTGGCGGAGGCACTGCTGAGCCTCGGCGACCTGTCCGCCGCGCGGGAGCACGCCGCGGCGGCCGTGGACAATCCGGCGCACGACCGGGGCAGGGTGCACCGGCTCGCCATGCTCAGCCAGATCGAACTGCGCCAGGGCAACGCCGACAAGGCGGTGGTCACCGCGGTCGAGATGGCGGAGCGGGCGCGGGGGATGGAGTCCCAGCGGCTGCGCGACAGACTGCGGGCGGTACGCGAACACCTGGTGGCCAACGGGTGCGCGGGCACCTCCGAAGCCGCTGAACTCATCGACGGAGCACTGCGCGTACCGCTCTAGACGTTCCGGCCACCGCGGGGAGCCCCCGAGCCTCCCCGCGGTGGGCAACTCTGTGCCTGCCGCTGCGCTGTGAAGACGCTCCTGCTGCCATATTGCCATCTACTCGGCGGAAGGTGGCAGAACCGTGCAGTGGACGAAACTGAACGAACAAACTGTGTACGCAAACCGCTGGTTCAGCGTCAATCTCGCAGATGTCGAGTTGCCGGACGGTCGGCACCTCGATCACTTCTTAATACGGCTGCGGCCCGTCGCCGTGGCCACCGTGGTGAATGAGGCGAACGAGGTGCTGCTTCTGTGGCGGCACCGCTTCATCACCGACAGCTGGGGATGGGAGCTTCCCGCGGGTGTCGTCGAGGACGGCGAGGACATCGCCGTCGCGGCGGCCCGCGAACTGGAGGAGGAGACCGGGTGGCGACCGGGACCTCTGCGCCATCTGATGAGCGTCGAGCCGTCCAACGGGCTCACCGACGCACGGCACCACATCTACTGGGCCGACGAAGGCGCGTACATCGGGCATCCCGTGGACGACTTCGAGTCGGACCGTCGGGAGTGGGTTCCCCTCAAGCTCGTCCCCGACATGGTCGCCCGCGGCGAGGTCCCGGCCGCCAACATGGCAGCCGCGCTGCTCCTCCTGCACCATCTGAGGCTCGGGCAGGACGCATTGCCCTGATCCCCCGACCGCGTCCTGGGGCCTAGCGGCCCAGAGCCTGATAGACCGCCACGGCGAGCGCGCCCACGGCCGTGACGACCGCTACCGCGCGCAGCGGCCAGCGGGTGTGTTCCAGTGTGACGATCCGTGCGCTCAGGTCGTCCACTTCCTTGGCGGTCTGTTCGGCGCGATGGCTGAGCAGAGCCAGGCCGCCCTCGACGCGGGCATGAGCCACATCGAGTCGGCGGCGTAACTCTGCGAGTTCTCCATGGACCACGGGATGCTCCGGGTCGGCGGTCACGGGTCCGCTCCTTTCCGTAGTCGTCACATCCGCTTCATGCGCACGGAAAGTCAACTCGCCTGGTGGACACGTGGGGAGAGTGTGCGAGGGGCATATGCGAGCCCGCCGCGCACACGGTGTGTGAATGCCGCGGGCCCGGCTCCCCAAAGGGAGCCGGGCCCGCGTCGGCCTGAGGTTATACGGACGGTAGCAAGCCGCAACGAACCCGCAGGCAACGGACAACCCGCGGGAGCGCTCGGCTGGTTACGCAGAAATCAGGCGTAAGTGTAGAAACCGGAGCCGGACTTGCGTCCGAGCCGCCCCGCGTCGACCATCCGCTGAAGCAGCGGCGGAGCCGCGTACAGCGGTTCCTTGTACTCCTCGTACATCGAGTACGCGACGGACGACACCGTGTCGAGACCGATCAGGTCGGACAGCTTGAGCGGCCCCATCGGATGGGCGCACCCCAGCTCCATGCCGTTGTCGATGTCCTCGCGGCTCGCCATGCCGGACTCGAACATCCGGATCGCGGAGAGCAGATACGGGATCAGCAGCGCGTTGACCACGAAGCCCGAGCGGTCCTGCGCACGGATCGCGTGCTTGCCGAGGGTCTTCTCGACCAGCAACTGGGCCCGGCTGATGGTGCCCTCGGACGTGGTGAGCGCCGGGATCAGCTCGACGAGCTTCTGCACCGGGGCCGGGTTGAAGAAGTGGATGCCGATGACCTGGTCGGGACGCGACGTGGCGACGGCGAGCTTCACCAGCGGGATCGAGGAGGTGTTGGAGGCGAGGATCGCGTCCTGCCGGGTCACCACCTGGTCCAGCACCTGGAAGATCTCGGTCTTCACCTGCTCGTTCTCGACGACCGCCTCGATCACCAGATCGCGGTCGGAGAACTCGCCGAGGTCGGTGGTGAAGGAGAGCCGCGCCTGGGTGGCGTCGCGCTCCTCCCCGGAGATCTTGCCGCGCTCGGCTGCCTTGGAGAGCGAGTTGTGGAGCCGGGTCCGGCCGATCTCCAACGCCTCACCGGTGGTCTCGGCGACCTTCACGTCCAGTCCGGCGCGGGCGCACACCTCGGCGATGCCCGCCCCCATCTGGCCGCAGCCCACCACTCCGACGCGTGCAATGTCTCCCGCCGGGATGTCCGTCACATCGTCCCTTTCGCTCTCACTCGTCACCTGGCCCGACAGGTCCCCGTCGTCCGGCGCCTGTCACCGCCACGCACGTTACTCCGGAACCGCACACGATCGTCCGGCCGGGTCGGGCATGCTGTGCGGTGGAAACGGTCCGTGACCAGGCGGACCCGGAGTGTTGGGGAGCGTGCGGCATGAGGCGTATGTCACGTCGGGGATTCGCGGCGGCCGCGGCGGTCGGGCTGACGGGACTCGTGACGGCGGGACTGGCGGTGGCGGCGGAGGTCTCCGGGGGCGACGGACGAGATGGCGACTCGGGGGGCGACGACTCCCGGCCCCGCAGGCGCCGTGCTCCGGCCGGTGAACTGCGTGGCATGTGGCTGGCGACCGTCGCCAACCGTGACTGGCCCTCGAAGCCCGGGCTGACCGCGGCCCGGCAGCGCGCCGAACTGCTCGCCCACCTCGACCAGGCGGTGGAGCGCCGGCTGAACGCGGTGATCTTCCAGGTGCGGCCCACGGCCGACGCGCTGTGGCCCTCGCCGTACGAGCCCTGGGCGCAGTGCCTCACCGGCGTCCAGGGCAAGGCCCCCGGCTGGGACCCGCTCGGCACCGCCGTGAAGGAGGCCCACGCGCGCGGTCTGGAACTGCACGCCTGGTTCAACCCGTACCGGATCGCCAACCACACCGACCCGACGAAACTCGTCGCCTCGCACCCCGCGCGCAAGCACCCCGACTGGGTAGTGCCCTACGGCGGGAAGCTATACTACAACCCGGGGCTGCCCGAGGTCCGCGCGTTCGTCCAGGACGCGATGCTCGACGCGGTGAAGAAGTACGCCGTGGACGCCGTGCACTGGGACGACTACTTCTACCCGTATCCGGTCGCGGGCCAGGTCTTCGACGACGACGACGCGTATGCCGCGTACGGCGGCGACTTCGCCGACCGGGCGGCCTGGCGGAGGAACAACATCGACCGGCTGGTGCTGGAGACGGCCACCCGGATCAAGAAGGTCCGGCCGGGCACGAAGTTCGGGGTCAGCCCCTTCGGGGTATGGCGCAACGCCACGACCGACTCGCGGGGCTCGGACACCCGGGCCGGGGTGCAGACGTACGACGATCTGCACGCCGACACCAGGAAATGGGTCCGGCAGGGCTGGATCGACTACATCGTCCCGCAGCTCTACTGGAACATCGGCTTCGCCGCCGCCGACTACGCGAAGCTGGTCCCCTGGTGGGCCGAGGCAGCGCGCGGCAGCAGCACGAAGCTGTACGTGGGTGAGGCGCTCTACAAGGCGGGTGACCCCGCGCAGCCCGCGGCCTGGCAGGACGTGGCCGAGCTGTCCCGCCACCTCACCTTCGCGCGGGACCACCCGGAGGTACGCGGGCACATCTTCTTCTCCGCCAGGGAAGTGGCGGCCGACAGCATCGGGGCCATGGCACGCGTGGTCGCCGACCACTACAAGCAGCCGGCGAAGCCCGCGCGCAAGGCCTAGCGGGTTTCCTCGTGGTGCTGGACCACGCAGTCGGGGCCGGGTGACATCAGGGTCTCGTGGCCGTCCTCGAAGCGGACCCGGTAAGGGGGACTGCCCTTCTGCCCGAGTACCTCGATGACTTCCGCGACCTTGTCGTGCTGCCCGACGATCCTGCCGTGCACCAGCAGATGGTCGCCTACGGTTGCTTGCATCTGTAGGGCCTCCTCGTTCCGCACGGGAGTAGCGGTTGGTGGCCGTAAGTCTACGGCGGGTGACACCGGTTGGAACCGGCTCGTACGGGCCGGTCAGCCCCGGGCCCGTTGGGTGACGGCGATGCAGACGAGCACGGCCGCGGCCGTCAGTGGTGCGGCCGGTGTCAGGTGCTCGCCCAGGAGGAGCACCGACCACACCAGTGTGAGCAGCGGCTGGGCCAACTGCAACTGGCTGGCCTTCGGGATGCCGATCGCCGCCATGCCGCGGTACCAGACGACCAGACCGACGAACTGGGAGCCGGCCGCGACCCACAGCAGCCCGGTCACGCTGTGCGCGGTCAGCTGTACGGGCTCCTGCGACAGCGCGATCGCGGCCACGGGAACCGTCACCGGCAGGCACAGGACCAGCGCCCAGCCGATGACCTGCCAGCCCGGCATCACGCGGGCCAGCCGGCCGCCCTCCGTGTATCCGGCGGCGCAGATCAGCAGGGCCCCGAAGAGGTAGGCGTCCGCGGTGGTCAGTGCGCCGCCGCTCTGCTGCACGGTGAACGCGATCACCACGGCCGCGCCCGCGGACGCCGCGATCCAGAAGGTGCGGGAGGGGCGGGTGCCGACGCGCAGCGCCGAGAACAGGGCTGTCGTGAGAGGGAGCAGCCCGACGACGACCGCGGCGTGCGCGGTGGTCGACGTCTGCAGGGCGAGGGTCGTCAGCAGCGGGAAGCCGAGCACGACTCCGGCGGCGACGACGGCCAGGCCCGCCCAGTGACGGCGGTCGGGGAGCGGCACCCGCAGGGCGAGCAGGCAGCCGCCCGCGATGACGGCCGCCAGGACGGTCCGTACGGCGACGAGGGACCAGGGGCCGAACCCCTCAAGACCCCAGGCGGTGGCCGGGAAGGTGAGAGAGAACGCGGTGACGCCGAGGGCGGCCTGGAGGGTGCCGGCCCTCGCGGCGGAGCGCCGGCCCGTGGTGGGCCGACCGGATCCAGGGGCGACGGGCACCGCTATCGCGGTCTGCGCAGTAGCGCTATCCTTTGCTCTCATGCAAGAGCGTAGCAGTGTCGGTTATCTGGCTAGTCGGCTCAAGAGTGAGCTGAACCGCTACTCTCCAGGTGGAAAGCTGCCGTCCAGTCGGGCCCTCGTCGAGCGGTTCCGGGTGAGTCCCGTGACCGTGTCCCGGGCGCTGGCCCAACTGGCCGCCGAGGGGTTGGTGGTCACCCGGCCCGGAGCGGGGGCGTTCCGGGCCGCGCCGCGCGAGGCCGGGCCGGCCGTCGGGGATACCTCCTGGCAGGAGGTCACGCTGAGCGCGGACGCCGCCGCCGAACTCGTACCGCGCACGGTCGATGCCACCGCGGTGCTCGTCACGCTCGCCGCCCCGCCGCCGGGAGTCGTCGAGTTCAGCGGCGGCTATCTGCACCCCTCGCTCCAGCCGGAGCGGGCGATGGCCGCCGCCCTGTCCCGGGCCGGCCGCCGCCCCGGCGCCTGGGGGCGTCCGCCCGTGGACGGGCTGCCGGAGCTGCGCGAGTGGTTCGCGCGGGGGATCGGCGGTGCCGTCACCGCCGCCGAGGTGCTCATCACGGCGGGCGGCCAGTCCGGGCTGACCACCGCGCTGCGCGCGCTCGCCCCTCCCGGCGCTCCGGTGCTCGTCGAGTCGCCCACCTACCCCGGCATGCTGGCGATCGCCCGCGCCGCCGGCCTCAGACCCGTGCCGGTGCCCGTGGACCGGGACGGTGTGAAACCGGCGCTGCTCGCCGACGCCCTGAAGGCCACCGGCGCCCGCGTCTTCGTCTGCCAGCCGCTCTTCCAGAACCCCACCGGCGCGGTGCTCGCCCCCGAGCGACGCGGCGAGGTGCTGCGGATCGCCCGCGAGGCGGGCGCGTTCGTGATCGAGGACGACTTCGTACGCCGACTCGTGCACGAGGACGCGGGACCGCTGCCGCGTCCGCTGGCCTCGGACGACCCCGACGGAGTCGTCGTGCACGTCTGCTCCCTCACCAAGGCGACCTCGCCGAGCTTCCGGGTGAGCGCGCTGGCCGCCCGCGGGCCCGTACTGGAACGGCTGCGGGCGATCCAGGTCGTCGACACCTTCTTCGTGCCGCGCCCGCTCCAGGAGGCGGCCCTGGAACTCGTCGGCTCGCCCGCCTGGCCGCGGCATCTGCGTGCCGTCGCGACCGAGCTGAGGAACCGCCGCGACACGATGACCGCCGCGCTCCGGCTGAACCTTCCCGAACTCGCCCTGCCCCACATCCCGTCCGGCGGCTACCACCTGTGGCTGCGCCTCCCCGACGGCACGGACGAGCAGGCCCTGTTCACCGCCGCGCTCCGCTCGGGCGTCGCCGTCACCCCCGGCCGCCCCTACTTCAGCGCCGAACCCCCGGCCGCACACCTGCGGTTGAGCTTCGCGGCGGTCGCGGGGACGGCGGAGATCACGGAGGGCGTACGGAGACTGCGGGTGGCGTGTGACGAGGTGCTCCAGGTCTGAGCCGGACGCGACGAACAGCCTGAGCCGGCATGCCGAACAGTCCGAGCTGGGCGCGACGAACGCTCTGAGCCGGGCGCGACGAACAGACGTCACCGAATGTTCGGTGATCCGATGGCACCGGGTCTCGGTCGATCCACCGTCCGTGAGCATTCCGTGCGTGCTGCCGATCACCTCTTGACCTGCGGAGTCCCGGCCTCCACCATCGCCGCATGCATGTTCGGGTCACGCTGATCGCCGCCGCCCGCAGCTCCTCGCTGCTCGCCGAGCGCTTCGACGACGACCGGCCGCTGGACCAGGCGGGCTGGGGCGAGGTGCAGCGCGTCGCGCACATGCTGGTGCCGTTGGCGGCGGCCGAGCTGCGGTACTGCTCGCCCACTCCGCGCAGCCGGGCCACCGGTGACGCACTGGGCCTCGCGCCGCTGGCCCAGCCGGCCCTGCGCGACTGCGACATGGGGCGCTGGCGCGGGCTGACGCTCGGCGAGGCGATGGCCCGCGAACCCGAGACCGTGGACGCCTGGCTCGCCGACCCGTACTCGGCGGCGCACGGCGGGGAGTCGCTGGTGGAGTTCATCCGGCGGGTGGGCGGCTGGCTCGACACCCGCCCGGCCGACGACGGGGGCCGCATCGTCGCCGTGGCCGAGCCCGCCGTCGTACGGGGTGCGCTCGTCTACGCACTCAGGGCACACCCGTCGGCGTACTGGAACCTCGACGTCCGCCCCTTGTCGACGGCCACGCTCACCGGCCGGGCCGGGCGCTGGAACCTCCGCTTCGAGGCCCAGTCCGAGCGTCTCTAGTCCTGCCCGGTGTCCCGCGTGTAGTCCGTCGTGAGGAGCAGGTCCTTGGCGGGGCCGCCCACACGCCACACCGTCCGCCAGTGGTCCGCGTCGCGCACGGTGAACTCGCCCCGGTAGAGGTCCGCCGCGCACGGATGGTCGGTGACGTGGTGTCCGGAGGTCAGGTCCAGGTCGTGGAATGGGCGGCCGTCCGCGAACCGCACGTCGGCGCGGCCTGCTCCGTCGTCGTCCGCCAGGAACCGCAGGGTGCGCTCGGCGGGGCGGGCCACGTCCTGCCACACGAAGGTGCCGGACTCGTGGTGGAGCAGCCCGGCCCCGTCGTCGAGCGGCTCGAACACCGTCGCCCCGCTGAACGAACCCCGGGCTCCGCTCGCGAGATCCCGCACCGAACGCTCCACGCGCCAGCCGCCCGCCAGATACGCCAACACGTCGGTCACCGGCCAGTATTCGGACATCCCTTCCGCCTCTCCGGCCTCTCCTGTGCAACCCATTGACGTGTTCCTGCCCTCTACCTATCTTGCCGTTCGAAGTATTGATCAGTGTCCGATATATCGAACAATCTGATCTCACTTGCTGAACCCCCTCTAGAGCCGCGGAGGATCCATGTCACCCACCCGCACCCGTTGGAGACTCTCCCTCACGGCCACCGCACTGCTGGCCGCGTCCTTCCTCGTCCCGGCCCCGGTGAACGCCGCCGCCGAGGATGTCACCGCCGAGGACACCACCGACTATGCGATCACCGTCGACCCGAAGACCGCGGGCGCGAAGATCGACGACACGATGTACGGCGTCTTCTTCGAGGACATCAACCGGGCCGCGGACGGCGGCCTGTACGCGGAGCTCGTGCAGAACCGGTCCTTCGAGTACTCCAAGGCCGACAACGGCTCGTACACGTCGCTCACCTCCTGGGCGGCCACCGGCGCCGCGAAGACCGCGGACGACGACGGCCGCCTGAGCCCCCGCAACCGCACGTACCTCGCCCTGGACGGCGGTTCGTCCGTCACCAACTCCGGCTACAACACCGGTATTTCGGTCGAGAAGGGCAAGGTCTACGACTTCTCGGTGTGGGCCCGCGCGCAGGGGAGATCGGCGCTCACGGTCACCCTCCAGGACGCCGACGGCGAGCTCGCCGAGGCCAGGCGCGTGACGGCCCGCGGCGGCTGGGCCAAGTACACGGCACGCTTCATCGCGACCCGTACCAGCGCCACCGGCCGACTCGGCGTGGCCGCCGGCAGCCCCGTCGCGCTCGACATGATCTCCCTCATTCCGCGTGACACGTACAAGGGGCACGGTCTGCGCAAGGACCTCGCCGAGAAGATCGCCGCCCTCGATCCCGCCTTCGTCCGCTTCCCGGGCGGCTGTCTGGTCAACACGGGTTCCATGCAGGACTACAGCGAGGCCTCCAACTGGGAGCGCAAGCGCTCGTACCAGTGGAAGGACACCGTCGGACCCGTCGAGCAGCGCGCGACGAACGCCAACTTCTGGGGCTACAACCAGAGTTACGGGCTCGGCTACCACGAGTACTTCCAGTTCTCCGAGGACATCGGCGCGATGCCGCTGCCCGTGGTGCCCGCCCTCGTCACCGGCTGCGGCCAGAACAGGGCCGTCGACGACGACGCGCTCCTCAAGCGGCACATCCAGGACACCCTGGACCTCATCGAGTACGCCAACGGTCCCGTGACCAGCGAGTGGGGCAGGAAGCGCGCCAAGGCGGGCCATCCGAAGCCCTTCCACCTCACCCACCTCGCGGTGGGCAACGAGGAGAACCTCCCGAACGAGTACTTCGAACGCTTCAAGAAGTTCCGCGCGGCCATCGAGGCGAAGTACCCGAACGTCAGCGTCATCTCCAACTCGGGCCCGGACGACAGCGGTTCGACGTTCGACACGGCCTGGAAGCTCAACCGGGAAGCGAACGTCGACATGGTCGACGAGCACTACTACAACAGCCCGCAGTGGTTCCTCCAGAACAACGACCGCTACGACTCGTACGACAGGAAGGGGCCGAAGGTCTTCCTCGGCGAGTACGCCTCGCAGGGCAACACCTTCAAGAACGCCCTTTCCGAAGCCGCGTTCATGACCGGCCTCGAACGCAACGCGGACATCGTGAAGCTCGCCTCGTACGCCCCGCTGCTCGCCAACGAGGACTACGTGCAGTGGCGGCCCGACCTGATCTGGTTCAACAACCACGCGTCCTGGAACTCGGCCAACTACGAGGTCCAGAAGCTCTTCATGCGCAACGTCGGCGACCGGGTCGTGCCGTCGGCCGCGACCGGCACACCTTCGCTGAACGGGCCCATCACGGGAGCGGTCGGCCTGTCGACGTGGGGGACGACCGCCGCGTACGACGATGTGAAGGTGACCGGCGCGGACGGCACCGCGCTGCTCAGCGACGACTTCTCCGGTGACGCCTCCAAGTGGACCCACACGGGCGGCGGCAGCTGGAGCGTCCAGGACGGGCAGTACGTGCAGAACGACGTGGCGGCCGAGAACACCATGGTCTCCGCGGGCGACCCGGCCTGGCACGACTACGACGTGCATGTGAAGGCCACCAAGAAGTCCGGGAAGGAGGGCTTCCTCGTCGCCTTCGGCGTCAAGGACACCGGCAACTACTACTGGTGGAACCTGGGCGGCTGGAACAACACCCAGTCCGCGATCGAACAGGCCGTGGACGGCGGCAAGTCGACGCTCGTCACCAAGGCCGGGTCCATCGAGACGGGCCGGGCCTACGACATCGACATCAAGGTGCGCGGCCGACAGGTGACCCTCTACCTCGACGGCAAGGAGTGGGGCAGCTTCACCGACGACAAGCCGGCCGAGCCGTTCCGCCAGGTGGTCACCAAGGACAAGAAGACCGGTGACCTGATCGTCAAGGTGGTCAACGCCCAGGCGGCGGACGCCCGTACGGCGATCGACCTCGGCGGCGCGAAGGTCCGCTCGAAGGCCCGGGTGACCACGCTGGCCGCCGCGCCCGACGCCGTGAACACCGAGACGGCCACGGCCGTCGCACCGGTCACGTCCACGTTCTCGGGGGTGGCCGACAGATTTACGTACACCTTCCCGGCGAACTCGGTCACCTTCCTGCGGATCAAGAAGGGATGACCGGGCGGGCGGCCCGGGCTCCGAAACGGGACCGGGCCGCCCGTACGTCCTGTGCGTTCCGGCCGTTGTGTTCCGGCCGTGACCGTGGGCACCCCGAAGCGGCCGTGCGACTTGAGAGGGATCACTCCGAGGCGCGCACACCGGGCGCTTCCCTCGGCGGGAGGCGCTCAGTTCCCGGCGTCTTGCGGCCCGGGAACCAAGGACCGCAGGGCGTGAAGGTGGCCGTTGAGAGTGCCGACGTAGATCACGCCGTCCACAACCGTCGGCGAGCCCACCCGGCGACCGGCCGGGAACTTTCCGCGCAGCGCGCCCGTGGCCGCGTCCACGGTGTACAGGTGGTGGTCCCAGGAGCCGAAGTGGACCAGCCCGTCGGCCACAGCCGTCGAGGACGCCACCGCCCCGTCGGCGGCGAACCGCCATCGCGGCTCGCCGGTGGCGGTGTCCACCGCGTAGTGATGGCTGTCCCAACTGCCGCAGTGCACAAGGCCGTCGGCGACCGCGGGGGAGGCGGTCACATAGTGGCCGGTGCGGCACTCCCAGCGCCGCCGCCCGTCGTGGGCGTCCACCGCGTACAGGCTGCTTCCGCTGCTCAGGAAGACCGTCCCCTCGGACACCGCCGGCGCCGACCCCTCGTTCCACTCGTGGCCGGTGCTGAACCGCCAGCGCCTCTCCCCGGTGGCCGCGTCCACGGCATGGAGACCCCTGTTGTCGCGCTCCCCGCCGACGTGCGCGTACACCACGCCGTCGGCCACGGTCGGGCATCCGAGCACCTCGCCGCCGGTCAGCTCCCATCGCTGCTCCCCGGTGGTGGCGTCGAGGGCCCGCAGGCCGTTCCCGTTGCCGATGTACACCACCCCGTCGGCCACGGTGGCCCGCGAGGTCACGGGCGCACCGGTACTGACCTTCCAGAGCTGCCGCCCGGTGAGCGCGTCCAGCGCGTACGTGTGGCCCGTCGCGTCGTCGCTGCCGAAGTGGACCACCGAGTCGGCCACCACCGGCGTCCGTGGGCTGATCCGGTCATAACCGGTGACGAAGCTCCACAGCTGCTGCCCGGTGGCCGCGTCCAGGGCATACAGCTCCGGCCCGCTGCTGACGTGCACGACACCGTCCGCCACGGCCGGCCTCGACATACCCCCGTGGCCCGACGAGAAGTGCCACCGCTCCCTCGACTCCAGCGACACCATCCGCCGTACCCCCGTTTCCGCCCCGTGGGCCCGATCTCGCCCACGGGCATGATCCCTCACTGGCGGCGGCTGGAGAAGAAGACGTTCATGACCGACACCCGCCCGGCCGGCCCGACCCACCCGGGGTCACCGCGCACGAGCGGACAGGGCTCACGTGTCGGGGTGTCGCTGAGCGTCCGGGTCAGGACCGGGCGAGGACGCAGAACTCGTGGCCCTCCGGGTCGGCCAGGCATGTCCACGGGACGTCGCCCTGGCCGAGGTCGAGGTCGGTGGCGCCGAGGGCCCGCAGCCGGGCCACCTCCGCCGCCTTGTCGTCACCGGGGTACGGCAGCAGGTCGAGGTGGACGCGGTCCGGCACGGTCTTCACGTCGGGCGAGCGGAGGAACTCCAGATACGGGCCACCACTCCTGGTGGAGCGCAACGACGCGTGATCGTCGGTCACCTCGTGCAGCGTCCAGTCCATCGCCTCGCCCCAGAACCGGGCCATGGCCCGCGGATCCACGCAGTCGACCACCACCGCGGCGATCGGCCCGGTGTCCCGGTAGACCTCCCGGGGCTCCAGCACGCAGAACTCGTTGCCCTCGGGGTCGGCGAGGACCGTCCACGGCACGTCTCCCTGACCCACGTCGACAGGCGTCGCACCGAGAGCCTTCAGACGCGCGACCAGCTCCGTCTGCTGGGTCGCCGAGCTGGTGGCGAGATCGAGGTGCGTACGATTTTTCGTCGCCGTCTTGGGTTCCGGGACGGGAACGACATCGATGCAGACCGCGACCGGGTGCGGCCAGACGAGGTCGCCGTCCGGCCCGACGTAGGTGGTCACGCCAGGGCTGAACACACTCCAGCCGAGCGCCTCCGCCCAGAACCGGCCGACCGCCGAGCCGTCGACAGCCTTGATGTTCACCTGAACAGGTCGCAGCGCCATGCCGGCGATCCTATGCACCTGCTCCGCCACGAGACCGGCAGGTACCGGACCTGTGACTGAGCACTTCAGTTGGCGGATGAGCGCTTGAATTGGCGGAACCATGTTCAGGGCGCCGCAGGACTGAGCCCGGTTCGCTTGACGCGCAGGTTGCTGACGGATCGACGTCCGGGTCGGCCACGGTGCGGGCATGTGCTGCTGCGCTGCTATGACTACCCGTACCGCCGCTTTGCGGCGGTATCCGAGGTTGCCGTAACTACGGCCCCTTGCTGATGTACCGCCGGATCAGTGTTCTGCCGGCAGTCACACACTTGTTTCTGTGCTGCCGGGCCATCCTGCCTGATCAGGGGAGACATGTCTCACTCGCAGCGTTTCGATTCACGGTACGAAAACCCATTCCCGTTCCCATGCCTGCACGGAGCCGGATCCGTTGTCACGCAGGACCCGGGTGTCGCCACCCTGCTCCTGATGGTCGGGCTCCCCGGAGCCGGGAAGACCACCAGTGCCAATGAGCTCGCCGTAACGCATCTGGCGCTGCGGCTGACCCCGGATCACTGGATGGTCCCGCTCTTCGGCGATTCGATGGCCGACGGCAAGCGCTTTGTGCTCGAAGGGCGGCTCATCTCGGTCGTCCTGCAGGCGCTGCGGCTGGGGACCGGTGTCGTGCTCGACTACGGGCTCTGGGACCGCGATGAACGGTCGGCACTGCGCTGGCTGGCACGCTCGGTCGGAGCAGCATGCCAGGTGGTCTACCTGCCCGTGGACAAGGACGTCCAGCTCGCCCGCATCGCGCACCGCCAGGCGACGGCACCGCATCAGACGTTCCCGATGAGTGAGGCCGACGTAGACCGATGGCGGGAGAAGTTCCAGGTGCCTGACGCCGCCGAACTTGACGGCGGCGAGATTCCGACGCCGCCGGCGGGCTGGCCGGGCTGGCCGGAGTGGGCGGTAGACCACTGGCCCTCGTGCACCGATAGCTAACCGGGCTGTCCCGCCTGAGAGCGTCTTGACGGCGTTCGTGCTGGCCTGCGGTGCCGCTGTCATGTTGCCCCAGGCCAGCACACTGTCAGCGGCCAGTTCGGAATCCCCACGTACGGCCAGTTGTGATGTCACTCCTGGTTACGGCCCGGGCTCGACGTCTGACCCGATCGGTCACATGCGGATGAACGCGACCGGTTGTCGGGCCACGTCAGTGCCAGGCACAGGCGATCAGCTGTCCGCGGAGTGGGCGTCGGCAAGGGCCTCGCCGAAGAGCCGTCCGGCGAGTTCCACGCAGCGCATCCGGGCAGGAGAGAAGTCGTAAGGCATCTTGGTGATCGCTGTGGCGGCACTCATCTCTGTGCCCTCCTCCCCTTTCAGGTCGGCGTCGTAGATCTCGAAGATCTTCTCCTCGGCCGCGTCGAGACCAGCTGCCTCGATGGCCTGATTCAGGGCCATTTGGTGAGCGCATCGCTGTACGGCGAGCTCTTCGACGCGCGGGTCGTCGGGTTCGACGCCGTCGTCGAGGGCGGCCTCGGCCGCCTCAAGACGGTCCTCCTCGGCCCGCAGGTCGGGGTGGGTGGCCAGCACGATGAACGTGCCGGCCTGGATGGCGGCGCCCAGCGGACCGAAGATCCGTTCCGTGACCAGCAGGGCGTCCAGATCGGAGGGGCGCAACGCGCCCGGGGGCAGGTGGCTGAGCCGGTCCGTGACCAGTTCGGAGAGCAGCCCCAGCGGGCTGCCCACCGCCTGCAGGCGCTGGACAGCCGCGCGCCGACGTTTGATGGCGGCCTCCTGCGCCGCCAAGGTTTCCTCCAGCCTGCTCAGGACCGACTCGATATCCGGGGCTTGGTCCAGGGCTTCGTCTCCAGCTTCGTCCCGGGCTTCGCCGAAGGCGGCCCGCATGTCGTCCAGGCTGATACCGGCATCAGCCATCTTGCGGATCCACAGCAGGCGGGTCATGTCGTCATGGCCGTAGCGGCGGCGGCCGTCCCCGCCGCGCTCGGGTTCCGGCAGCAGACCGATCTCGTGGTAGTGGCGGATGGCGCGTGGGGTGATCCCGGCGAACGCAGCGGCATCACCGATCTTGACCTGCCGGGGAGGCGTGAGGGAGGGGTACATCGCAGACGGAGCCTTTCGTGCTGTGGTGCCCCGACCCCACCACATGCCGCTACGGCATGTGCAACAACCCCATCCAGGTGCCACCGGAGCCAGGCCCTAGCTGCCGCCGGGACCGATCAAGAACGACGAACCATCCGGGAACGCAGAGTGACCACCGGCGGCCAAATAGCTCCCGCCAAGTGGCCGCCGCTGGGGAATTCCCACTGACCGCCGACAGCACACGCGTCTCTACGGGCGGCTGGCGTAGCTCAACTCGCCAACTCAACCACTCGCTCGCTCGCTCGCTCGCCAACTGAAGCGCTCAGTCACAGGACCCTGCCCCGCGCCACGCTCCCGAGATTGCATAAACGTGCAGCGAAACGTATAGTCATGCCATCCAAGAGGAGGGTTCCATGGCGGTACGTGCGGCAGTGGCCGGAGCGAGTGGGTACGCGGGCGGGGAACTGCTGCGTCTGCTCCTGGCGCACCCCGAGATCGAGATCGGCGCTCTGACCGGAAACTCCAACGCGGGACAGCGGCTCGGTGCGCTGCAGCCGCATCTGCTGCCACTGGCCGACCGCGTGCTTCAGGAGACCACACCCGAGGTCCTCGCGGGACACGATGTCGTCTTTCTCGCGTTGCCGCACGGCCAGTCCGCCACCGTCGCCGAGCGACTCGGGCCCGATGTGCTGGTCGTCGACATGGGGGCCGACTTCCGGCTGAAGGACGCGGCCGACTGGGAGCGGTTCTACGGCTCGGCGCACGCCGGGACCTGGCCCTACGGCCTCCCCGAACTGCCGGGCGCCCGCGCTGCGCTGGAGGGGTCCAAGCGCATCGCGGTGCCCGGTTGCTATCCGACGGCCGCCTCGCTGGCGCTCTTCCCGGCGTACGGTGCCTCTCTCGCCGAGCCCGAGGCCGTGATCGTCGCCGCCTCCGGGACCTCCGGAGCGGGCAAGGCGCCCAAGGCGCATCTGCTGGGCAGCGAGGTCATGGGGTCCATGTCCCCGTACGGCGTCGGCGGCGTCCACCGGCACACCCCCGAGATGATCCAGAACCTCGGCGCGGCCGCCGGTGAGCCCGTCACCGTCTCCTTCACCCCGACCCTCGCCCCGATGCCCCGCGGCATCCTCGCCACGTGCACGGCGAAGGCCCGCGAGGGCGTCACCGCCGAGTCCGTACGGGCCGCGTACGAGAAGGCCTACGCCGACGAACCGTTCGTGCATCTGCTGCCCGAGGGCCAGTGGCCCGCGACCGCGTCCGTCTACGGTTCCAACGCCGTTCAGGTGCAGGTCGCGTTCGACGCTGCCGCACACCGCATCATCGCGATCAGCGCCATCGACAACCTCACCAAGGGCACCGCGGGCGGTGCCGTCCAGAGCATGAACATCGCCCTCGGGCTCGACGAGGCCACCGGCCTTTCCACGATCGGAGTCGCACCGTGAGTGTCACCGCCGCCAAGGGGTTCACCGCCTCCGGCATCGCCGCCGGAATCAAGGAGAACGGCAACCCGGACCTCGCCCTCGTGGTCAACAACGGGCCCAAACTGGCCGCGGCGGGCGTCTTCACCTCCAACCGTGTTAAGGCCGCGCCGGTGCTCTGGTCCGAGCAGGTGCTGAAGGGTGGTCTGGTCTCCGCCGTGATTCTCAACTCCGGTGGCGCCAACGCCTGTACGGGTCCCAAGGGCTTCCAGGACACACACGCGACGGCCGAGAAGGTGGCCGAGGTCCTTGAGCAGAACGCCGGCGAGGTGGCCGTCGCGTCGACCGGTCTCATCGGCCTGCTGCTCCCGATGGACAAGCTCCTGCCGGGAGTTGAGCAGGCCGCCGCCCAACTCTCCGAGCACGGCGGCGAGAAGGCCGCCATCGCCATCAAGACCACCGACAGCGTCCACAAGACCTCCGTGGTCACCGGCACCGGCTGGACCGTCGGAGGTATGGCCAAGGGTGCGGGCATGCTCGCCCCCGGCCTGGCCACGATGCTGGTCGTCCTCACCACGGACGCCGACGTCGAGGGCGACGCACTGGACAAGGCCCTGCGCGCCGCCACCCGTACGACCTTCGACCGGGTCGACTCCGACGGCTGTATGTCGACCAACGACACCGTGCTGCTGCTCGCCTCCGGAGCGTCCCAAGTCGTCCCGGGCGAAGCGGAGTTCGCCGAGGCCGTGCGGAAGGTCTGTGACGACCTGGGTCAGCAGCTCATCCGGGACGCCGAGGGCGCCAGCAAGGACATCAAGGTCGAGGTGGTCAACGCGGCGAGCGAGGACGACGCCGTCGAGGTGGGCCGCTCCATCGCCCGCAACAACCTCCTCAAGTGCGCGATCCACGGCGAGGACCCCAACTGGGGCCGCGTGCTCTCCGCCATCGGCACGACCCGAGCCGCTTTCGAGCCCGACCAGTTGAACGTCGCCATCAACGGCGTCTGGGTCTGCAAGAACGGCGGTGTCGGCGAGGACCGCGACAAGGTCGACATGCGCTACCGCGAGGTCCACATCGTCGCCGACCTCGCCGCGGGCGCGCAGACCGCCACGATCTGGACCAACGACCTCACCGCCGACTACGTCCACGAGAACAGCGCGTACTCGTCATGAGCACTACCCGCAAGCACACCGCACTGCCCAAGGCGCAGATCCTCATCGAGGCGCTGCCCTGGCTGACGCGGCACAACGGCAAGATCGTCGTCATCAAGTTCGGCGGCAACGCCATGATCGACGAGGACCTGAAGGCCGCGTTCGCCCAGGACGTCGTGTTCCTGCGCCAGGCCGGGCTCAAGCCCGTGGTCGTGCACGGCGGCGGCCCGCAGATCAGCGCGGCCCTGGACCGGCACGGCATCGTCAGCGAGTTCAAGGCGGGCCTCAGGGTCACCACCGAGGACGCCATGGACGTCGTACGCATGGTGCTCGCCGGACAGGTCCAGCGTGAGCTCGTCGGGCTGCTCAACCAACACGGGCCGCTCGCCGTCGGGTTGACCGGCGAGGACGCGCACACCATCACCGCCATCAAGCACCAGCCCGAGATCGACGGGGAGTTGGTCGACATCGGGCGGGTGGGCGAGATCACCGCGATCGACACGGGCGCGATCGAGGCACTGCTCGCCGACGGCCGGATCCCGGTCGTCTCGTCGATCGCCCGTAGCCAGGACGACGGACATGTCTACAACGTCAATGCTGATACGGCGGCTGCGGCACTCGCTGCGGCGCTGGGCGCCGAAACACTGATGGTCCTCACGGACGTCGAGGGACTCTACGAGGACTGGCCGAACTCCGACGAGGTCATCAGCCGGCTCACCGCGAGAGAGCTGGAGAAGTTGCTGCCCGAACTGGCCAGCGGCATGGTGCCGAAGATGGAGGGCTGTCTGCACGCCGTCCGCAACGGCGTGAACACCGCCCGGGTCATCGACGGCCGGGTCCAGCACTCGATCCTGCTGGAGATCTTCACCGACGAGGGCATCGGCACGATGGTCGTGCCGGACGCGCAAGAGCCGCACGGGCATGAGCCGAGCAGCCATGAGCCGAACAGGCATGAGCCGAACAGGCATGAGCCGAACAGGCATGAGGGGGAAGCCGTATGACCGCCAACGAACAGCTCACCCAGCGATGGCAGGGCGCGCTGATGGACAACTACGGCACCCCGCGGCTGCCCCTCGTCCGTGGCGCCGGCACAAAACTGTGGGACGCCGACGGCAAGGAGTACCTGGACTTCGTCGGCGGCATCGCGGTCAACGCGCTCGGCCACGCCCACCCGGCGATCGTCGAGGCCGTCAGCCGGCAGATCGCCTCCCTCGGCCATGTCTCCAACCTCTTCGTCGCCGAGCCGCCCGTCGCGCTCGCCGAACGCCTGCTCCAGCTCTTCGGACGGGACGGCCGGGTCTACTTCTGCAACTCGGGGGCCGAGGCCAACGAGGGCGCCTTCAAGATCGGCCGGCTCACGGGCCGCGGGCACATGGTCGCCACCGACGGCGGCTTCCACGGCCGGACCATGGGCGCGCTCGCGCTCACCGGCCAGCCGGGCAAGCGTGAGCCGTTCCTGCCGCTGCCGGGCGATGTCACGCATGTGCCGTACGGGGACCCGCAGGCGCTCGCCGCCGCCGTCACCGAGGACACCGCGCTGGTCGTCATCGAGCCGGTCCAGGGCGAGAACGGCGTGGTCGTGCCGCCGCCCGGTTACCTCAAGGCGGCTCGTGCCATCACCGCCGCCACCGGCACGCTCCTCGTCCTCGACGAGGTGCAGACGGGTGTCGGCCGGACGGGGCACTGGTTCGAGTACCAGGCCCACGAGGGTGTCCTGCCGGACGTCGTCACGCTCGCCAAGGGGCTCGGCGGCGGGCTTCCGCTCGGCGCGACCGTCGCCTTCGGCCGGGCCGCGCAGCTGCTGAAGCCCGGCCACCACGGCACGACGTTCGGCGGCAACCCGGTCGCCTGCGCCGCCGGACTCGCCGTCCTCGACACGATCGAGGCGGAGGGGCTGCTGGAGAACGTGAAGCGGACGAGCGAGAAGCTGCGGGACGGAATCGAGTCTCTCGGCCACCCGCTGATCGGCCATGTCCGGGGAGCGGGCCTCCTGCTGGGTATCGTGCTCACCGAGCCGCTCGCGCCCCGTGTGCAACAGACGGCTCAGGACGCCGGTCTCCTGGTGAACGCGCCCGCCCCCGATGTCGTACGGCTGATGCCGCCGCTGAACGTGAGCGACGACGAGGTGGACGTGTTCCTGCGGGCCCTGCCCGGCGTCCTCGACCAGGCCCGAGACGCCGACGGGGACGGAGCATCCTGAGGAATGGGACGACGACGATGAGTCAGGCGCAGGACCACGAGCACGCGGGGCCCGCCGTCCCGCAGACCCGAACCGCACGCCACCGCCGGATCGTGGACATCCTCAACCGGCAACCGGTGCGCTCCCAGAGCCAGTTGGCCAAGCTTCTCGCCGACGACGGGCTGAACGTCACTCAGGCGACGCTCTCCCGGGACCTGGACGAGCTGAACGCGGTGAAGATCCGCAACAACGACGGCGACCTGATCTACGCGGTGCCGAGCGAAGGGGGGTTCCGTACCCCGCGCGCGCCGCTGGGGGAGTCGGCGAAGGAGGAGCGGATGCGGAGGCTGTCCTCGGAGCTGTTGATCTCCGCGGAGGCCTCGGCGAACCTCGTGGTGCTGCGGACCCCTCCGGGGGCTGCGCAGTTCCTCGCCTCGGCGATCGACCAGGCCGAGCTGCACGACATCCTCGGGACCATCGCCGGGGACGACACGCTGTTGCTGATCAGCCGCAACCCCACGGGTGGGCAGGCGCTGGCGGATCACTTGCTGCGGTTGGCCACGAACCACCATTGAGGGTTGTGAGTCGGGTGCGGGTGCGCTGTGGTTGTCGCGCAGTTCCCCGCGCCCCTAAAAGCTGCTTCGGCTCAGGCTGATCAGCCGGCCCGTCCGCGCCCCTGAAAGCACGCCTCAGCCCAGGCCGCTTGGCAGGATGCCCGCGCCTCTGAAATCCCCGCCGCTCGCGCGTGCCTGAAGGTGACTCCCCCTCAGCCCAGCCTGTTGGCCAGGCCCCCCGTGCATCTGACCTCGTCGCCCGCCGTGATCAGCAGGGCCTCGACGTCCGGCAGGGACTCCAGCCAGGTCAGGGCCTCGCGGGAGCCCATCGCGAAGGCGGCAGTCGCCCAGGCGTCGGCCCAGGTGATGCGGGGGCCGACGACAGTCACGGCGACCAGGTCGGTGACCGCGGAGCGGCCGGTGCGCGGGTCCACGATGTGGGTGCCGCGCTCGGCGGAGCCGGAGGTGGCCACGGCCAGCTCGTCGACACCGGCCGCGGAGACCACGGCGGCCAGACCGCCGGGCCGCAGCGGGTCGGAGACGCCGACCCGCCAGGGCCGGTGCGGCCCCGGCACGCCGTACATCTGCACGTCGCCGCCGCCGTTCACGCTGACGCCGCTCGCCCCGGCCGCGACGAGATGCCGGGCCACGCGCTCGACGGCCCAGCCCTTCACCATGCCGGTCGGGTCGATGAGACCCGCGTATCTCGTACTGAACCAGCCGTCGCTCAACCGCTCGGCCTCGGCGCACAGTTCGAGCACCTCGGCGACCTCCGGGTCGCAGCCGTCGACGGTCAGTTCGCCGCGCGCCAACCGGGAGATCTGGCTGTCCTCGCGGTAGGTGCTGAACACCTCGTCCACCGCGTGGAGTTGGGCCACCGCCTCCGCCAACGCGGCCTGTACGGCCCCGGGTTCGCCGCCCCGTACGTCGAAGGAGAAGACCGTGCCCATCACCTCCTCCGCGTGACGCACCGCGAGGGGCGCCTCGGCGGGTTCGGATTCGGTGGGTTCGGCCAGGTCGGCCGGCTCGGTCGGTTCAGCCACCGGCCTGGTCCAGGGCCGACTGCAGGGACTCCTTGTAGCCGCCACTCGTGTACGTGGCACCGGACACGGCGTCGATGTCGGCGCTGCCCGCCGCGACCGCGGACTGGTTGAGCTTGGGCACCGCGTCACCGCTGATCTGGGTGCTGCGGCCGCCACTGGGCGACTGCACCGCCTCGGACTTGGTGATCTTGCCGCCCGCGACGGTGATCCGCACCTGCACGGGGCCGTACTCGGTCTGGACGGCCGTGCCGGTGAGGGTCTTCGCCTGGGCGGCACCTCCTCCGGTGGAACCGCCGGTGGACCCACCCGTGGATCCACCCGTGGACCCGCTCGCGTCGGCCGAGCCGCTTCCGGCGCCCGCGCCGCCGCCGGTCGCCGAGGACGAGCCGGCCTTGTCGAGTGCCGACTGCAGGGACTTCTTGTAGCCGCCGCTCGTGTAGGTGGCACCCGAGATCGCGTCGATCTCGGCGCTGCCCGTCTGGATCGCCGCCTGGTTGAGCTTGGGCACCGCGTCGGTGCTAACCACGGTGCTGCGCCCGCCGCTGGGTGCCTCGATGGCGGCGGCCGAGGTGATCTTGCCGCCGCTCATCGTGACCCGGACCTGGACATTTCCGTACTCGGTCTTGACGACGTCACCGGTGAGGGTCTGGTCCCCTCCGTTGCCGGCCTGTACGCCTCCGGAGCCCTGGGGCGCTACCGACTGCTGTCCCTGTGGCGCGCCATCGGCCGACGCGGCCGCCGGGTCCGAGGAGGGCTTCAGCGTCAGCAGCAGCACGATCCCGGACACCGTGGCGGCACCGGCCAGCACGATTCGTCGCAGGGGGTGGCTCTTCTTCATCGGTGCGGACTCCCGTTCGTCACAGCTCGAAGGACTCGTGGTGGATGCGGCGGGCCGGCACGCCCGCGCCGCGCAGTGCGGTGTACGCGCCCTCGGCGAAGCCGGGAGGCCCGCACAGGAACACGTCGTGCTCGTCGATGTCGGGCAGCTTCCGGCGCAGCGTCTCCGGGTTGATGTCCGGGCGCTCTCCGTCGGGGCTGTTCACCGCGTACATCAGGCGGGCGCCGCGCTCGTCGGCGATCGCCGACAGCTCGTCCCACAGCGCCAGGTCCTGCGTGCTGTTGGCCCGGTACAGCAGGGTGAGGTCGCCACGCTCGGCGGGCAGCGTCTCGAACAGCGCCCGCATCGGGGTGATTCCCACTCCACCGGCCATCAGCAGCACCTTGCCGCGGCTGCGCCGGGACGCGGTCATCGCGCCGTACGGGCCCTCGGCCCACACCCGCGTGCCCCGCTTCAGCCCCTTCAGCGCGGTGCTGTGGTCGCCGAGCGCCTTGACCGTGATCCTGAGCAGACCGGGCCTGGGCGCCGCCGACAGCGAGTACGGGTGCGAACTGAGCCGCATGCCCGGGGCCAGGAACCGCCAGCGGAAGAACTGCCCGGGCTCGGCACCGATGCGGTGCAGCCGCTTCCCGCTGATCAGCACGGAGACGATGCCGGGCGCCTCCTCGACGACCTCCTCGACCCGCATCCGGTGCCGCAGGTTCAGCCGGATCGGCGTGATCACCCGGTACCAGAGCACCAGCGCGGTCACGGTCCCGTACAGCGCGTACCAGGCAGTCGTGGCGGCCGGCTCGACCGCGAAGTCGTTGCCGGTGGACAGCTGGTGCCAGAACGACAGGTACACGGCCACGTACGTGAGCAGGTGGATGTGGTACCAGGTGTCGTACGGGATCCGCTTGCGCAGTCCGCCGACGGAGATGAGGCCGATGAACAGCAGCACACCCGTGCCGATGGCCGCCTTGCCCATGTCGGGCAGGGTCTTGACCGACTCGATGGTCTGGTCGACGACCCCCGTGTTCGCCTGCAGTGCGTAGCCGTACATCGTCAGACCGATGTGGGCGAGCGTGAGGCAGAGCATGTAGCGGCCGCTCATGGCGTGCCAGCGGGCGACCCGGTCGGAGCCGACACTGCGTTCCAGCGCCGGTACCCGGGCCATCTGCAGGACCACGAGAGCCATCAGATACCCGGCCAGCAGACCGGTGATCCGGCCCGCGTTCAGGATCCGGCCCTTGTCGTCCGCGATGGACGGGGTGTTGCTCCACCACAGCCAGATCACGCCCGCCGCACCCGCCCACACGGCGATCAGCAACGGGATGGCGGGGGAGCGACGTGGGCGAATGCGGCGCATCGTCTGGCGCCGCGCCGCGCGGCCGCCGGCGATCGTGCTCACGGTTCCTCCGTGGGGGACGCTGGGAAGGGGAGTGGCCCCTTGGCCCAGTGGTACGTCCCGGGACGACGGAGTGTTCAACGGCCCGCGGAGCAAGCCGTGAACTGGTGCGACTCGCGGTAACCCGAGGTCGCGGGGGTCCCCTCGGCGGACGGCCGCGCGACGCCGGAGGCAGCGGTCAGTCGCGGTCAGTAATGGTCAGTAGCGGACGATCGCGGTCGGCCCGCCGTCCGTCCCGATGGCGATGTGCGGCCTGCGCGCCGGATCGGCCCAGGTCAGGATGCGCCGCATCGCGTCGTGGGACACGGAGACACAACCGGCCGTCGCGCCACGTCCGTTGACGTGCAGGAAGATCCCCGCGCCACGCCCTCGCACCGGCCGCTCGTAGTTGAAGCCGACGACGAGCGCGTACGCGTACTGCACCGGGTACGAGATCAGGTGCTCGGACTCGGCGGCACGGCAGTCGGCCGGGCGCGGCTCGGTCCAGCGGTTGTAGGAGCGGGAGGCGTTGTCCTCGCACCACCAGGAGTTCTGCCTCACCGGGCGGTACTTCGCCCTCGTCCCCTCGGGCGCCGGCTCGATGCCGAAGGCGTACGGCAGGTCGTACAGGCCGGTGGGGGTGGTGTTCGTGCCCTGCTCGCGGGAGCCGCCCTCGACGAGCCCCTTCGCACCGAAGCGCGCGGGCACGGAACCGGCCTTCACCCAGCGCCCGTCCCGCCGGTTCCACCAGGTGACCGTGCCGGTCGTCGAGGAGGTCCGGGAGGCCTGCGCGGTGATGAGCTGGCTGCCGCCGCCCGTGTCCGCCATCCGCTCGGGCAGCGGCGCCCGACCGGCGGCGTCACCGGTCGCACCGGGGGCACTTGGGGCCAGTACGAAGAGGGACACGGACGCGAGAAGGGCGGCTCCTGGGCGCATGCGTCAGACGCTACTGGGAGGCAGGGGCAGCGGCAGCCCGGGTAGGCCATCCAGGCTGGTCCCCACATGCTCCTTCTTCTCGAAGTACGCGTTCAGCGAGACGTCGTCCTCCCGCGCGAAGCGCTTGGCGTGCAGGTCGCGGTCCTCGTCGTACGACATGTTGGGCACCGCGTAGCCGCAGGTGTCCCGGACGAGTTCGGCCGTCACCACGATGACCGCGCGCAGGCCGTGCCGCGTCGGGTCGATGCCGGGGAAGTGCGTGAGGAGTTCCTCGAAGCGCGGGTCGTCGCGGAAGACCGGCTCGCCCCGGCCGTGTACGCGGACGATGTTCGGCGGGCCCTGGAAGGCGCACCACATCAGGGTGATCCGGCCGTTCTCCCGGAGGTGGGCGATCGTCTCGGCGTTGCTGCCCGCGAAGTCCAGGTAGGCGACGGTGAGTTCGTCGAGGACCGTGAACGAACCGGTGAGGCCCTTGGGCGAGAGGTTGACCGTGCCGTCGCCCGACAGGGGCGCGGTCGCGGTGAAGAAGAGGGGCTGCGCCTCGATGAACGTACGCAGGCGGCCGTCTATGCGCTCATAAGTCTTTCCCATGGCTAACGATTATGGGCGCAGGTCTTTCGCTTGTCTAAGGAATTGCGCCGCCCGCGTGTGGGGGTGCGGGGAGGTGCGCGGGTGTGCGGGCCGCATGGCCTCCGGCCGGCGCCCGGAGATCCCCGGGGACCGCGGGCCTGGTGGCCCGCGGTCCCCGGGTTCGCCCCGGCCGGCGTGCGGGGCGCCCGTGGGGGGACGTCGGTGATCCGGTGACTACTTGTTCAGGGTGCAGGTGGCGAGGGAGTCGAGGCCCTGGGGCTTGGCGGCGGTGCGGCCGATCGCGGTGGCGATGCGGTTGATGGTCGCGACGCGCTTGTCCTTGAGCGGGCCGACGATGGCGTTCTGGGCGAAGTTGGCGCCGCCCTGGCCGACGGTGTCGACGAGGCGCTTGTTGGCTTCGGCGATCTGGGTGTCGAGGAGGGCGAGGTTGCGGTCGACCTCGGCCTTGGCGGAGGCGGGGATCGCGGGCAGGCTCGGCGCGACGGCGGGGCAGTTCACCGTGCCGGCCGCGTTCGTGTTGCCGGTGTTCCCCGCATTGCCCGCGTTTCCGGCGTTCCCGCCTGCCGGCTGGGTGGGCGCCGCGCTCGGCGAGGCAGCCGCACCGCCGCCGGCCGCCGCGCCCGCGTTCAGGGTGCAGGTGGCGAGGGAGTCGAGGCCCTGGGGCTTGGCGGCGGTGCGGCCGATCGCGGTGGCGATGCGGTTGATGGTCGCGACGCGCTTGTCCTTGAGCGGGCCGACGATCGCGTTCTGGGCGAAGTTGGCGCCGCCCTGGCCGACGGTGTCGACGAGGCGCTTGTTGGCTTCGGCGATCTGGGTGTCGAGGAGGGCGAGGTTGCGGTCGACCTCGGCCTTGGCGGAGGCGGGGATCGCGGGCAGGCTCGGCGCGACGGCGGGGCAGTTCACCGTGCCGGGGGCGGCCTTGGTTCTGGCGGCCTGGCTGTTGGTGCTCTTGGACGTTTCCCCGGCCAAGGCCGATCCGGCGATGACCGCTCCGGACAACGCGACCGCGGCCACGCCACCGATGATCGCCACGCGGCGCTTGTTGTACTTCTGGAGAGCCCTGGACATGGGAGTGCCTCACTTGGGTCAGGAGTGGGTTTACAAACACGGCGCCGGTGTTCGGGGTGGAGTACGCGAAAGCGGTTTCCCGCGTTCAAACGACTCTTGAATTACTTTTCGGCACACCCTGGATTGACGAATCATGCAGAGCGCTGCATACTCATGCATGTCAGTGAGTGCATTGTGAGGAGAAGCCCGTGACCGAGCGCGTCGTACTCGCCTACTCAGGCGGTCTGGACACCTCCGTCGCCATCGGCTGGATCGCCGAGGAGACGGGCGCCGAGGTCATCGCCGTAGCGGTCGACGTCGGCCAGGGCGGCGAGGACCTGGACGCCATCCGCAAGCGCGCCCTCGCGTGCGGCGCCGTCGAGGCCGAGGTCGCGGACGCGAAGGACGAGTTCGCCGAGGAGTACTGCCTCCCGGCGATCAAGGCCAACGCCCTCTACATGGACCGCTACCCGCTGGTCTCCGCCCTCTCCCGGCCGACGATCGTCAAGCACCTCGTCGCCGCCGCCCACAAGCACGGCGCGGGCGTCGTCGCCCACGGCTGCACCGGCAAGGGCAACGACCAGGTGCGGTTCGAGGCCGGCATCCAGGCCCTCGGCCCGGACCTCAAGTGCATCGCCCCGGTCCGCGACTACGCGATGACCAGGGACAAGGCGATCGCCTTCTGCGAGGAGAAGGGCCTGCCGATCGCCACCACCAAGAAGTCGCCGTACTCCATCGACCAGAACGTCTTCGGACGCGCCGTCGAGACAGGCTTCCTGGAGGACATCTGGAACGCCCCGATCGAGGACGTCTACGAGTACACGCAGAACCCGGCGCTGCCGCGTGAGCCCGACGAGGTCGTCGTCACCTTCAAGGCGGGCGTCCCGGTCGCCCTCGACGGCAGGCCCGTCAGCGTCCTCCAGGCGATCCAGCAGCTCAACGCCCGCGCGGGCGCCCAGGGCATCGGCCGGATCGACATGGTCGAGGACCGGCTCGTGGGCATCAAGTCCCGCGAGGTGTACGAGGCTCCCGGCGCGATCGCGCTGATCACCGCCCACCAGGAGCTGGAGAACGTCACCGTCGAGCGTGAACTCGCCCGCTACAAGCGGCAGGTCGAGCAGCGCTGGGGCGAGCTGGTCTACGACGGCCTGTGGTTCTCCCCGCTCAAGCGCGCCCTGGACGGCTTCATCGACGAGGCCAACCAGCATGTCTCCGGGGACGTCCGCATGACCCTGCACGGTGGCCGCGCCGTCGTCACCGGCCGGAAGTCCGAGGAGTCGCTGTACGACTTCAACCTCGCGACCTACGACTCGGGCGATACGTTCGACCAGTCCAAGGCGCAGGGGTTCATCGATATCTTCGCGCTGTCTTCGAAGATCGCGGCGAAGCGGGACCTCGCGTAGGCGTTTCGCGGAGTCCGGTGCGTAACCACGTGCGGGTTGTGGTGGGCTGGTCGCACCCGCGGCGCAGCCGCGTGTCGGCACTGTCCCGCGCGCCTGAGGTACGCGGCCCGTACTAGCCTGACGCCGCCCCGATGGAAGAGCGGGGCGGTGGTCGTACATCAACAGTCTTGAGGAGCACAGCGAGTGAGCAGCAACAGCGGTGATGTACGGCTCTGGGGTGGGCGGTTCGCCGACGGGCCCGCCGAGGCCCTGGCCAAGCTGTCCGCGTCCGTCCACTTCGACTGGCGGCTGGCGCCGTACGACATCGCCGGATCACGTGCCCACGCGCGCGTGCTGCACAAGGCGAGCCTCCTGACCGACGACGAGCTGGAGCGCATGCTCGCGGGGCTCGACCGGCTGGAGACCGTCGTCGCGGACGGCACCTTCGTCGGCACCATCGCCGACGAGGACGTCCACACCGCCCTGGAGCGCGGTCTCCTGGAGCAGCTCGGCCCGGACCTCGGCGGCAAGCTGCGCGCGGGCCGTTCGCGCAACGACCAGGTCGCCACGCTCTTCCGGATGTACCTGCGCGACCACGCCCGGATCATCGGCGGGCTGATCGCCGACCTCCAGGACGCGCTGGTCGGGCTGGCCGAGGCGCACCCGGACGTCGCGATGCCGGGCCGTACGCATCTGCAGCACGCCCAGCCCGTGCTGTTCGCCCACCATGTGCTGGCCCACGCCCAGTCCCTGTCCCGGGACGCCGAGCGCCTGCGGCAGTGGGACGAGCGGACGGCCGTGTCGCCGTACGGCTCGGGCGCCCTGGCCGGTTCCTCCCTCGGCCTCGACCCGGAGTCGGTCGCCAAGGACCTCGGCTTCGAGCACGGCAGTGTCGGCAACTCCATCGACGGCACGGCCTCGCGCGACTTCGTCGCAGAGTTCGCCTTCATCACCGCGATGATCGGGGTGAACCTCTCCCGGATCGCCGAGGAGATCATCATCTGGAACACGAAGGAGTTCTCCTTCGTCACCCTCCACGACGCCTTCTCCACCGGCTCGTCGATCATGCCGCAGAAGAAGAACCCGGACATCGCGGAGCTGGCGCGCGGCAAGAGCGGCCGGCTCATCGGCAACCTCACCGGTCTGATGGCGACGCTCAAGGCCCTGCCCCTCGCGTACAACCGCGACCTCCAGGAGGACAAGGAGCCGGTCTTCGACTCCTGCGACCAGCTGGAGGTCCTGCTGCCCGCCTTCACCGGCATGATGGCCACCCTCACCGTCCACCGCGAGCGCATGGAGGAGCTGGCCCCGGCCGGCTTCTCGCTCGCCACCGACATCGCCGAGTGGCTGGTCAAGCAGGGCGTGCCGTTCCGCGTCGCGCACGAGGTCGCGGGGGAGTGCGTGAAGGCCGCGGAGGCCGACGGCATCGAGCTCGACGGCCTCACCGACGAGCAGTTCGCGAAGATCTCCGCCCACCTCACGCCCGAGGTCCGCTCGGTCCTGAACGTGCCGGGCGCCCTGGCCTCCCGCAACGCCCGCGGAGGCACGGCCCCGAGCGCGGTCGCGATCCAGCTGGCAGAGGTGAAGGCGAACGTGGCGGCCCAGCACGAGTGGGCCACGGCGAAGGGCAAGCGGTAGGGGAAACACGCCCTGCTTTTAGGGGCGCGGGGCTGTGACACTTGCGGCTCCGCCGCGGGGCGCGAGCAACCACGATGCGCCCGCACCCGCCAGGGCGCCGAACGAATCGAGCTCTCAGGCGCCCTGTCCTCACCGAAGGTCATCGCGGGTTACGTTGGTCGAAGCCGCACTGCAGCCGACCCAACGGAGCCCGCGATGCCCTTCGCCCGACTGGCAACAGCAACGACCCCCACCTGCCACATCGGCCTCGGCCTCGCCGCGATCGGCCGCCCCGGCTACATCAACCTCGGCCGGGACCAGGACCTCGGAGCGGACCGCGGCGTCGAGACGCTGCGCACCCGCACCCACGGACTCCTCGACGCCGCCTACGCCCAGGGCGTGCGCTACTTCGACGCCGCCCGCTCGTACGGCCGCTCCGAGGAGTTCCTCGCCGGCTGGCTGAACACGCGGTCCGACATCGAGGACGTCGTCGTCGGGAGCAAGTGGGGCTACACCTATACGGCGGACTGGCGCACCGACGCCGAGGCGCACGAGATCAAGGACCACAGCCTCGCCACGTACGAGAGGCAGCGCGCCGAGACCGCCGAACTGCTCGGTGACCGGCTCGACCTCTACCAGATCCACTCGGTGACCCCGGACAGCCCGGCCCTCACCGACAAGGAACTGCACGCCAGGCTGGCCGAGGCCGCGGCGCACGGTCTGACCGTCGGCTTCTCCACCAGCGGCCCCGCCCAGGCCGACGCGATCCGCACCGCGCTCGCCGTGACGGTCGACGGCGAGCCGTTGTTCCGAACCGTCCAGTCCACGTACAACGTCCTGGAGACCTCCGCGGGCCCCGCGCTCGCCGAGGCGCACGACGCCGGGCTCACCGTGATCGTCAAGGAGGGCATGGCCAACGGCCGGCTCGCCGACCCGCACGCGCCGGACGCCGTACGCGCCATCGCCGAGGAGGCCGGCCTCGGCTCCGACGCGGTCGCCCTGGCGCTGGTCCTGCGGCAGCCCTGGGCCGGTGTCGTCCTCTCCGGCGCGGCCACCGCCGTCCAGCTCTCCTCGAACCTGCACGCCGCCGTGGTCGACCTCGACGACGAGCAGCAGTCCCGGCTCGACGCGCTGACCGAGGAGCCGGTGGCGTACTGGGAGCGGCGCGGGCAGCTGCCCTGGCACTGAGCCTTCGCAGGCAGACCTGCCGGCGGTGAGCGTCACACGCTTCGAATGAGACATTGGTGTCTCATATGGGTTATGGTTGTCTCATGGCTGTCGACCGTGACCACGTGCTGCGCAGCGCAGCCGCCCTGCTCACCCGGAAATCCACCGCCACCATGGACGAGGTCGCCAAGGCGGCCGGGATCAGCCGGGCCACGCTGCACCGCCAGTTCGCCGGGCGCGACGCCCTCGTTCGGGCGCTGGAGGATCTAGGCATCCGCGAGTGCGAGGCGGCGCTGGACGCGGCTCGGCTCGACGAGGACACCGCCCCGGAGGCCGTACGCCGTCTCGTGGGGGAGATCGAGAGCGCCGCCGGGCTGCTCGCCTTCCTCTACTCCGAGAACCAGCTGTTCGAGGGCGAGGAGCGGCACGAGGGCTGGGCCCGGCTCGACACGCGGATCGCCGCGGTGTTCCGGCGCGGCCAGGAGAGCGGCGAGTTCCGCATCGACCTCACCCCGGTCTGGCTCACCGAAGCCCTCTACGCGCTCATCGCCTCCGGGGCATGGGCCGTGACCGAGGGCCGGGTGGCCGCCAACGACTTCCACCACATGATCGTCGAGCTGCTGCTCGGCGGCGCGCTACGGAGAGAGGAATCATGACCAGCACGGTGCGGCCGGCGTTCGCGGCGGAGACGGAGAAGCGTCCGGGCCGCTGGCTCGCGCTCGCCGTCCTCGTCCTCGCCGTGCTGCTGGTGGCCGTCGACGCGACCGTCCTCGGTCTCGCGACCCCCTACATCAGCGAGGACCTCAAGCCCACCGGTACGCAGCTGTTGTGGATCGGAGACGTCTACTCGTTCGTCATCGCGGGCCTGCTCGTCTCGATGGGCAGCCTCGGTGACCGCATCGGCCGCAAGAAGCTGCTGCTCATCGGCTCGGTCGCGTTCGGCCTCGTATCCGTGCTCAACGCCTACGCGAGCACGCCCGAGTTGATGATCGTGGCGCGGGCACTGCTCGGTGTCGCGGGCGCGACCCTGATGCCCGCCACCCTCGCGCTCATCCGCAACCTCTTCCACGACCCGCGCGAACGCAGCCTCGCCATCGGCATCTGGGGCGCCACCGCCTCGGCCGGCACGGCGGTCGGCCCGGTCGTCGGCGGCTTCCTCCTCGAACACTTCTGGTGGGGCTCCGTCTTCCTCATCAACCTCCCCGTGATGGCGGTCCTCGTCCTCGTCGGCGTGAAGCTGCTGCCCGAGTCCCGCAACCCCGAGCCCGGCCCCTGGGACCTGATGAGCGTCGTGCTGTCGCTCATCGGCATGGTCGGCATCGTGTACGGGATCAAGGAGGCCGCCTCGCACGGCCCGAACGCCACGGCGGGCGCCGCGGGACTGCTCGGCGCGGTCGCGCTCTACGGCTTCGTACGTCGTCAACTCGCGCTTCCCATACCGCTGTTGGACATGCGGCTGTTCCGCAACCGCGGCTTCTCCGGGGCCGTGCTCGCCGATCTGCTGACCATCCTCGGCCTGTCCGGGCTGGTCTTCTTCCTCTCGCAGTTCCTGCAACTCGTGCAGGGCAGGGGGCCGTTGGAGGCGGGCCTTGCCGAACTGCCCGCCGCACTGGGCGCGGTGGCGGCGGGCCTGGTCGCGGGTACGGTCGCACGCCGGTACTCGGTGCGTGCCGTCACCGCCGGCGGGCTCGCCGCGATCGGGCTCGCCCTGGGCGCGCTGACCCTGCTCGACGAGTCGACCGGGTATCCGCTGCTCGGCGGGGCCCTGCTGGTCGTCGGCGTGGGCGCGGGCTTCGCCTTCACCGTGACCGCCGACGTGATCCTCTCCAGCGTGCCCAAGGAACAGGCGGGCGCCGCGTCCGCGGTCTCCGAGACGGCGTACGAACTCGGCGCGGCCCTCGGCATCGCCCTGCTCGGCTCCATCGTCACCGGCGTCTACGCAGGGTTCACGGCCCCGCCGGGCACACCCCCCGAGGTGGCGGCCGCGGCCCACGAGTCCCTCGGCGGCGCGGTGGAGGCGTCCGAGGGGCTGCCCAACGCCGAGCCGCTCCTCGACGCAGCCCGCACGGCCTTCGTCGACGGCATCGCCCTGGCGGCGGGCCTCGGCGCGGCGGTACTGCTGGCGGCGTCGGTGGCGGCGTGGGTACTGCTGCGGGGCCAGAAACTGGGAACCGGGGAGTAGAAGGCACGCCCCTTCAGGGGCGCGGGGCTGTGACATGCGGGGCTGTGACATTGCGCGGCTCCGCCGCGTGGCCGCGACAGGCCACGACGCACCCGCAGCCAACAATCACCCCCGCTCCCAAACCCGCAGGCAGCAGCGCCCTTTAAGCTCGTTTTCGCCCTCACCTGATGGTCTTGGCTCCGTATCCGACGTCGTCCCACACGGCCGAAGGAGCCACCGACCATGACCCGTCGTATCCGTAACCGAAAGACCCTCGTCGGCACCAGCGGCACCCCCTCCGCGGATCCGAGCGACCCCGCGGCAGCACTGTGACCACCGCCGACCCACGCGGTGACGCCACCGACGGGAAGCTCCTCGAAGAGGCGCTCTTCGAGGTCAAGCGGGTGATCGTGGGCCAGGACCGCATGGTGGAACGGATGTTCACCGCGGTCCTGGCTCGGGGCCACTGCCTGCTCCAGGGCGTCCCGGGCGTCGCCAAGACACTCGCCGCGAAGACCCTCGCGCAGGTGGCCGGAGGACGATTCGCCCGGCTGCAGTTCACCCCCGACCTCGTCCCGTCCGACATCACCGGCACCCGGATCTACCGCCCGTCCCAGGAGAAGTTCAGCGTCGAACCCGGCCCGGTCGTCGCCAACTTCGTCCTCGCCGACGAGATCAACCGCGCCCCCGCCAAGGTGCAGTCCGCGCTCCTCGAAGTGATGGGCGAGCACCAGGTGTCCATCGGCGGCACCACCATCCCCGTCCCCCAGCCGTTCCTCGTGCTCGCCACCCAGAACCCCATCGAGTCCGAGGGCGTCTACCAACTCCCCGAGGCCCAGCGCGACCGCTTCCTGCTCAAGGTCGACGTCGCCGTCCCCAGCGAGTCCGAGGAACTCGCGATCCTCTACCGCATGAGCGTCGACCCGCCCAGGGCACGCCCCGTCCTCACCCCCGAGCGGCTCATCGCGCTCCAGCGCACCGCCGACGAGGTGTTCGTGCACCACGCGGTCGCCGAGTACGCCGTACGACTGGTCGTCTCGACCCGTGAACTCGCGGGCCCCGGCAGCCGGTTGGCGCACGGCGCCGGCCCGCGCGCCACACTGGGCCTGGTCGCCGCCGCCCGCGCGCTCGCCCTTTTGCGCGGCCGTGGTTACGTGCTCCCCGAGGACGTGCACGACCTGGCCCACGAGGTCGTCGCCCACCGGCTCGTGCTGTCCTTCGACGCGCTCGCCGACGGCGTCACCGGCGCCGAGATCGTCGACGAGGTACTGGCCGCAGTGGAACAGCCGCGCATCACCCCGCGCCGGGCCGCCACGCGCCCAGAGGGGGCAACGGAGGGCGAAGCGGCATGAGCGGCACCCCGAACCTCAGCGAGCTCACTCCCGAACAGGCCCTGAAACACCTGGAGTTGCTCTTCACCCGCCGCCCCGACGGATTCCTCCAGGGCGACCACCCTGGCCTCGTACCGGGACCCGGCACCGAGGTGTCCGAAACCCGGCCGTACGTCATCGGCGACGACGTACGCCGGATGGACTGGAACGCCACCGCACGCACCACCGTCCCGCACGTCCGCCTCACCCTCGCCGACCGCGAACTCACCACCTGGATCGTGCTCGACGCGTCCGCGAGCATGGACTTCGGCACGGCACGGATGGAGAAACGCGACCTGGCCGTCGGCGCCGCCGCGGCCGTCGCCTTCCTCACCGAACGGGCCGGGAACCGGCTCGGCGCGCAGATCACCGGACCCGGCGGCATCCAGCGGATTCCGCCCCGCACCGGGCGCCACCACCTCCTCACGATCCTGCGGGCCGCCCTGGACCGGCCCCGGGTGGCGGCGGGCGTGTCCGCAGACGCCCCGCACTCCCTGGCCGACGCCCTGCGCTCGCTGCGCACGCTCCCCGGCGGCGGCCTGGTCGCCGTCGTCTCCGACTTCCTGGAGACCGGCTGGGAGCGACCTCTTCGAACGGTCGCCCACCGCCACCAGATCCTGGCCGTCGAGACCGTCGACCCCCGTGAACTGGAGCTGCCGGACGTGGGGTTGCTCGCCGTCGTCGATCCCGAGACGGGCATCAGGCGCGAAATCCCCACCCACTCGCGGAAGTTGCGCGAGCGGTACGCCGAAGCCGCCCTGGAACAGCGGGCGTTGATCAAGGCATCCATCCGCCGGGTGGGCGCGGCCCACCTCCGGCTGCGTACGGACCGCGATTGGGTGCGGGACGTCGTACGCCATGTCGAGGAGCAGCGGCGCAGGTCGGGAGGCGGTGCCGCGTGAACACGTCCGTCGCCCCCATGTCCGTACCCCGGTCCATACGCCCGGATTCCCTGGAGGAGCCATGAGTCCGCTGGAGGTGCCGTGAGTCTTCACTCGCCCGGCTGGCTGCTGCTCCTGGTGCCGCTCGCCCTGCTGGTCGGCGCCTATCTGCTGGTGCAGCGCAGGCGCGGCCGGTACGCGGTCCGGTTCACCAACCTGGAACTGCTGGACAAGGTCGCGCCCCGGCGGCCCGGCTGGCGCCGCCATGTCCCGGCGGCCGCCTTCTGCGGCACGCTCGCGCTGCTCGTCGTGGGCTTCGCCCGGCCGACCACGGAGGTGCAGGTGCCGCGTGAGCGGGCCACGATCGTGGTGGCCTTCGACGTGTCGGCGTCCATGGAGGCCACCGACGTCGAGCCGACCCGCTTCGAGGCCGCCCAGCGTGCCGCGCTCGCCTTCGTCGACCGGCTGCCCGAGCGTTTCAACGCGGGACTCGTACCGTTCAGCGGCTCCGCCACGGTCGCGGTCCCGCCGACCACCGACCGCGGCGCCCTGCGTTCGGCCATCGAACGGCTCACCACCGGCGAGGGCACGGCGATCGGCGAGGCAGTCGTGGCCGCCCGCGACGCCGTCCGCATGCTCGACCGCGAGGCCGAGACCAAGCCGCCGCCCGCGCACATCGTGCTGCTGTCCGACGGCTCCAACACCACGGGCCGGTCCGTCGAGTGGGCTGCCCAGGAGGCGGCCGACGACAAAATCCCGGTCTCGACCATCGCGTACGGCACGGAAAGCGGGACCATTGACCTGCCGTCCGGCGACACGGTGAGCGTCCCGGTCGACGGCCCCGCCCTGCGAGGCCTCGCCTCCGGCACCGGCGGTGACTTCCACGAGGCCGCGACGGGCGAAGAACTCCAGGAGGTGTACGAGGACATCGGCAGCTCCGTCGGGCACCGCACCGAGCAACGCGAGATCTGGCAGTGGTTCGTCGCGGCCGGTCTCCTCACGGCCCTCGCCACCGCGGCCACCTCACTGCTCTGGTTCTCCCGACTCCCCTGATCCGCACCTCTCTCCGGCTTCCGGCACCACCGGGTTCCGCGCCTCGGCCCCTCGGGGTCAGGGTTCCGCGACCAAGGAGGAACGACCGTGTCGTACGACCGATTCCAGGGCCACCCGGGCCCACCGACCCACCCGGGCCCACCACGTCACCCGGACCCACCGAGTCACCCGGGCCCGCCGCGCGGCACGGGCATCCCGGACCACCCGGCTCTCCCGGACGACCCGGCTCTCCCGGACGACCTGGCTCTCCCGGACCGGCTGGGTCTTCCGGACCGGCCTGGCCTGCCGGGCGGTGCGGGCCTCCCCGGCCGCGCGGGGCCTCCGGCGCACCCCAGTCCGACCCGCCCGCTGGGCCCGTCACGCCCCACCGGGCCACCGCGCCCGCCAGGCCCCCTGGGCCCCAACGGCCCCAGGGCGGAAGGCCATTGGGCCGAGGTGGAGCCCGGCGACCCGTACCGCAGCGGGCAGCCACACACCCCCTACCCGGGCCTCGGCGAGCCGCGTGGGCCCTCCTTCCTGCCCGGCCGGCCCCCCTCGGGATTCGGACCGGCCGCGCCGCCGGAGACGCCGTACCCGAGCCCGAGCCCGTACGCGACCCCGACCCCGCAGCCCCCTCCGGCCCCGCCTCCCCGGTCTCCTCGCAAGGTCAGCCCCCTCCTGGCCGCGGTCCTCGCCGCCGTCCTCGCGGGCGGGGCCGCGGGGTACGCGGCCGGGACCGTCAGTGACGAGGAGCCCGCCGCGTCGGCGGCCGGGCAGGACGTCACGGGGCTCGAAGCGGTCGCCGCGCGCGTGCTGCCGAGTGTCGTGTCGATAGAGACGGCGGAGGGACAGGGCTCCGGGTTCGTGTTCGACGAGCGCGGCCGGATCCTCACCAACGCGCATGTGGTGGCGGGGAGTTCGGAGGTGTCGATCGAGCTCCAGGACGGGCGCCGGCTCCGTGCGGACGTGCTCGGCGACGACCCCGCCAACGACGTGGCCGTCCTGGAACCGGAGACCGCCCGTGGGCTGCGCGCCGCCGAACTGGCCGCCGGGGCCCTGACCAGGCCCGGCGTGGGCGACACCGTGCTCGCCATCGGGTCCCCGCTCGGCCTCAGCGGCACCGTCACCTCGGGCATCGTCAGTGCGCTCGACCGGTCCGTGCGGCTCGGTGAGGGCGGTGAACGGCGGCGGGCCCTGCAGACCGACGCGTCGATCAATCCGGGGAACTCCGGCGGGCCGCTCGTCGATGCGGACGGTCGGGTGATCGGCATCAACACGGCCATCGCGACGTTGGACCAGCAGCGCGGCGGTTCGATCGGGATCGGGTTCGCGATTCCGGTGGCGGACGCGCGGGCCGCCGCGCGGGCGATCATCGATGGATGAGCGGTCCGCGGGCCGGCCCGTGCCCGATCGAAGCCACGGGTTCGTTGTGGCCGATCGCGCCCACGATGGGGCCCCCGCTCGAGCGAAGCCGAAAGTGGGGGAGGAGCCGCGAAATGTCACGCCCCGCGCCCCTTGAAGAGGCGCGACTCGGCTCGGCGTTGGAAGGCGGGTGAGGCAGATGAGACTACTGGTCGTCGAGGACGAGGAAGACCTCGTCGTCGCGCTCAAGGTCGGGCTGGTGCGGGCCGGTTACGCGGTGGACACCGCGCCCGACGTCGACACGGCCACGGAGAAGCTGGCCGTCAACGACTACGACCTGATGCTGCTGGACCTCAACCTGCCCGACGGCGACGGCTTCTCGGTCTGCCGTGCCGTACGGGCCACGCCCGGCGGTCCCCGCATCCTGATGCTCACCGCCCGCGACCGTCTCGCCGACCGGGTCCGGGGTCTCGACGAGGGCGCCGACGACTACCTGGTGAAGCCGTTCGCGCTGCCCGAACTCCTGGCCCGCATACGAGCGTTGCTCCGCCGCGAGGACGGCGGAACCGCGGTCGTCGAGGTCGGCGAACTCCGCCTGGACACCGCCCGGTTCGAGGCCTTCAGGGGCGCCCGCCCGCTCCAGCTCACACCCAAGGAGTTCGGCGTCCTGCACTACCTGATGACCCGCCCGGGACGCGTCGTACCGGCCGAGGAACTCCTCGAACACGTCTGGGACGAACACACCGACCCGTTCACCAACACCGTGCGGGTCACGGTCGGTTCGCTCCGCCGGAAGATCACCGGAGAAGAGGAACCGCTCATCGAGACGGTGATCAGACAGGGGTACCGCCTCAAGGAGACACGATGACCGGCAGGACTCGATGACTGGCAGGACACGATGATCGGCACGCTGCGGATCGTCAGGGCGAGGCTCCGCCTCCCGGCGTTCACCCACACCATCCGCTTCCGTCTCACCGTCCTCTACTCCGGCCTCCTCTTCGTCCTCACCGCACTCGTCCTCGGCGGGACGTACCTCGCGGTCGAGCGCAGCGGCGAGGCGCACCCGGTCAGCAAGCAGTTCTCGGCGTCGAAGTACGTGAACGACGAGTACGTCGGCGAGATCCCGGTGGTGAAGGTCCAGGAGGTCGAGGCCGCCGTCAACTACGAGACCCTCGCCAACCTCCGCCGCTTCTCCTTCGCCCTGCTCGGCGGACTCGCCGTCACCAGCCTCGCCATCGGCTGGGTCCTCTCCGGCCGCGCCCTGCGTCCCGTACGCGCCATCTCCCGTACGGCCGCCGAGATCCAGGCCACCGACCTCTCGCAGCGCATCCGCCTCGACGGGCCCAAGGACGAGCTCCGCGACCTCGCCGACACCGTCGACTCCATGCTCGACCGTCTCGACGAGGCCTTCCGTGCCCAGCGCCAGCTCATCGACGACGCCTCCCACGAACTGCGCAGCCCGCTCGCGATCATCCGGGCCAACCTGGACGCGGTCCTGACGGCGGAGGAGTCCGAGGAGGCCGAGCGCGGGGCGGCCGTCCGAAGCGTGGACCGCGCGACGACCCGTATGACCCGCCTGGTCGAGGACCTGCTGGCCACCGCCCGCCGTACGGCACCCGCGCTCGCCGACGCGGACGTCGACCTGGCGGCGGCCGCGGGTGAGGCCTGCGAGGAGTTCGCGCCGCTCGCCGCCGAACGCGGGCTCGTACTGCACCGGCGTCTCACCACGGGCCTGACGGTCATCGGCGACCACGACGCGCTGCGCAGGGCGGTCGGCAACCTGCTCTCCAACGCCGTACGACTCTCGCCGCCGGGCACCGGCATCACGGTCGCCGCGGGCCGGGTGGACGGCTGGCTCTGGGCGTCGGTCCGGGACGAGGGCCCCGGCATCCTCGACGACGACCAGACCCGGGTCTTCGACCGCTTCTGGCGCGCGAAGGGCAACGGCGGTGGCCGCGACCGTCACGCGGGCCTGGGCCTCGCGATCGTCCGCCAGATAGTCGAGTCCCACGGCGGCCAGATCCGCCTCTTCTCAAGAGTCGGCGAGGGCTCGACCTTCGTCCTCTGGTTCCCGTCCCCGGGAGCGGACCACACGAACGCGGCCCCACCGGACGAACAGCCTGTCTGATGCTTGGGCGCCCCTTCAGGAACGCGGCGGGCCCAGCGCCCTGCAGGGGCGCGGGGAACTGCGCGACAAGCCACGACGAACCCGCACGGCACCACCACTCAGGCCCCCACCCCGGAGCCCCCAACAACCAGCGGAGCTAAGCCGCTTCCTTGGCCTTCGTGGCGTACATGTCCACGTACTCCTGCCCCGACAACCGCATGACCTCAGTCATCACCGAGTCGGTCACGGCCCGCAGTACATACCGGTCCCGGTCCATACCCTCGTACCGGGAGAACTCCATCGCCTCACCGAACCGGACAGTGACGCGGCCGGGCCGCGGAAACCCCGCACCGCCGGGCTGGATCTTGTCCGTGCCGATGATGGCGAACGGCACGACGGGGGCGCCGGTCATCATGGCCAGCCGGGCGATGCCGGTGCGGCCGCGGTAGAGCCGGCCGTCGGGGGAGCGGGTGCCCTCCGGGTAGATGCTGAAGACCTTGCCCTCCTCCAGCACGCGCCGGCCGGTCATCAGCGCCGCGACACCGCCACGGCCGCCGTCACGGTCGACCGGGATCATGCCGCAGCCCGTGAAGAACCAGGCCATCAGCCGGCCCTTGATGCCCTTCCCGGTGACGTACTCGTCCTTGCCGATGAAGAAGACCTGCCGGTCGCAGAAGAGCGGCATGATCATCGAGTCGATGAACGTGAGGTGGTTGCCGGCCAGGATGACCGGGCCCGAGCCCGGGATGCGCTCCGCGCCCTCCACCCGTGGGCGGAACATCAGGCGCATGATCGGTCCGAGCACTGCCTTGATGAGCGCGAAGCGGGACAACGTGCCCTCCGGTGTCAAGGGATCGGTATAAGTCTGTGCAGGTGAGGACGATACTCGCGGCCCCCCGGGTCTTGCACATCGGGTTCACCGACTGGATACGCGTTGTTGACCCTTGTTTACCTGCGGTGGCGCCCTGTCGCACGGCTGTCATCCGTACGACACGGTGTGACGAAGTCCGCACCTGTTAGGCCTTCTGGGAAGCCGGGTACCCACCCCGGTCACCTCCACCCACCCGGCCGGTCCGGCGTTTGAGGACACGTCAGTCCAGGACGTTTCCACCGACCCGGCCAACTCACGCACCCCACACGACATCCAGCGTCACCCGCGTGTTCCGTCCAAGGTCTCCCCTCCGTCACCCCCGCGCACCTACGATCGTCCCGCTTTGACAGGTGCAGCGCAGTATGCGGAGGAGCGCACATGGGGACGCAGGAGTCGAACGAGGGACTGAACGGGACCCGCCCGGGACGGCGCGCGCTGCTCGGGGCCGCGGTCCTCGGCGCCGGCGGAGCGGTCCTCGGGGTGCCGGCCACGGCGAGAGCCGACGAGAAGCACGGCGGCGGAGGCTACAGGAGCCTGCCGAAGCCGACGATCATCGGGCACCGCGGGGCCAGCGGCTACCGGCCGGAGCACACGCTCGGCTCGTACCAGCTGGCCCTCGACATGGGCGCGCACGTCATCGAGGCGGGCGACCTGGTCCCCACCAAGGACGGCCACCTCGTCTGCCGTCACGAGCCGGAGATCGGCGGTACGACGGACGTCTCCGCGCATCCCGAGTTCGCGAGCCGCAAGACCACCAAGCTCCTCGACGGGGTGTCCACCACCGGCTGGTTCACCGAGGACTTCACGCTCGCCGAGCTGAAGACGCTGCGCGCCAAGGAGCGCATCCCGGCCAACCGCCCGCACAACACCCTCTACGACGGCCGCTGGGAGATCCCCACTTTCGAGGAGGTGCTGCGCTGGCGCGAGGAGCAGAGCCGCAAGCGCGGCAAGCAGGTCTGGATCTACCCCGAGCTCAAGCACCCCACCTACTTCCGCAGGCTGGGCCTCGGTCTGGAGGAGCGGGTCGCCAAGGTGCTGCGCAGGCACGGCCTGGACAAGAAGAACTCGCCCGTCATCCTCCAGTCCTTCGAACCGACCAGCGTCCAGCGCCTGAACAAGCTGGTCGGCAACCCCCTGGTCGTGCTCCTGTCCGCCGCCAACACCCGCCCCTGGGACTTCGTGGAGACGGGCGACCCGCGTACGGTCGCCGACCTGGTCAAGCCCGCGGGCCTGAAGCAGATCGCCTCCTACGCGCAGGGCATCGGCCCGACCCTGGACCTGATCATCCTGAAGGACGCGAGCGGCAACCTCACGACCCCGACCACCCTGGTCCGGGACGCGCACGCCGAGGGCCTGATCCTGCACCCGTACACGATGCGCAACGAGAACCCCTTCCTGCCCACGAACTTCCGCAAGGGCACCGACGCGGACGGCTACGGAGACCCGTTCGGCGCCTTCAGGACCTACTTCGCGACCGGCATCGACGGGGTCTTCACCGACAACCCCGACACCGGTGTCCTCGCCCGCGAGGACTTCCTGAAGCGCTGAGTCCCGTTGGGTACAGCGCTCGTCAACAGCTGAGCCACCGGCCCCGGTTGGGGTGACAGACGGCCGCCCCGGCAACCTCGTGCCGGGGCGGCCGCGTCGTGCCGCATATGACCCACGACATGCTCGACACGCTGCGTCCACTGCTCGCCGCCGAGGCCTCCGCGGAGGCATATGCCTCGGGGGCGGAGTCCGGCGACCTGGAACAGGCCGTCTGGGTGCGCCTCCTGGAGCGCCTCGGCACGGACGGCCCGCCCGCCGACCCGGCCGGCTGGCTGCGCGGCGCCGTCCGCACCGAGGCCCGCCGCACCCGGCACACCGCGAGCATCGAGCTGCCGTACGCCTCCGAACCCGCCGACGACAGCGGGCCCGGCCCGGAACAGCTCGCGCTCACCGCCGCCCGGCGCCGGGCCCTGCACTCCGCCGTGCGCAAGCTGCCGGGCCGCTGTCCGCGGCTCATGGCCGCGTTGCTGTCCCCGCAGGACCTCACATACCGGGAGATCGCGGGGGAGTTGGGTATCTCACAGGGCAGTCTCGGTCCGGAACGTTCCAGATGCCTGGGTTGTCTGCGCCGAATGCTTACGTCGGAGGTTGCGGCGCACGAACCACGGGGATAGGAGTGAGGGACAACCGGCGGAACAGGTGAGCGGGAGGCATGCACACATGGGCATGAGCGTGACCATCTCGGCGGCGACCGAAAAGGACGCCGAACAGATCCTCAAACTGCAGTTCCTCTGCTACCAGAGCGAGGCCGAGCTGTACGGCGACTACAGCATCGAGCCCCTCACCCAGCCGCTCGACTCCCTCAAGGCGGAGCTCGCGGGCGGCACGGTCCTGGTGGCCCGGCTGGGCGACGAGGTGGTGGCCTCGGTGCGTGCGGCTGTGGATGCGGATGGCACGGCCCGCATCAACAAGTTGATCGTCCATCCCCGGATGCAGCGGCACGGGCTGGGCGGGCGGTTGCTCGACGCGATCGAGTCCCGGCTGTCCGCGGACGGCGGGGCCAAGAGTTTCCAGCTCTTCTCGGGGCACCGCAGCGAGCACAATCTGCGGTTGTACCGGAAGCACGGGTACGAGCCCGTGTCCACGGAGCGGGTGGACGAGCGGCTGAGCCTGGTGACCCTTGCGAAAGGGTCGTCGGCCAGTGTTTTCGTGGCCAGCGCGTAGGTCTGTTTTCGTCCGCGGGGGCGTTGGGGCTGGTCGCGCAGTGCCCCGCGCCCCTGAAGGGGCGCGTCAGGCCCCGCCGTATGTCTATGCAGTGGCTGCCCTGCTGCGGCGCAGCCAGAACAGCGCCGTCACCGGTAGCAGGACCGGGATGAACAGGTACCCCATGCCGTAGTCCGACCAGACCGTGGCGTCGGGGAAGGCCGAGGGGTCGGCCAGGGTCCAGGTGCCCACGGTCAGGACGCCCGCGAGTTCGGCGGCGCAGCACACCAGCGCCGCCTTACGGGCCGTCTCGCCGCCGCGGACGAGCGAGTACGTGATGAAGCCGTAGACCAGTCCGGCCACCGCGGACAGTGAGTAGGCGAGCGGCGCCTTGTCGAACTCCGTCGCGATCTGCAGGGCGGAGCGCGACACGGCGCCGACGACCATCACTCCGTACAGCCAGACCAGCAGGATGCCCGGACCGCCGATGAGCCGCGTCCGCCCAGGCTGCTGCTTCTCGGGCGCCGCCATCTCAGCCTCCCCAGATGTCGTAGAGCCGCACCTGAAGCACGGCGAGGACCACGCCGCCGGCCGCGACCGTGATCGAACCCCAGCGGGTGCGCTCCGCCAGCGACATGAACCCCGCCGCCGGGATGCACGCCAAGGAGCCGAGCAGATACGACACGAAGATCGTCGTGCCCTGCTCCGGCTTCTCGCCGCGGGCCAGCTGGACGATGCCCACCACCAGCTGGACGAGGGCGAGCAGCGTCACCACGGCCATACCGATGAAGTGCCAGTCCTTGGTCGGCTGGTCGCGGTAGGCGGCCCAGCCGCACCAGGCGGCGAGCGCGAGCGCGGCGACGGCGGTCGCGACCGTCAGGGCATCAAGCATGCCGTGACCCTATTACGGGCCAAAAGGCCCGCTGCGATCGCCCCCGGGGTGCCCCGTAGGGTCGAGTGCATGAAGATCCAAGCCGATGCCCTGCTGTTCGACAACGACGGAACGCTCGTCTCGTCTCTGGAGTCGGTGTACCGCTGCTGGACCCGCTGGGCCGAGGAGTACGGGATCACCGCCGAGGAGTTCGCCCGGGTCGAGCTGCACGGCCGCCCCGCCGCCGAGATAGCCGCCGACCTGCTGCCCGCCGACCGGGTGCCCGAGGCCGTCGTACGCATCGAGCAGCTTGAGGTCGAGGACGTCGAAGGCGGTGTCCATCTGCTTCCGGGGACCAGGGCGCTCCTCGACTCCATGCCCGCCGACCGCTGGGCCGTCGTCACGTCCGCCACCCGGCGGCTGGCCGAGGCCCGCCTCGAAGAGGCCGGTATCCGGCCCAAGACCCTGATCGCCGCCGACGACATCACGCGCGGCAAGCCCGACCCCGAGCCGTTCCTGCTCGCCGCCCGCCGGCTCGGCGTGGACCCGGCCCGCTGCGTCGTCTTCGAGGACGCGCCCGCGGGTCTGCGGGCCGGCCGCTCCGCCGGGATGACCACCGTGGCATTGACCACAACACACCAGGCCACCGAGCTGCACGCGGACATCGTCGTCGCTGACCTCTCGGCCGTGTCGGCGCTGGTCACGGACGGGGGAGTGGAGATCTCCGTCGGCGGCTGAGAGGTGTCCACCGCTGTCCGCGATGCGGACAGCGGTTCCCGGTCCCGCGCATACGTCTGCTTTACTTTTCTCATGACCACGACGAGCAGCCGCATCCTTGCGACCGAGGCGACCATGACGCCCGGTGCTCGCTGTATGTGTCGAATGTGCGCCTTCTAGAGGGCCCCCGCACCACCCAGAGCCTCGCGCCCCGAAGCGAGACCGCTCAGGTCTGCCCGTACGACCCTTTCGTACGCGACTGAGCCTGCCCAGCGCACGCAGTTCTGCCGAAGCCCGGCTTTCATCGCCACCGCGAGAACGACCGTGCCGCGCGTTCCGACCGAATGCACCCGTGCCCGGCGCACACCCACGCCCTGCACTCGACAGTGACGGAAACCCCAGTGATTACGACAACAGGCCTGAAGAAGGTCTACCGCTCGCGCGGACGTGAGGTCACCGCCCTGGACGGCGTCGATCTGCACGTCCGCGAAGGCGAGGTGTACGGCGTCATCGGACAGTCCGGCGCCGGCAAGTCCTCCCTCATCCGCTGCGTCAACCTCCTGGAGCGCCCCACCGCCGGCACCGTGACCGTCGCCGGACAGGACCTCACGGCCCTCGCCGGCCGCGGCCCGCGCGCGGGCCGGGAGCTGCGGAAGGCGCGCAGCCACATCGGCATGGTCTTCCAGCACTTCAACCTGCTGTCCTCGCGGACGGTCCAGGACAACGTCGAGCTGCCGCTGGAAATCCTTGGCACGTCAGGGAAGGAACGTTCCCGCAAGGCGCTGGGACTGCTGGACCTCGTCGGCCTCTCCGACAAGGCCAAGTCGTACCCGGCCCAGCTCTCCGGCGGCCAGAAGCAGCGCGTCGGCATCGCCCGCGCCCTGGCCGGCGACCCGAAGGTGCTCCTCTCCGACGAGGCGACCAGCGCGCTGGACCCCGAGACCACCCGCTCCATCCTCCAGCTGCTGCGCGACCTGAACCGGCAGCTGGGCCTGACCGTCCTGCTCATCACGCACGAGATGGACGTCGTCAAGAGCGTCTGCGACTCGGCCGCCCTCATGGAGAACGGCAGGATCGTCGAGTCCGGCACCGTCAGCGAGCTGCTGGCCACCCCCGGCTCCGAGCTGGCCGCCGCGCTCTTCCCGGTGAGCGGCGACGCCTCCGCAGACGACCGCACGGTCATCGACGTCACCTTCCAGGGCGACGCGGCGACCCGGCCGGTCATCTCGCAGCTCTCGCGCACCTACAACATCGACATCTCGATCCTGGGCGCCGCGATGGACACCGTCGGCGGCAAGCAGGTCGGCCGGATGCGCATCGAACTGCCCGGCCGTTACGAGGAGAACGTCGTGCCGATCGGCTTCCTGCGCGAGCAGGGCCTGCAGATCGACGTCGTCGAAAAAGCGGTGCAGGCGCCCGTACTGGTGAAGGAAGGTGCCAAGTGACCTGGGCTGAACTTTCGACGAGGCAGCCGCTGCTGGAGCAGGCCTGTTGGGACACCCTCTACATGGTCGGCTGGTCGACGGTCATCGCCGTCGTCGGCGGTCTGCCGCTGGGCATCCTGCTGGTCCTCACGGACCGGGGCGGCCTGCTGCAGAACACCGTGCTGAACAAGGTCATCGGGCAGGTCGTGAACATCGCCCGCTCGATGCCGTTCATCATCCTCATGGTCGCGCTGATGGGCTTCACCCGCTCGATCACCGGCACGACCATCGGCCGTGAGGCCGCCATCGTGCCGCTCGCGATCGGCGCGATCCCCTTCTTCGCGCGCCTCGTCGAGACGGCGGTCCGCGAAGTGGACGGCGGACTCGTCGAGGCGGTGCAGTCGATGGGCGGCAACACCTGGACCGTCGTCCGCAAGGTGCTCGTCCCCGAGTCGCTGCCGTCGCTGATCTCCAGCACCACCACGACGATCGTCGCGCTCATCGGCTACTCGGCGATGGCCGGCACGGTCGGCGCGGGCGGCCTCGGTGACATCGCCATCCGCTACGGCTACCAGCGCTTCGAGACCGAACTGATGTGGATCACCGTCGGCATCCTCGCCGTGGTCATCTCCCTCATCCAGTTCGCCGGAGACTTCGCCGCCCGCGGGCTGCACCGCCGCGGCGGCCAGTCCGGGTCCGCCCCGAGGCTCAGGTTCCTGAAGGCCGCCACCGCGACCGGCAAGACCGTCTGACACCTACGGGCTCCCACTCCTCACTTCACCCCCGCCGGTCCCAACACCCCTTGGCCCTCACCCCCTTTGTTCTCCCCGCACACCCTCCGCGGGGCCGTCACACCCTCAGGAAAGGCACTTTTCGTGCGTAACACTGCCAAGTTCACCACCGCCGTCCTCGCAGCCGGAGCCCTCACCCTGGGTCTCACCGCCTGCGGTTCGCAGGACTCGGGCGCCGCCGACACGAGCGGCCCGCTGGTCGTCGCCGCGAGCCCGGTCCCGCACGCCGAGATCCTCACCTATGTGAAGGACAACCTGGCGAAGGACGCGGGCCTCGACCTCCAGGTCAAGGAGTTCACCGACTACGTGTTGCCGAACACGGCGACCCAGGACGGCTCCGTCGGTGCCAACTACTTCCAGAACCAGCCGTACCTCGACGACTTCAACAAGAAGAACGGCACCGACATCGTGCCCGTCGTCACGGTCCACCTGGAGCCGCTCGGTCTCTACTCCAGCAAGATCAAGAAGGCCGACGAGCTGAAGAGCGGTGCGACGGTCGCCGTCCCGAACGACACGGTCAACGAGGCGCGGGCGCTCAAGCTCCTGGACGCCAACGGGATCATCACGCTCAAGGACGGCGCGGGCAACGACGCGACCCCCAAGGACATCGCGAAGAACCCGAAGAACCTCAAGTTCAAGGAGCTGGAGGCGGCCCAGACCCCGCGCTCCCTGGACGACGTCGACGCCGCGGTGATCAACGGCAACTACGCCATCGAGTCCGACCTTAAGCCCTCGAAGGACGCCCTCGTCCTGGAGTCCGCGGACAACAACCCGTACGGCAACTTCCTCGCTGTCAAGAAGGGCAACGAGGACGACCCGCGCGTCAAGAAGCTCGCCAAGCTCCTGACCTCTCCCGAGGTCAAGAAGTTCATCGAGGACAAGTACGCCGGCTCCGTCGTCGCGTCGTTCTGAGCCACCCTCCAAGGATCGAGGACGACCACAGATGCGTAAGCCGACAATCCCCGCCGCCGCGGCCGCACTTGCCCTGGGACTCGGGCTCACCGCCTGCGGCTCCGGGTCCGGCTCGGGCGGTGGCGGTTCCGACGGCGCCCTCGTCGTCGGCGCCACCGCCGTCCCGGCGGGCGAGGTCTTGGCATAGGGCGAGGGCCACCCTGCCGAGAAGGCGGGCCTCCATCTGGAGATCAAGGAGTTCGCGACTTCCGAGTGTGTAACGCAGTGTGCCGGTATGGTTACCGCATCAGTCGCGAGCCCTTTGAAGGCACGAACCGGGCACCCCGGGGACACGGTTGTAGTTGGCGCTGACCGGTCTGATGTCGGCGTGGCCTCCTGGAGAGGTTCACGTCGTGGGGCCCTGTCAACGGTCCCGCACTGTGCGGCCCGAAGGGGCCCCGCGGTGAATGCGATCCGTGGCCGTCCTGTCGTAGGGGGCAGCCGGAAGCGCGAATCGATGAGGGCGACGGGCCCGCGTGCTGCGTCGTCCTCGGTCGAGAAGTTGACGGACTACGTCCTGCCCAACTCTGTGAGGCAGGCGGCTGACGCCCCGTGCCCCACGCCAACTACGCGTGGGGCACGGGGCGCTCATTCCCCAATCGGGACGCCGTCCTCCTGGAGTCCGTGAAGAACAACCCGTACGCGAACCTCCTCGCAGTCAAGAAGGGCAACGAGGACGACCCCCGGGTCGAGAAGCTCGCGAAACTCCTGACCTCTCCTGAGGTGACGAAGTTCATCGAGGACAAGTACCGGGGGTCGGTCCTGCCGGTCACCTCCGGCTGACGCCGTCTCGCTCGCACTCATGGGGTCGATTCGTCGACAACGGCGCGGCCCCGTGGTGCAGTTCGGTGCTTTCATGCTGCATGCTGGGCAGTTCAGCAGGCCCGACGGTCCCTGATGGTTATGGAGCGGCGCATGACTAACACCTTCCCCGACATCTCCCTGAGCACGGAGCGGTTGGTGCTGCGCCCTCTTGAGGACGACGACGTTCCGGCCCTCACGGAGATGATGAACGACGAGCAGGTCGTGGCCTGGACCGCCGTTCCGCAGCCCTTCACCGAGGACACCGCCCGCTCCTGGATCAACCGGTACGCGCCCGGCGTGCGCACCTCCGGCCGCGGGCTCGACCTCGCCGTCACCGAGTTCCTCACCCAACGCCTGGTCGGCATCGTCCAGTTGGGCAAGACGAATTGGCATGTCCGCTCCACGGAGCTGTCGTACATCGTCGCCCCCTGGGCGCGCGGCGAGGGATACGCGTCCGAGGCGGCCCTCGCCACGGCCCAATGGCTCTTCGGCGACCAGAAGTTCGAGCGACTGGAGCTGCGCACCGCCGCGGACAACACGGCCTCGCAGCAGGTCGCGCAGAAGATCGGCTGCATCAGCGAGGGCGTCCTGCGCAACGCCTGTATAGCGCGCACCCGTACCGAGGACGGGAGCTGGGTCGCCCTGCGCACCGACTTCATCGTGTGGGGCCTGCTTCCAGAGGACATCGAGGGCATCGCCGAGCAGCTCGCCGACACCGGCGGCTTCAGCTCGTACTCCGACTGGAGCTGACGTCACGGTCGCGCCGGAACCGACGCCGTAGCCGGACGGCCACCGCGCGGAGGACGGCCGCGGACCCGGGCCCCCGTTCCCGGAGGTCACGAGGTACGCTCACGGGGCTCCGCATGCCTGCCTGGCGGCCGCATGCCCATCCGAGACCTGCGAAGACTCCAGGAGACTGACGACGATGGCCGACCGGGTCACGGTGATCGGCTGGGACGGCTCGCCGCTGACCGACGCGGCGCGCTCGGCTCTCGGCGCCGCCACGCTCGTGGCGGGCGCGGGCCATCATCTGGGCCTCCCCGAGGTGCCTGCGGGCGCCGAGCGCATCCGGCTCGGCAGCGTCGCCCTCGCCGCCCGCCGCATCGCCGCCCACCGGGGCACGGCCGTCGTCCTCGCCGACGGAGACCCGGGCTTCTTCGGAGTCGTACGCACCCTGCGCGCCCCCGAGTTCGGCCTGGAGGTCGAAGTCGTCCCGGCGGTGTCGTCCGTGGCCGCCGCCTTCGCCCGCGCGGGTATGCCCTGGGACGACGCACAGGTGGTCGTCGCACACAGGCGCACCCTGCGACGCGCGGTGAATGTGTGCCGCGCCCACACCAAGGTCGCCGTCTTCACCTCGCCCGGAGCCGGCCCCGCCGAGCTGGGTCTGCTCCTCGAAGGAGTCCACCGCACCTTCGTCATCTGCGAGGAACTGGGCACCGCGCGCGAACGCGTCACGATCCTGACCTCCGACAAGGTCGCCGACCACACCTGGCGCGACCCGAACATCGTCATCGTCATGGGCGGGCCCGTCACCTCCTCCGAGGGCGGCGGCTGGATCGCCGGACGCGACCCGGGAACCGGACCGCGCGGCTGGGCCCTGCCCGACGAGGTGTACGGCGGCGACCTCGGCGAGGGCGAGACCGAGGTGCTGCGGGCCGCCCAACTCGCCCGTCTGGGACCGCGCGTCGGCGACCTCGTGTGGGACATCGGCTCCGGCAGCGGCGCCTTCGCCACGGAGGCCGCGCGCTGCGGCGCCGCCGTCATCGCCGTCGACCGCGACCCGAACGCCTGCGCCCGCACCATGGCCACCGCCCGCCGCTTCGGCGTCCAGCTCCAGATCACCCACGGCACCGCGCCCCACATCCTGGAGAACCTGCCCGAACCGGACGTCGTACGTGTCGGGGGCGGCGGCGCCGCGGTGGTCTCCGCCGTCGCCGACCGGCGCCCCCAGCGGATCGTCACGCACGCCGCGACACGCGACGCCGCCGAACTCGTCGGCAGGGACCTGACGGAGCACGGCTACCAGGTCGAGTGCGCCCTTCTGCAGTCCGTCGAGCTGGACACCAGGGCCTGGACGGAGAAGGAGCGGAGCGTCGCGTTCCTGCTCACCGGGCTCCTGCCCGAGCGCGCCCTGTGATCCGGTTGTCGTACCGCGCGCGGTAGGCTGGCCGATCGTTGCACCGCGCTCGGCTTGTCCGGTATTTCGCCGGTCAATGTCCGGAAAACGCACCAGTTTTGGGGTGCGTGTGGTACGGCGGAAAACCGGAGGGCGCGCAACGTGGCGCAGTCCACAGCGGGCCGTGGCGGATCACCCTGTCGCGGTGGCGGGCCGACCGCGACAATGCCTGTTAATGGCTTTGTCGACCGGTCGTTCGTGCCGCCCGGCACGCATGCTCGTTACTTCACTGCGGGCGGTCGGTGCGCCGCTCCGGACGAGCAGGTCGTTGGAGCACTAACCGATGGGCGAGGGGTACGCATGACCGACACCGGCCAGGTCCCGGGCGAGGGGCTGCCGGAGAACCAAGGCATGGTGGAGCAGCCGGGCGTCCCCGCCCCCGGCGCGTACACCTACCTCTCCGACACCACGACCGCCGAAGACGAAGACCTGTTGCTGCTGCCGGGCGCCCAGGGCGCGTGGGGCAACGAAGTGGCCCCGCCGGTCCCGGCGCCGGTCGTCGAGACCGTCCACGAGCCGGGACCGCACGAGACGGCTGGCCGCGACAGCGGCTCGGTCGACCTCAGCGCCGTCCGGATGTCCTCGCCCGCTCCGCAGCCGCCCGTCGCCCGTCGCCCGCTGCACCTCGGCCCGCCCACCCCGGACGGCGCCGGCAGCCCGGTCCGTTCCCTCGCCGACCGCGGCCCGGCGGGAGCACCGGTCCACGCCGTTCCCGTACGACAGGCCGGTCCGCCCACGGTCGGTCCCGAGTACCTCGACGTGCCGCGGGACGAGATCGCGCTGCAGGGCGCGACTCCCTGGGGCGCGCAGGCTCAGGTACGGGTCGCGCCGCCGGTGGCACAGGTCGGCGCCGAGGACATGGCTGCAGAAACGGTCTTCCCCGAGGGCGGGGGAGCGCACGCCGGTGGCACGCCGGACGACGGTCCCGCGCCGGTCGCGGAGGCCGCGCACGCCCCCGACACCGGAGGTGCCCCGCTCGCGGAGGGCGGGGTTCCCGCCGCACAGCCGCCCGCCGAGGCGCCCGCCCCCGAGCCGGCCCAGGCGGAGCAGGCACAGCAGGTGCATCCGGACCTGAGCGCTGCCGAGGTTCCCGAGGCCGGGCCCGCCCCCGTCCAGGCGGTCGCCGTCGCCGTCGCCGACGTCGATGCTTCGGAGCCGGAGGAGGCCGAGCCGGCTCCGGACCCCGCGTACGTTCCTCAGCAGCCGGAAGCCGTGCAGGTTCCCGAAGCCGTGCCCGTTCCCGAAGAGTTCCAGGCACCGGAGGCCGTTGCGCCCGCCCCGGAACCGGTCCAGGTCCAGGACTACGCGCAGGCCCCGCTGCTCGCGGACGGTTCGCTCTTCCCGCAGGCTCCGGAGACGCCCCAGACCTATGAGGTCGCCCAGACCGCCCCCGAGTTCGCGCACGCCCCGGACCTCGCCCAGTTCCCGCAGCCCACGCCGTTCCCCGTGGCGCCCGTCGCCGCGTACGCCTCGCAGCAGCCGGACGACACCGGCTCGCACCCGCCCGAGGCGTACCGGCCTCCGCAGTCGGCCGACGAGGTGCAGCCCGCGTACGCGGAGCAGGACCCGCACCCGCAGGCCGTGTACGAGGAGGAGCAGCAGTTCCAGGACCCGGCGGCGCACTTCGCCGAGGCCGGTCCGCAGGCCGATATTCCGCAGCAGCAACCGCAGTTGACGGAACCCGCGCCCGCCGTGGAAGAGGCCGCCCAGGCCCAGGAAGCCGTCGAGCCGCCGCAGTTCGCGGAGGCGGAGACCGCGGAGGCGCCCGTCGTGGGCGTCGCCGACGTCGACCTCTCGCAGGCGGCCCAGGTGGACACCGCCGCGGAGCCGGAGACACCGGAACCGGCGGCGGTACCCGACCAGGTCGTGGCACCCGAACCGCTCGCGGTCCACGGCGATGAGAGCTTCGACGCACCGACCCACGGCGACCCCATTCACGGCGACCCGACCCACGGCCACGAGCCCCACGACGAAGAGGTCGTCCCCACGGCCGTCCCCGTGGAGGTGGCCGACGCGGAACAGGTGGAACAGGCGGAACAGGGCGTCGTCCAGTTCCTGCCGGTCGAGGGCACCGTCCCGACCACCCCGCACCTGGCGTCGCCCCCGCCGCACGCCATGACCGTGCCGCCGTTGCCGGAGGAGCTCACCGAGCAGCCCGCCGAGGAGACGGCGGCCCCGGTCGCGGCGACCACCGAGCAGCTCGCGACCGCTGAGCAACTCGCGCCCGTCGAGCAGCCCGAGTCCGTGCCCGAAGCCGCGCCCGCGGAGGAGCCCGCACTCGCCCTCCCCACTCCCAGGGAGCCCGAGCCGGTCCCCGAGGCCGAGGCAACTCCCGTACCGCAGGCTCCGGTCGAGGACCAGGACCACCAGGACCAGGGCCAAGACCACGACGCGGAGCCCGTAGCCGCACAGCACGCGGAGGACCTGGACACCAGGGCCGCCGACCAGGAAGAGAGCACGGCCGCCGTGGCAGAGACACGAGAGCCCGTCGGCCCGGCCGCGCCCGGCTACGACGACGCCGAGCGCGAGGCCGTCCTGCGCGTGATGCGCGAGCGCCGGGACATCCGCAACGGCTTCCGCAGCGACCCCATCCCGCACGACGTGCTGCTCCGGGTCCTGGAAGCGGCCCACACGGCCCCGTCCGTCGGCCACTCCCAGCCGTGGGACTTCGTCGTCATCCGCTCGGCGGAGACCCGCCGCACGATGCACGAACTGGCCCAGCGCCAGCGCGAGGCGTACGCCAAGTCGCTGCCCAAGGGCCGCGCGAAGCAGTTCAAGGAACTGAAGATCGAGGCCATCCTCGACACCCCGGTGAACATCGTCGTCACCGCGGACCCGACCCGGGGCGGCCGGCACACGCTCGGCCGTCACACCCAGCCGCAGATGGCGCCGTACTCCTCCGCGCTCGCGGTCGAGAACCTCTGGCTCGCCGCCCGGGCCGAGGGCCTCGGCGTGGGCTGGGTCAGCTTCTTCGACGAGCGGGAGATGGTCCGCGAGCTGGGTCTGCCCGATCACCTTGAGGTCGTCGCCTACCTCTGCGTCGGATACGTCGACGAGTTCCCGGAGGAGCCCGAGCTGCTGCAGGCGGGCTGGTCCAAGCGCCGCCCGCTGTCCTGGGTCGTCCACGAGGAGACGTACGGGCGTCGCGCGCTGCCCGGAGAGGAGCCCCACGACCTGCTTGCCGAGACCGTCTCCAACATCCGCCCGCTGGACGCCAAGGCGCTCGGCGAGGCGTGGGAGCGCCAGAAGCGCATGACCAAGCCGGCCGGGGCGCTGGGCATGCTGGAGATCATCTCCGCCCAGCTCTCGGGCCTCTCCCGGATGTGCCCGCCGCCGATCCCGGAGCCCGCGGCCGTCGCGATCTTCGCCGGTGACCACGGTGTCCACGCCCAGGGCGTCACCCCGTGGCCGCAGGAGGTCACCGGCCAGATGGTGGCCAACATCCTCGGCGGCGGAGCGGTCTGCAACGCCTTCGCCAACCAGGTCGGCGCCGAGGTCTGCGTCGTGGACGTGGGCGTGGCCTCCGACCTGCCCGCGACCCCGGGACTGCTGCCGCGCAAGGTCCGCGCGGGCACGGCCGACATGACGACCGGCCCCGCGCTGACCCGCGAGGAGGTCAAGGCGGCCATCGAGGTGGGCGTCGAGACGGCCCGCGACCTCGTGGCGGCCGGCAACAAGGCCCTGATCACGGGCGAGATGGGCATCGCCAACACCACCGCGTCGGCAGCCCTGATCTCCGTCTTCACCGGCGCCGACCCCGCCGAGGTCACCGGCCGGGGCACCGGCATCAACGACGAGACCCTGGCCCGCAAGACCGACGTCGTACGCCGTGCCCTGGAGCTCCACCAGCCGGACCCGGCCGACCCGATCGGCGTCCTCGCGGCCATCGGCGGCCTGGAGCACGCCGCCCTGGTGGGCCTCCTCCTGGGCGGCGCCTCGCTGCGCACCCCGGTGATCCTGGACGGCGTCAGCGCCGGCGCCGCCGCCCTGGTGGCCCGCGCCATCGCCCCCGAGGTCCTCGCGGCCTGCATCGCCGGCCACCGCAGCGCCGAACCGGGCCACGTCGCCGCCCTCAACAAGCTGGGCCTGCGCCCCCTGGTCGACCTGGACCTCCGCCTCGGCGAGGGCACGGGCGCCTTGCTGGCCCTCCCGGTGGTCCAGAGCGCGGCGCGTGCGATGCACGAGGTGGCGACGTTCGACTCGGCTGGGGTAACCGAAAAGTAGACCGGACCCCCGCACGTGCGGGGGTCCGGGGGCGGAGCCCCCGGTTTCGGGAAGGGGCGGGCTTGGGGAAAGAACCCCCACCCACCCCGACCACCCCGCACCATAAAATCCGCACGTCAGGCCCGCTCCAAGGCTGCAGCGCGCCCACCCGCACCACCCGCATGAGGAGCCGCACCTCCATGGCCGAAAACCCCGCCTACCCCGTAGGCCTCCGCCTCACCGGCCGCCGCGTAGTGGTCCTCGGTGCCGGCCAGGTGGCCCAACGCCGCCTCCCGGCCCTCATCGCGGCGGGCGCGGACATCCACCTCGTGTCCCCGGCCGCCACCCCCTCCGTCGAGGCGATGGCGGACGCGGGCGAGCTGACCTGGACAAGGCGCCCGTACGAGGCCGGCGACCTCGCGGATGCCTGGTACGCCCTGATCGCCACCAGCGACACCGAGGCGAACGCCGCGGCCTCCGCCGAGGCGGAGGCCCACCGCGTGTGGTGCGTGCGTTCGGACGACGCGGACGCGGCCACGGCCTGGACCCCGGCGACCGGCCACAGCGAGGGCGTCACGGTGGCCGTGCTCACGACGAACGCGAAGGGCCGCGACCCCCGCCACACGGCGGCCATCAGGGACGCGGTCGTGGAGGGCCTGCGCGACGGCACCCTGGTCGCGCCTCACCACCGCACCCGCACCCCCGGTGTCGCCCTGGTCGGCGGCGGCCCCGGCGACCCGGACCTGATCACGGTCCGCGGCCGCCGGCTCCTCGCCGAGGCGGACGTGGTCATCGCCGACCGCCTCGGCCCCCGCGACCTCCTCGCCGAACTCCCGCCGCACGTCGAGGTGATCGACGCGGCGAAGATCCCGTACGGCCGTTTCATGGCCCAGGAGGCCATCAACAACGCGCTGATCGAGCACGCCAAGCAGGGCAAGGCGGTCGTCCGTCTGAAGGGCGGCGACCCCTACGTCTACGGCCGTGGCATGGAGGAGGTCCAGGCGCTGGCCGAGGCGGGCATCGCCTGCACGGTCGTCCCCGGCATCTCCAGCTCGATCTCCGTCCCGGGCGCGGCGGGCATCCCGGTCACCCACCGCGGGGTCGCCCACGACTTCACGGTCGTCAGCGGCCACATCGCCCCCGACGACGAACGCTCCCTGGTCGACTGGGCGGCCCTCGCCAGGCTCCGCGGCACCCTGGTCATCCTGATGGGTGTGGACAAGATCGGCGCCATCGCCCGTACGTTGATGGCGAACGGCAAGTCGGCGGACACCCCGGTGGCCGTCGTCCAGGAGGGCACGACCGCCGCGCAGCGCAGGGTCGACGCGACCCTCGCCACGGTCGCCGAGACCGTACTCGCGGAGAACGTGAAGCCTCCGGCGGTCATCGTCATCGGCGAGGTCGTGACCGTGCGCCCGGACAGCTCGCCGAGGGCATCCGAGTAACCCCGGGTAACCCAACCCGTTCCAAGCCGTTGGCACCACACCCAGGACAAGGCAGTATCACCCTGTGGCCGATCTCATCACCGTTGAGGACCCAGCCGACCCCCGCCTGCGCGACTACACGGGCCTGACCGACGTGGAGCTGCGCCGCAAGCGAGAACCCGCCGAGGGCCTGTTCATCGCAGAGGGCGAGAAGGTCATCAGACGGGCCAAGGAAGCCGGTTACGAGATGCGCTCGATGCTGCTCTCCGCCAAGTGGGTCGACGTCATGCGCGACGTCATCGACGAACTGCCGGCCCCGGTGTACGCGGTCAGCCCGGACCTCGCTGAACAGGTCACCGGCTACCACGTGCACCGAGGCGCCCTCGCCTCCATGCAGCGCAAGCCGCTGCCGACCCCGGACGACCTGCTCCAGACGGCCCGCCGGGTCGTCGTGATGGAGTCGGTCAACGACCACACCAACATCGGTGCGATCTTCCGCAGCGCCGCCGCCCTCGGGATGGACGCGGTCCTGCTGTCCCCCGACTGCGCGGACCCGCTCTACCGCCGCTCGGTGAAGGTCTCCATGGGCGCGGTCTTCTCCGTCCCGTACGCCCGTCTGGACACCTGGCCCAAGGGCCTGGAAACGGTCCGCGAGGCGGGCTTCACCCTCCTCGCCCTCACCCCGGACGAGAAGGCCAAGTCCCTGGACGAGGCGGCCCCGCACAAGATGGACCGCGTGGCCCTGATGCTCGGCGCGGAGGGCGACGGCCTGTCCACCCAGGCCCTGGTGGCCGCCGACGAATGGGTCCGCATCCCGATGGCCCACGGCGTCGACTCCCTGAACGTGGGAGCGGCGGCAGCGGTCGCCTTCTACGCGGTGGCGACGGGCAGACCACAGAGCTAGAGGGGCCGCGCTCCTTCAGGGGCGCGGGGCTGTGACACGGTGCTGCTCCGCCGCGTGGGCGTGACCAGCCGCGACGCACCCGCAGCCGGCGAACACGCTCACCCGCCGAGTCGAACCCCGCTCTGCCCGTACGCCTGCTCCTGCCGCACGTCCCCGCCCAGATCCCCGTGCCCAAGTCCCCGGGCGGGCCCCTGGCACCCCTGCGCCGCCGCGATCCCCAACGCCACCAGCAACGTCACCACCACGAACACGAACAACCGCTGCCGCAACAGCCGCGGATTGGCAGGCCGCCGCCCGGTTCCGGTGGTCCGTGGCCCGGAGCGCCCCGTCCCACCGCGGGACGAGCCGGGCCGACTCCCCGTACCGGACCGCGGGGCCGCCGGACGCGCCCCGGACCGTGACGGGCTGCCGTTGCCGCGAGGCGAGGGCGTGCCCTGCGTACGCCGCTGCGTGCGCTGCTCCGGGTAGCTCTCGGTGAGCCGCCCGGTCGGCCGGTCGGCCTCGGCTGTACGGGGCGCGGGCGGGCGGGCGTCGCCCATTCCCTGCGCCTCCCGGGCCGCGATCTCCTTCAGCCGCAGCGACAACTGCAGTGTGCTGGGCCGCTCCTCGGGGTCCTTCGCCAGACAGGCCCGTACGAGAGGGGCCAGCGCGTCCGGCACGCCGTGCAGCTGTGCCTCCTCGTGCACGACTCTGTAGAGCATCACTTCGGAACTGCCGTGTCCGAAGGGCGAGTCCTGGGTCGCCGCGTAGGCCAGCGTCGCCCCCAGGGCGAAGACGTCCGTGGCCGGCGTGACCGCCGCGCCCCGCACCTGCTCGGGCGCCAGGAACCCGGGCGACCCCACCGCCGTACCGACGTGCGTCAGCGTGCTCGCGCCGGTCGCCCAGGCGATGCCGAAGTCGATGATGCGTGGCCCCTTCGGGGACAGCAGGATGTTCGACGGCTTCAGGTCGCGGTGGACGACACCGGCCTCGTGCACGGCGACGAGCCCCTCGGAGAGGGCGGCGCCGACGGCCGCGACCTCGGCCGCGCAGAGCGGGCCCTCGTCGTTGACCTTGTCGTGCAGAGAGGGGCCCGGCACGTACTGCGTCGCGAACCAGGGCCGGTCCGCTTCCAGATCCGCGGCGACCAGCCGCGCGGTGCAACCGCCCCGGATCCGCCGCGCGGCCGACACCTCACGGGCGAACCGCGACCGGAACTCCTGATCCTCCGCCAGGTCCGGCCGGATCACCTTCAGCGCGACCCGCTGGCCACGCCGGTCGGAGCCCAGATAGACAACGCCCATCCCGCCCGCGCCGAGCCGTCGGTGAAGCCTGAACGAGCCGACGACACGCGGGTCCTCGCGCCTCAGGCGCATCATCGCCATGTCCATCCCCGCTGCCCGGTCCGTTTGACGAGCCACAGCTTACGTTTCCGCGGCCGGGTGCGCGCAGAGGCCGCGCCCTCACGGCCCGATCGATTGTCAGTGCCGGGTGGGAAACTTGAGAGGTGGTCAGGGGACGGGGGAGCCGGGCGGCGTTGAGCTGCGCGAATCCCCAACCATCCGTCGCAGAAGGGGGATTGGGCCCGTGAAGGGTGATCGCGTGGAGATAGTGGTCGACGCCGGGGACACGACGCGTACGTACGAGGTGGTGGCGAGCCGGGCGGGCCGCCGGGTGGAGACGGCGGTCCGCAGGGGGGTGGTCGAAGTGAGCGAAGTCACCCGTAGTGGATCAGTGGTCCGCACGGCCCGGTTCATGGCCACCAGGGTGCTCGCGCTCGTCGAGCAGCCGGTCCCGAGGGAGGACAGCTCGGAACAGACCGGACGTCCCCTCCGGGAAACCCCTGAGACCTAGGACCTCTTCTCCACCCAGGGGAGTAGTCCGCAGGTCACCGGTCATCCTCGGGGAGGCCCGGTAATAGGTACGAGGGCATGACGACCCGCACGCCTCCCACGCCTAGATTTGTTGTCAAGCGGCGGGTGCAGCACTCGTCCCCCGAGGTCAGACACCCGCCGCTGCCAGACAACAGAAGCTTTTCGACAGATCTCAACCAACAGATCTCAACCAACAGATCTGATCCAGCAGACCTCAACAGAACGGTCAGGAGAGGGACCATGGCGGACACAGCATCGCGGACCATGATCCGCACGCAGGGACGCAAGGCGTACAGCGCCGCGTTCGGTTCCAGCCGGTCCGGCCGACGCCACCCCCTGGTGGCGACGGCCATGGTCCTCCCTCTGGCCACCCTGCTCGTAGTCGTCTTCGGCGGCTGGGAAGCAGTGGTCACACAGGCGTCGTCCGTGGGCGTGATGCTGGGGCGCTGAGCGGCGCCCCAGGCCCGGAAGAGCGGTCCGGGCGGGGACATCCGGCCATGAAACCCCGTGGGGACGGGGGTGCGGCGGACGGCAAAAATGCGGGCGCAGCTGGGGAGCTGCGCCCGCATTGCTTTGCCTGCGTACGCTCCTGGCAGGACCCGTCGGCGCAGGACCCGAGCGGGCCGTGGCAGTGGGACGCAGGAGTTCAGGGGGGATCCGAGTGACCGCAGACGTGCTGCCCGCGCTCAGGGCGAAGGTGCGGGCCGTCGCGCATCCGGCGGCGGAGCCCTGTGGCTGCGGTTCGGAGACCTCCGTGCTGGCCGACCGGCCCGACGGCACCGTCGTCCGGCATGCCGACACCGTGGCGAAGGCGCACGCCGCCGACACCGACCCCGGTGAGCTCGCGGCACGGATGGCGGTCGCGGCGCATCCCCGGCTCGACGGCATCCTCCTGCCACCGCTGAGGCCGAACGCGGTCGAGTCGCACGGACGCCCGGTCACCTTCTGGCCGTACGGCAGTCCCGTGGACCGGGACGACCCCGACGCCGCCCCCTGGGAGGCGGCCGCCACCCTCCTCGCGCGACTCCACCGGACGCCTCGGTCCGTACTCCCGCCCGGCGTCCCGCCCATGCGCGGCCCGGCCAAGGCGGCCCGCGCCGTCGCCCGCCTCCACGCGGCAGGCCCGCATCCGGCGGCAGCCCCGGTCCTACGGGCCTGGGCCGTCCTGCCCGCCTGGGCGAGGGACGAGGCCCCGACGCCGTACGCGCGCACGCTGTGCCACGGTGACCTGCACCTGGGCCAGCTGGTGCGGACGCGGGGCGGCGACTGGCTGCTCATCGACATCGACGACCTGGGCCTGGGCGAGCCCGCCTGGGACCTGGCCCGCCCCGCGGCCTGGTTCGCCTGCGGACTCCTGCCGCCCGACGAGTGGGCCCGCTTCCTCACCGCGTACCGGACTGCCGACGGTCCGGCCGTCCCCGCGGACAGCGACCCCTGGCCGGCGCTCGACGTCCCGGCCCGCGCCCTGACCGTGCAGACCGCGGCCCTGGCGATCGCCAAGTCGGTCGCGGCGGAGCGCCCGTTGGACGAGGTGGAAACGTCCGTCATCGACGCTTGTGACCGAATGGCCACACACCCGCCGGAGTTGGCGGGAGAATACGCGACGTAGGGTGCAACCGACCGAAGCCGGGCGGAGTCTGTCCTGGCGGAAGCAGTACCGACCGGCGAGGAGTTGAGCCGAGCATGCAGTGTCCGAAGTGTCACGCGCCGATGCACACGTACAACCGCAATGGCGTCCAGATCGAGCAGTGCAGCGGCTGCCGCGGGATATTTCTCGACTACGGCGAGCTTGAGTCGCTGGCCCGCCTGGAGGGCCAGTACTCGCAGCCCGCCCCGCCGCCCCCGGGCGTCCCGCAGGCGTACCCGGCCGCGGGAGCCCCGCAGGCGTACCCTGCGGCCCCCGCACCCGCCTGGGGCGCTCCGCACGGCGGTCACGGTGGCCATGGCGGGCACTACGGCCACAACAAGCGTCACAAGAGCTTCGGCCACATGCTCTTCTCCTCCTGACCGGACCGCTCCCGACCTGGGGAGCGCCCCGGAGGCACGACGAAGCCCCCGACCGTACGAGACGGCCGGGGGCTTCGGCTGGTGCGCGATACTGGGATTGAACCAGTGACCTCTTCCGTGTCAGGGAAGCGCTCTCCCGCTGAGCTAATCGCGCAGGTGGGGCATACAGCTGGTGCGTGGTGCGTGCGCGATACTGGGATTGAACCAGTGACCTCTTCCGTGTCAGGGAAGCGCTCTCCCGCTGAGCTAATCGCGCGGGATCGGATCTCGCCGAACGTACCGGAAGATCCAGTGGACGATACTGGGATTGAACCAGTGACCTCTTCCGTGTCAGGGAAGCGCTCTCCCGCTGAGCTAATCGTCCTTGGAGGTGGAGACGGGATTTGAACCCGTGTAGACGGCTTTGCAGGCCGTTGCCTCGCCTCTCGGCCACTCCACCAGGAGGGCGGGGGTTCGGGAAGATCCCCCACTTCCTGCGAGCGGACGACCAGGTTCGAACTGGCGACCTCAACCTTGGCAAGGTTGCGCTCTACCAACTGAGCTACGTCCGCTTGTCGTTTCCGGTTCGCGTGAGCGTCCCGGCGACGTGTTGAACTCTAGCGGATTCCGGGGCCAGCACAAAAACGCGTTTGTGCAGCGTGCTGCGCTACGCCCGCTCCAGGACACGGCCAGGGCACCCGCGGGTCACCCGCCATAGACTCACAGCCGTGCACGACCTCCCAGCTCTCGCCCGTTTCGGCAACATCGTCGCGACCGGTCTCCTCGACGTCACCGGCGACCCGGCGGCCCTGGACTCCAGTGGCTTCTGGGCCGTCAGCGCCGACTTCGAGGGGCGGCTGGTCTGTGCCCGTTTCGCGGACGTACGACGGGAACTCGTCCCCGCGCCGGTGCCGGGGGAGTGGCGAGGCCCGGCGGTCGGTGACTGGACGTCGTCACTCGACCGCGCCGCGTACACGGCCGGTGTCCGGCGCATCCGGGAGTACATCGCGTCCGGCGACGTGTATCAGGCGAACCTCTGCCGCGTCCTGTCCGCGCCGATCGTGCCCGACGCCGATGTGGACGCGCTGACCGCTCTGCTGGCGCGCGGCAACCCGGCACCGTTTGCCGGAACGATTCGCCTGCCCGGCCACGACGTGGAGATAGCCACCGCTTCTCCCGAGCTCTTCCTCCGGGTGAGCGGGGCGGTGGTCGAGTCGGGCCCGATCAAGGGCACCGGACGGACCGAGGCCGACCTGCTGGAGAAGGACCGCGCCGAGAACGTGATGATCGTGGACCTGGTCCGCAACGACCTGGGCAGGGTGTGCGCCACGGGCAGCGTGACCGTGCCCGACCTGTGCGTCGTCGAGAAGCACCCCGGGCTGGTCCACCTCGTCTCCACCGTCCGCGGCGAACTCCGCGAGGGCGCGGGCTGGCCCGAACTGCTCGCCGCGACCTTCCCGCCCGGCTCGGTGACCGGTGCCCCGAAGTCCAGCGCCCTGCGGATCATCGAGGCCCTGGAGACGGCGCCACGGGGCCCGTACTGCGGCGGCATCGGCTGGGTCGACGCGGACCGCGGCACCGGGGAGCTGGCCGTCGGTATCCGCACCTTCTGGATCGACCGGGCGGAGGGTGTGCTGCGCTTCGGTTCCGGCGCGGGCATCACCTGGGGTTCGGACCCCGAGCGGGAGTGGGAGGAGACCGAACTGAAAGCCGCGCGACTGCTCGCTGTAGCGTCGGGGGTGTACCCAGGGGCGTACGACGCAAGTGAAGGGACCCACAGGTGAAGCTCTGGCTCGACGGCCGGCTGCAGGACAGCGAGTCGGCCCGTGTCTCCGTCTTCGACCACGGGCTGACCGTGGGCGACGGCGTCTTCGAGACCGCGAAGGCGATCGACGGCCGTCCGTTCGCGCTCACCCGCCACCTCGACCGGCTGTCGCGCTCGGCACTCGGCCTCGGGCTGCCCGAGCCCGACCACGACGAGGTGCGCCGGGCCTGCGCGGCCGTCCTGGAAGCCAACCCGATGGCGTTCGGCCGACTGCGGATCACGTACACCGGGGGCCACGGCCCGCTCGGCTCCGACCGCGGGGAGCACGGCCCGACCCTGGTCGTCGCGCTCGGCGAGGCCACCCGGCGCCCGGACTCCACCGCCGTGATCACCGTGCCGTGGACCCGCAACGAGCGCGGCACGCTGACGGGCCTCAAGACGACCTCGTACGCCGAGAACGTCGTTGCCCTCGCCCGCGCGCGCGAACAGGGCGCGTCCGAGGCGCTGTTCGCGAACACGGTCGGACAGCTCTGCGAGGGCACGGGCTCCAACGTCTTCGTCGTCCTCGACGGCGAGATCCACACCCCGCCGGTGGCCTCCGGCTGTCTCGCGGGCATCACCCGGGCCCTCACCGTCGAGTGGACGGGCGCCAGGGAGACCGATCTGCCGCTGGACGTCCTGGAGCGGGCCGACGAGATCTTCCTGACCTCGTCGCTGCGCGATGTGCAGGCCGTGCACCGCGTCGACGGCCGCGAACTGCCGGGCGCCCCGGGCCCAGTGACGGCCAAGGCGATGCGGATCTTCACCGAGCGGGCGGGCGACGACCTCGATCCCTGACAGGACCGGCACCCTTAACCGGATGACGTAGGCCTCGCGGACGGGTACAACACCCCTGATGACCACGACCCTGCGGCCGACCGAGCCGCTTCAGCGCGACGCCGACGGGGCGCTGTCACGGCACTACACGGTGTGCGTGAACAGCCGTCCCGTCGGCCGGATACACCTCGCCGCCCAATCCCTCTCCGGGCCGTCCGTCGCCCGGATCCACGACCTCGGCATCGACGAACCGGACCGCGGACGTGGCCGCGGCACCGTGGCCGCGCTCGCCGCGGAGGAGGTGGCGCGCGGCTGGGGCTGTACGCGCATCGAGGCGTCGGTGCCCGCCACCGCCGCGGCCGCACTGCGGTTGACCACGGCCCTCGGCTACGTGCTGCGCAACCGCCACATGGAGAAGCGACTCGGCGCCACTCCGCCCGAACTGCCCGCCGGCAGCCTGGGACGCCCCATGACGGAGGCCGAGTTCGGGCCCTGGGAGGAGCGGGCGAGGGAACAGTACGCCCTGGACTGGGTCGCCCGCGGGGTGCCAGAGGCCGAGGCCCGCGCCAAGTCCGAGCGCGACCACGCCACTTCGCTGCCGCACGGGCTCAGCAGCGCGGGCATGGACTTCAGCATCCTGGAACACGAGGGAACGCCGGTCGGCGTGCTGTGGCTGGGCGCGCGCGACGGCTGGTCGTTCGTCTACGAGGTCGAGGCCGACGAGCGCTACCGGGGCCGGGGGCACGGCCGCTCGCTGATGCTCCTGGCGGAGGCGCAGACGATCGCCGCCGGACGCCCCGGGATCCGGCTGAACGTCTTCGACGGGAACGCCCCGGCCGAGCGGCTCTACGAGTCACTCGGCTACGAGACGACCACCTTCCACTTCTACAAGAACCTGCTGTAGCCGTAGCTGGGCCTGTAGGCGGCCGCGGTCGTGGAGGTCAGGCCTTCTGCTCGCCCAGCAGCCGGTCCACGATCTCCTCGACGCGCTCGCGCAGCCCCTCCTGGCTCTTGCCGCCGTCGAGCCGCTCGCCGTCGATGACATACGTCGGGATGCCGGTCACGCCGATGGCCTTGCCCTCGGCCTGGTCGGCATCGACGATCAGGATGTGCCGGCCGTCGATGAGAGCGGTGTCGAACTCCTCGGCGTCCAGACCGAGTTCCCCGGCCACCTCGACCAGGAAGGGTTCTCCCTTACGGTCCAGCTCCTGTACGCGCCCGAGCACCGCCTCTACGTACGGCCAGGCCTGCCCCTGTTCCGCGGCCTCCTCGGCGGCCTGGGCGGCGGCGAAGGCGTGCTTGTGCTTCTCCAGCGGGAAGTGCCGCAGCCGCAGCTCCAGCCGGTCGCCGTAGCGGGCGCGCAGCGCGCGCAGGTCGTCCAGGGCGCTACGGCAGTCCGGGCACTGCAGTGCGCACCAGACGTCCAGGACGGGGGCGGCGGGGCGTGCGGGGGAGGAGTCGCTCATGGGCCCCAGTCTCCCAGCCGAGGCTCCCGCGGCCCAACCGGGACCTTCCGCCACCGAGAGCCTTCCGCCCCTGAGTGAACCCCGGACCACTCCTGATCGCGTACGGGGACCCGGGCCCTGAGGAGGACCTGACCCGGAGATGTCCCTGAGGTCTGCCCGGACCATGGCATACCGGGCAGCGGGCGGTGCAGGATGGAAGGGACGAATCTGACCCTGCTCGCCCCAGCCATGTCTGGAGGACCGGATGATTGCCGAGACCGTCTGTTCCGCTGTCGCCGCGGCTGGCCTGGGCATCGCCGCGGTCACCGCGTACCGCAAGCGTTTCCTCATGGCGCTCCGCCTCGCCGCGTACTCGCTGGTCCCCCTAGGTCTGGTGATGACCGGGGCCGTCGAATGGGCGGCGGAGACCGCCTTCAGCCCGATGGCGTGGGCGGGCTTCGGAGTGCTCGGCGGGGCCTGGCTGCTGTTCATGACCTCACGCGCGGTGGAGCGGCGCACCGGCGGGACCCGCAAGGAGCGCAAGGCCGCCGCCCGGGCCGCACAGCGCGAGGCGGTGGCCCCCGCGGCCTCGGCGCCCTCGCTCGGTGCGGCACCGGCCACGCGCCCGGCGACCCGCCCCGCCGCGAAGCCCCGCAAGGCCGGGCAGGGGGAGGACTTCAGCGACATCGAGGCCATCCTGAAGAAGCACGGCATATGAAGCGGCAGTTGATGTGACGCCGCGCGGCGTCACATGTGAAGCGGCGCGGCATGCGGCGCTCTGAAACGACACAGTGACGCGGGCGGTCGCGCGGCGTGCCCGTGCCGGGCAGGCGCCTATCCCAGATCGTGGACCGCCGTGTCACGGATTTCGGCTAACTCCCCCATAATCCGGGCGTGTTGATCGCGTAGGGCCAGTCCGCTGCGCCATCATCGCCGCGAGATGCTGGACACAACACAGAGCGACACCGCTGCCCCTTCCGAGGAGCCGCGGGGTTGTCTCTTCGCGCTTTCCCAGCCACCGCTGATGATCTTCCTTGCGGTGATCGGCTGTCTGCTGCTCATGGCTTCGCTGCACGATCTGCTGCTGCTCTGAGCCGTACGCGGAGTCCCTGGCGCCACCCGCCGAGGACTCCGTCAGCCCGCCGCCTCCTTGCGACGCGCCCGGTAGGCGGCCACATGCAGACGGTTCCCGCAGGTGCGGCTGTCGCAGTAGCGGCGGGAGCGGTTGCGGGAGAGGTCGACGAAGGCGCGTCGGCAGTCCGGTGCCTCACAGCGGCGCAGCCGTTCCTGCTCGCCGGCCACCACGAAGAACGCCAGGGCCATGCCGCAGTCGGCGGCGAGATGGTCGGCGACGGACGCGCCGGGCGCGAAGTAGTGCACGTGCCAGTCGTAGCCGTCGTGATCCGTGAGACGCGGTGTGGTGCCCGCGGCGGCGACCAGCTCGTTGATGAGCGTGGCGGCGGCCCGGGGATCCGGGGCCGCGAAGATCCCGGCGAAACGCCCGCGGATCTTGCGCACCGCCGAGAGATCGAGCTCGGAGAGGGTGCCGACATCGCTGATCTCGTGGTTCTGTACGAAATCGTGCAGGGCCGGGAGGTTCGCGAGCCCGTCCGGCGTGTCGTCCTCCGGTGCGGTGTTCACCAGATCGACCACGGTGTCGAGGGCGCACCGGGTGTCGTGGGTGATCAGCACATTTCGCTCCCTGGCCTGGGGGTCGGGCAGCCGCCCGCCGATGCTGGCCGATGCTAGCCGCTTACCGACCCGGGGGACCGGCTCCGTCCCGGCGGGCGGCCCTCGGGCGCGGGCGGGCGCCATCCGCGCCGAACCGCCACGGACGCGTGAGCAGGCGCATGGGCAGGCTCACGTACAGACACATGCACAGGCGCCGCCACCATGAACATCCATGGTGGCGGCGCCTGTGCATGCGCCATATGCGGTTGTCTGAGCCCGAGCCGTCTCCCCGAGTGGACGGCGCCGGGCGGCTTGGTGCGGAGTCTCGTCCTAGCTTTCGGCCAGGATGTGCGAGAGCTCCGTGTCGAGATCGAAGTGCCGGTGTTCCGTGCCAGGGGGCACGGCGGCGTCTGTTCGCTTCAGGAACGACTCCAGGGCCCGCGCCGGGGCCTCGAGCAGTGCCTCTCCCTCCGGAGAGCTCAGGGCGATGCACACGACGCCCTGACCGTGGCTGCGCGACGGCCAGACGCGGACGTCGCCGGTGCCGGTGGGCCGGTGCAGGCCCTCGGCCAGAAGGTCGCGGGCGAACACCCACTCGACGGTCTCTTCGGCTCCGGTGTGGAAGGTGGCGTGCACGGCGTAGGGATCGGCCGTGTCATACCGCAGTCCTGCGGGAACAGGCAGTGAGGACTCGCTCGACACAACGAGGCGCAGGTGCAGCTCGCAGCTGACCGTGGTGTTCATAAGCGCCAGGGCCTTTCGCTCAGTGTGCGCTCGGGGATTCGCACGTCGGCGAAATCGACATGCCACCTACGGTGCCGTTGTAAACCCCTCTGAGTGTTTTGCGTGTCTTTAGGTACCTCATCCGGCCGAGTGCTCGTTCGCGGACTACCACCATTCCGGTGACCGGTTTCCGTCGGGTAGGGTTTGGCCGTATGAATACGGGGAGTGACGAAACGGAGGAGGCCGTCGCGGCGGCCGACGGAACGAAGAGCGAGCCGGCGCTCGGATCCCGTGCGCCGGAATTCATCAAGGCGCGACGGGCCCTGCACCTGAGCTGGCAGGTGGGCGTGTTCGTCGTGGGTCTCGCGGTCGTCGTGGCCGGCGTGATCATGCTGCCGTTGCCCGGACCGGGCTGGCTGGTGATCTTCGGCGGCATGGCGATCTGGGCGACCGAGTTCGTCTGGGCGCAGCTCGTGCTCCGCTGGACGAAGCGCAAGGTCACCGAGGCGACGCAGAAGGCCCTCGATCCCAAGGTGCGACGCCGCAACATCATCCTGACGTCCATCGGGCTGGTGATCATCGCGGTGCTGGTCGGGATCTACGTCTGGAAGTTCGGCTTCGAGATGCCGTGGAAGATCAAGGAGTAGCAGCCCTCCGCATCCTTCGAAGGCGGTCGGAGGCACCCCCTGACATGGGGTAATCTTCTCCGTGCGCCCGGGCGATTAGCTCAGCGGGAGAGCGCTTCGTTCACACCGAAGAGGTCACTGGTTCGATCCCAGTATCGCCCACCACATCGATTGGCGGCCTGGTCCACGAGTTCTGTGGACCGAGCCGCCAATCGCCGTTTCGGCCGGCGTTCGTCGGGTGTCGAGGGGCCCGCTGCTGCATGTCAGGTGCGGTGCGGTGCGGGTCCGGCCGGACTGGGCGTTCCGGTTTGCGGCTGGCGGGGGGCGCCTTCCCTCGTTTCCCAGGGCGGACGCCTACGTGGATTCCCCCCCGGCGGATGCGTGTCCGGGTTCCCCGTGGCGGGCACTGGCTGGGGCCTCTTGGGGAAGGTGTCCAACTGCGATCCCGCGGAATGGCGCCGGCCCCCGGCTTCTCGGAGAGGGCGCCCGGCTGAGGTGCCGCGGAGCGGACGCCGATCCTGGGCTTCCCGGCGAGGGTGCCGACCTGCTGTTTCATGGAGTGGGGGCTGGGGCTGAGCCTCTCCGAGTGGACGCGCCGGGTCATGGTTTCCGCGGATTGGACGCCCGGTCGGGGTTCCCTGGAACGGATACCTACCCAGGGTTTCCCGGGGATCAGAGTAGGCGTCAGGCCACGCGAGTTCCTCGAGACCGGCCTCCGTCTCGCTCAGGCTGAGGGCGACCGTGTAGCCATCGCGCGGATACTTCCCGCGCTTCGGGCACCGTGATTCCCTGCCCCCGGTGTACGCACAACCAACCCAAGCCGCCCCGCTGTCCCCACCCACACACACTCCTGGCGCCCCGCCCCACACCAAGCCCCATCAGGGGCGCGGGGAACTGCGCGACCAGCCACAACGAACCGGCACCTGAAGGACCACACAAGCCGCCCCCATCTCGGCAACGTGCCTGCTCCAGCCCCCCCGTCTCCCACCTCAGCAACGTCCCGGCTCTAGCCCCCGTCCACTCCTGGGCAACGTGCCTGATCAAGCTCACCGCTCACACCTCAACAACGTGCCTGATCAAGCCCACCGCCCCCACCTCAACAACGTGCCTGATCGAGCCCACGGCTTCCACCTCGGCAACGTGCCTGTTTCAAGCCCACCGCCCCACAACAGCCACCCCCCCCAGCAGCCCCCGAGCACCCTGGTATCAGCCACCCCCGACAGGTCACCAGCCACCTCCACCACCGCCCCGGCCCCCACTCCCACCCTCGGCACCTCTCCATCACCCCCTCCATCGCCCCCATCACTCCCCGTCACCCCACCAACTCCCCTCCCCACCCCCACCGTTCACCCCACCCCCTCCCCAATCCAGCCCGCCAACCCCCGTTCGACCACCCGACCGACCCCACCCCACCAGCGACCCAACCCAACACTCCGGCCAAATCACCCCAGTTCAGGCCGTCGCGCCAGCGACCCCGTTCACGCCGATTCCTGTCCGAATCATTGACGCCCGCTAAGACCCTCCGTACCTTGTGCCAGCAAGCGCTTACTTGAAACGATTCATGACAGCGGACGGCTACGTCGCGGGGAGGCCCGACTGTGGGAGACAACGGGAGTGTTCAGAGGCGGACGGTCCTCAAGACGGCTGGCGCGTCGCTGGCCACGCTGGGGCTGGCCACGACGACGGCCTGCGGGGGAGACAGTGGCGGATCGGGCGACGGGACCGTCGAGATCCGCTTCGCCTGGTGGGGTGCGGAGGAGCGGGCCAAGCGGATCAACCAGACCATCGCGCTCTTCGAGAAGAAGTACCCGAAGATCAAGGTGAAGACGGACTTCCAGGATTACGTGGCCTTTTGGGAGAAGTTCCAGACCCAGGCCGCCGGTGGAAATCCGCCGGACGTATTCCAGAACGCTGTCGCATTCCTGCGGAAGTACGACAAGAGAAGTGTTCTCCTCGATCTCAAGTCCCAAGTGGACGCGGGAAATCTGAGCCTTGAGAACTTCCGCGCCGGAGTCGAGAAGGTCGGCGAGGTGGACGGAAAGCTGCTCGGTATACCCGTCGGCTCCAACACCATGTCGTTGGTCATTGACGAGAAGGTCTTCGCGGCAGTCGGAATCAAGCCCAAGCAGGGCTGGACCTGGGACGAGTACTTCGACGCCCTCGAAAAGATCCGTAACAAGCAGAAGGTGTCCGGAGACACCGGCTACTTCGGGATCATGTACCTCTACGACCTCTATCTCCGGCAGAACGGCAAGGCGTTCTTCACGAAGGACAGTCTCGGCTTCGAGGAGGCCGACCTGACGGAGTGGTGGACGGACGCCTACAACCGCGTCAAGGCCGGGATCATCACCGACCCGAAGAAGGTTGAGCAGAACAAGCCCAAGTCCTCCTTGGCCGCCGGTGACGCGGCCTCCGAGTTCACCTGGGACAACTTCACCGTGCGCTACACCACGGAGGGCGAGAGCACATACGGGCTCGCGCCGATCCCGACGACCGACGGCAAGGAGACCGGGCAGTACCTCTCCTCGCTCATGCTGAGCGGCTTCGCCCGGACCAAGCACCCGAAGGAGGTCGCCCAGTTCATCGACTTCATGGTCCACGACCCCGAGGTCGGCAAGATCATGGGCTACGACCGCGGCATCCTCGCCAGCACCGAGCAGTTCGACGCGTACAAGCCGACCGACGCCCCGAACCAGGCGATCGCGAAGTACGAGGAGGACGTCGCCGCGGCCGGAGTCCTCGGGACCATCACCCCGCACCCGGCCGGCGCCGACACCGTCGAAGCGGCCTTCCTGCGTATCGCCGCCGACATGTCCCAGGGCAAGACCAAGGTCTCCGACGCGGTGAAGCAGTTCTTCTCCGAGGCCGAGTCCGCGCTCGCCGCCTGATGGGAACAGCAGTGACGACGCTCATCAAGGACTCTCCGCCGGATGCCCCGGAGAAGCGTCCCGCTCGCCCCGCCGCCGTCAGGCGGCGGGGCCGCCGGGAAAATCTGGCCGGCTACCTGTTCATGTCCCCGTGGATCGCGGGCTTTCTGCTGCTGACCGCGGGGCCCATGGCCGCCTCGCTCTATTTCGCGTTCACCGACTACAACCTCTTCGACTCCCCGCAGTGGATCGGCTTCGACAACTTCACCAGGATGTTCGACGATCCGCGGTGGCAGAAGTCGGTGGAGGTGACGGCGAAGTACGTCGTCATCGGCACCCCGCTGAAGCTGCTGCTCGCCCTCGGTGTCGCCCTGCTGCTCGCGCAGAGCCGGCGCGGGCAGGCCTTCTACCGGGCGGCGTTCTACGCCCCGTCGCTGATCGGCGCGAGCGTGTCCGTCGGCTTCGTGTGGCGCGCGCTCTTCTCCGACGACGCCGTAGTGGACCGTACGCAGTCGTTCTTCGGGTGGGACGTGGGCGGCTGGGTCGGGGACCCGGACTGGGTGCTCTACAGCCTGGTGGCGCTCACGGTCTGGCAGTTCGGGGCGCCCATGGTGATCTTCCTCGCCGGGCTCAAGCAGGTCCCGAAGGAGTTGTACGAGGCGGCCGAGGTGGACGGCGCCGGGCCGTTCAAGCGGTTCTGGAGCATCACCCTGCCGATGATTTCTCCGGTGCTGTTCTTCAACGTGCTGCTGGAGACCATCCACTCGTTCCAGATCTTCGGTTCGGCGTACGTCGTCTCCAACACCAGCTGCGGACCGGCCGACTCCACGCTCGTCTACACCTGTTACCTGTACCAGAAGGGCTTCAAGGAGGCCCAGATGGGCTTCGCCTCCGCGATGGCCTGGATGCTGCTGCTCGCCGTGGCGCTGGTGACGGCGGTCCTCTTCTGGTCCCAGAAGCGGTGGGTGCACTACGAGGAGGCCTCCCGATGAGCACCACCACGACTCCGACCACGAGCCCGAGTCCGACCCCGGCCGCCCCGCGCAAGTCGCTGGACCTCGGGCGAAAGCGGACCGGGTCGCTCGCCTGGCACCTCGGCGCCCTGCTGGTCCTCGCGGTCGTCCTCTACCCCGTCATCTGGGTCCTCGGCGCCTCGTTCAAGCCCAGCCGGGAGATCATCGGCAGCCTGCAGCTCTTCCCGACCAGCCCGATACTCCAGAACTTCAAGGGGCTCGCCGACGGCATCGCGGACATCTCGATCGCCACGTTCTTCGAGAACTCCCTCTTCTACGCGCTCGGCTCCGTCGTCGGCATCCTGATCTCCTGCTCGCTGACGGCGTACGCCTTCGCGCGCATCCGGTTCGCCGGGCGCAACCTGATGTTCTCGCTGATGATCGGCACGCTGCTGCTGCCGTACCACGTGCTGCTCATCCCGCAGTACGTGATGTTCCAGAAGATGGAGCTCATCAACACCTATGTACCGCTGCTGATCGGCAAGTACCTGGCCACCGAGGCGTTCTTCGTCTTCCTCATGGTGCAGTTCATGCGGAACCTGCCGAAGGAACTGGACGAGGCGGCACGGCTCGACGGCTGCGGGCATCTGCGGATCTACTGGTCGATCGTGCTGCCGCTCTGCCGTCCGGCGCTCATCACCAGCGCGATCTTCACCTTCATCAACGCCTGGAACGACTTCATGGGCCCGCTGATCTACCTCAACGAGCCCGGCAAGTACACCGTCTCGCTGGGCATGATGATGTTCCGCGACCAGGAGGGTGTCGCCAACTACGGCGGAATGATCGCCATGTCGCTGGTGGCGCTGCTGCCCGTGCTGGCCTTCTTCCTCGCCTTCCAGCGGTACCTGATCGACGGCATGGCGACCTCCGGGCTGAAGGGCTGAGCCGGTCATGACCCAGACGCGCACGAAGGCCCGTACGGGCGCCGTTCCCAGGCATGAGCCGGCGTTCGCCGAGCGGTTCGCGCTGTTCGCCGAGTGTCTGCTCACCGGGGTGTGGATCGCGGTGGCCTCGCTGCCCGTGGTCACCTATCCTGCCGCGTTCGCCGCCGGATCCCGGCACCTTCGACGGCGTACGGCCCATCTGGGCGGCGGCTGGCGGGAGTTCGTCGCGGACTACCGGGCGGCCCTGCGCCGCGGGTGGATCGCGGGACTCGCCGGGTGGGCCGCGGCCCTCGCGGTGTGGGTGGACGTCCAGGCCGTGCGTGCCGGGATTCCGGGCGGTCCGGTCGTCGGGGCCGTCGGTCTGTTCGCCCTGATCGGGCTGGTCGTCGCCGGGCTGCGCGCGGCGGCGGTCTGGGAACCCGGCGCCTCCTGGCGGGAGCTGCTCGGGGCCGCCGGACGCCGCACCGTCCTCGACCCCGCCGGGTCGTTCCTGCTGGTCGGCGGAGTGGCCGTGGTGGCCTGCTCCGCCTGGTTCGTCCTGCCGCTGGCGGTCCCCGTGCTGGGGGCCGTCGCGGCGGCGGCCGTCGCCGTGGAGGAGCGCGGCCGACACCGCTGAGCAAACCGTCCAACAGCACCCATCACGCGTACAGGTACACAAGGTCGGCGTCCGGCGCCGCGCCTGCGTCTGTCATGCCCCTGACTTCCCCGCACGGAAAGGAATGGCTGCATCTCATGTCTCCCATCCCCCGTAGGTCCCTCCTCAAGGCGGCAGCCGTCGCCGGAGCCGCCGCCCAGTTCAGCTGGGCCCTGGGCGCCCAGGACGCTCAGGCCGCGCCGAGAGCCGAGGCCGCCGACGCGGACCCGGTGACCCTGGACTGGCTGGAGGACGGCGGCCTCGGCGCCGCCCCCGGCTCGACCGTGGGCGTGCCCTGGCCGAAGGGCGCGTACGAGAAGGAGCAGACGTTCGCGCTGACCGACGGCGACGGCAAGGAGGTGCCCGTCCAGTCCTGGCCGATCGGCTACTGGCCGGACGGCTCGCTGAAGTGGACGGCGCACGCGGTCGGACCGGGGGCGGGGAGCGGCAAGCTCACGCTCGCCGCGGGGTCGCCCGCCGCGCCCGCGAAGAAGGTGACCGTCGACAAGCGCGGCGGCACTATCGATGTGTCGACCGGTGTCATCACCGCGAGGATCGGCAAGAGCGGTTCCACGCTGGTGAAGTCCGTGCTGCGCGGCTCGACGGAGATCGCCAAGGACGGCCGTCTCGTACTGCTGCGGCAGCCCGAGATCGAGGACGGCGACCAGGGCGCGGAGAAGTACGAGCGGTTCGAGAGCGCCATCGCGGAGGTGGAGGTCGAGCAGGACGGGCCCCTCCGTGCCGTCATCCGTATCGACGGCAAGCACCGCAAGGGCAGCCGGAGTTGGCTGCCCTTCTCGGTCCGGCTCTACTTCTACGCGGGCGCCGAGTCGTTCCGCATGGTGCACACGATCACCTTCGACGGCACCCAGGAACCGGGCAAGGCCAGCGGTGACTTCATCCGCGGTATCGGCGTCCGGTTCAAGGTGCCGATGCGCGACGCCGCGTACGACCGGCACATCCGTATCGGCGGCGAGGGCACCGGTCTGCTGCGCGAGGCAGTCAAGGGCATCACCGGTCTGCGCCGGGACCCGGGCACGGCCGTGCGGACGGCCCAGTTCGAGGGCAAGAAGCTGCCCGATCCGTCGACCTGGGACCAGCGGGTCACCACCCGGCTCCAGTACATCCCCGAGTGGGGCGACTACACCCTCTCCCAGCTCTCCGCCGACGGCTTCGGAGTGCGCAAGCGCACCAAGAAGGGGCACGGCTGGATCGGTGCGGGCGGCGGCCGGCGGGCGAGCGGCTTCGGGTACGTCGGCGGCGCGAGCGGTGGACTGGCCTTCGGGCTGCGGGACTTCTGGGAGAAGTTCCCCGCCCAGCTCGACATCCGCAACGCGCAGACCGACGAGGCCGAGGTCACCATGTGGCTCTGGTCGCCCGAGGCACAGCCCATGGACCTGCGCTTCTACCACGACGGCATGGGCCAGGACACGTACCCCGAACAGCTCGAAGGCCTCAACATCACCTACGAGGACTACGAGCCCGAGTTCGGCACGCCCTACGGCATCGCCCGCACCAGCGAACTCCTCTTCTGGGCCCACGAGTCGACGCCGAGCGCCGAGGCGATGGCCGAGCAGGTGGACGCCGTCCGCACGCCGGCGCAGCTCGTCGCCCCGCCCAGGCACCTCATCAAGGCGGGCGTCTTCGGCGGGCTGTTCTCCGAGCCGGACCGCACCACCGCGGCCAAGGCGAAGATCGAGGACCACCTCGACTTCCTCTTCACCTATTACAAGGACCAGGTGGAGATGCGCCGTTGGTACGGCTTCTGGGACTACGGCGACATCATGCACAGCTACGACCCGAGCCGGCACCAGTGGTGCTACGACGTCGGCGGCTACGCCTGGGACAACTCCGAGCTCTCGCCCGACCTGTGGCTCTGGTTCGCGTACATGCGTTCCGGCCGCGCCGACATCTTCCGGTTCGCCGAGGCCATGACCCGGCACACCGGCGAGGTCGACGTCTACCACCTCGGCAAGTGGGCGGGCCTCGGCACCCGCCACGGCGTCCAGCACTACGCGGACAGCGCCAAGCAGCAGCGCATCGCCAACACGACCTACCGGCGCTATTACTACTTCCTCACGGCGGACGAGCGCGTCGGCGACCTGATGCACGCCAACGTCGACTCCGACGAGACGTTCCTCGTCCTCGACCCCATCCGCAAGATCCGCACCGAGCCGTACGAGCCGGACCGCAACGCGCTCTCCATCGGCTTCGGCACCGACTGGAGCGGGCTGGTCTCCGCCTGGCTCACCGAGTGGGAGCGGCGCGGGCCCAAGTGGGAGAAGGCCAAGGCGCGGGTCCTGTCGACGATGGAGACCATCGCCGCCCAGCCCAACGGGTTCGTCCAGGGCAGTGCCCTGTACGACCTGGACACCGGGAAGTTCGCCGTCGCGGACAAGGCCGTGGTCGGCGTCTCGCACCTCTCGGCGATGTTCGGCCTGGTCGAGCTGAACGCCGAACTCCTCGACCAGATCGACATGCCGGAGTTCAAGGAGGCATGGCTCGACTACTGCCGCTACTTCAACGCCACGAAGGCCGAGCAGAAGGCCCGCTACGGCTCCGACTTCGGCTCCCTGCTGCTCTTCCAGGGACACGCGCGCCAGGACGCGTACGCCGCCGTCCAGTTGGGCGACGACGCGCTGGCCGCGCGGGCGTGGCGGCAGTTCTACAACAGTGCCGACGCATGGGACTACAAGGAGTCGACGGACTGGTCCACGAAGGAGGTCGACGGGCCGACCGGCTTGGTTTCGGGACGTGAGGCGCCGTGGGTTTCCACCAACACGACGGCGTTGTACGGGTTGGCGGCTATTCAGAATCTGGCGTTGGTGGGCGACAAGATGCCGTGACGTTCCACTGGGGGCGCGGGGTTCGGCTGCGTGGCCGGTTGTGGCCGGGCGCGCAGTTCCCCGCGCCCCTTTGGGGGCACGCCTGTGTCAGCGCATCCTGCCCAGGACCTCTCGGACTCGGCGGGCGTCGCGTAGGCGCTGTTCGTATGTGGCGCCCAGGGCGAGCAACAGCAGACCGGCCAGCGCCGGAGGTACCCAGCGAGGTACCGCGCCCATCGCCTGGGCGATGTACGGGGCCAGTTCGTGGAGGGCGACCAGGGCGAGGGTGCCGCCGCCGAGGACGAGCAGGGCCTGGAGGCGTTGCCGGGTGCCGACGAGGGTGACCAGGAGTGCCGCCGTGCCGAGCAGCAGCGGGCGCGGCCAGTCGAGGTCGCCCCATGCCGCGAGCAGGCTCGGCAGCAGGGTCACCGACAGGCCGGGCCCGTAGGCCGTCCAGGACGAGGTCTCCGGGTCCCGCCGCCTGCGGACGAACCCGACGACCAGCGCGGGCACGGTCACCGGCAGGGTGTACGCCTCGGGCGAGCCGACCTCCCAGGACGCCAGCCGGACCCAGGTGGCCAGCACGAACAGGGCCGCCGCCGCGTAGCCGACCTGCCTGCGGTCCGACCGGACCGCCGTGCCCGCGGCGATCACGCCGCACAGGGCCAACACGAGTGCGAGCACGGGTGGTTCCATGGCCGCGAGGTCGATCGCCAACAGCGCGGCGACGGCTCCCGTGATCTCGACGGACCGTGTGGGTGTCGCGTCCTTGAGCCGGGCCGCGAGCAGCGCGGCCGTGGCCGGCACCACCAGCACGAGCAGCGCGATGTGGTGCGGCTGCCAGTCCAGCGACGCGCCCGTGGCACAGGCCAGCGCGGCGGCGTACGCGAGGGACGCGGCGGCCGAGACCGCCCGGATCTCGTGCTTCCACCGGACGGCGACCGCAGCGAACAGGGCGGCCAGACCCCCGAGGACGGCGAGCGTGGCGGCTTCGGCGGCCAGGGAGAGTGCGACGAGGTGGAGAGAGGTGACGAGCGCCAGACCGAGGGTGGTCAGGGTGATGGGGGAGGGGCGGGTGTGGGCCGGGGCTCCTGCTGGACGTGCGGGCTCGTTGTCGGCCACGTGTGCGTGACGGCTGTATGCCGCGGCCGTCAGGGCGGCAGCGGTGATCGCGCCCGGCACCAATAGGCCTGCCGCGTAAGGGAGTTCCAGGGTGGCGGGCAGGAGGAGGAGAGCGGCCCAGGCCAGACCGAGCGCCCCGCTCAGGGCGACGGACCGGTGCGGCCCGCCCCGGAACGCCAGGGCCAGGACCGCCGCGACCGCGGCCAGCACCAGCGGAGCCGTTTCCGTGTTCGACGGCCACGGAGTGGAGACCGCCACCGCGTCCCGGGCGTCAGAAGGCGCACCGGACCACACGCGTTCCGCCCAGCCGGCCGGGCCCACCAGAACCACGGTGACGAGGGGCAGGGCCCATGCCACGGCGAGGGCCTGCACACCGGCGGAGGACCACAGCAGGCCACGGCGTACGGACTCCGGCAGCCAGGTGCCGCGTACGGCCAACAACGCGACGCCGCACAACAGATAGCCCGGAACGGTCCACGCGTCGGGCAGCACCGAGCGGAGCACGCCGCCCGCCGCGGCGACGGTGATCAGGCCGCCGGTCAAGGAGAGACCGGGGGCGGCCTGCGCGGTGGGGGCACGCCACGCGGCCCCCAGCGCGATCGCCGCGGCGAGGGCGAGGAGCGCCGCCGCACGGGCGGCGGCGCTCGGACCGGTGGCCTCCCACGAGAGCCAGCCGGCCGCCAGGACACCCCAGGCACCCGTCCCGTACGCGCCGACGACAGCGACGACACGTACGGACCGCACGGACACCGAGAGGGCCACGACCGTGTCGAACGCGGCCGTCACCAGCAGCGCCGCCGTGATCGTGTGATGTCCCGCACCGGCCGCCACCACCCAGAGCAGCAGCGGGAGTTGAGCCGTCGCCATCGCCGCCGGGAGCGGCAGACGCAGGGCGCCGAGCGAGCGCCCGTACGCCGCCCACAGCACGGCCAGGAGCGCGGTCGCGGCGGCCGCGTACCCGGTGCCGTCCACGTCCGCGAGGGCGACCTCGTGCAGGGCGTAGGCGTCGAGCACCGTCAGTACCAGGCCGAGGCCCGCCACCGACTCGGCCGTCGAGCGGAGCCCGCGCTTCAGCAGTGGCACGGGGGCGGCGAGCGCGGCGAAGGTGACCGCGCCGAGGACCGCCGCCCGACCGGCGATGCCCAAGTTCCCCCAGCTGACCAGCGTGAACGCGATCGCCGCGACGGTCAGCAGGACCCCGCCGAGCACGAGCAGCACGTTCTGTACACCGGGAGCCGTGGCCTCCGGGCGCCGGGGGCTGGATACAGGTGCCGACCAGATGGCCGGCGCCCCGGCTCGGGCCGGACCCCAGGCCGGGGCCTGTGCCTCGGCCGACCGGAGCACACCGAGCAGCCAGGACCGACGGGCCAGCAGTTGGGCCCTGCGCGCGTCCAGTTGCCGCAGCTCGTGGTCGAGGATCCGCAACTCCTCGGCCGGTGGCGGAATGTTCGTCATGCTTCGGAGTGTGGTCCGGGTCACGCCGTACGGCATGAGCGCACGTACTCAGGACGTACTCAGATCGGGAAACTTCGGGGTGTGGACGTGCGGGTTTCTCCCCGACCGGGCTGCGGACCGGCAGACTCGGACCATGAAGCGCATGGACTGGACGCATTACCGCTTCCGCAGCCTGTGGACGGTCGCCGCCCCGCTCGGCGAGGTCTACGACGCGCTGGCCGACGCCGAACGCTATCCGCGCTGGTGGCCGCAGGTGCGCGAGGTGACACCCCTCGACGCGATCAGTGGTGTCGTCCGCATCCGCTCGGTGCTGCCGTACGACCTGGTGTTCACCGGGCGCGAGGTGCGCCGCGACCCGGCGGCCGGGGTCCTGGAGATCGCGATGACCGGCGACGTGGACGGCTGGGCGCGGTGGACCCTCGCGGCCGACGGGACCGGCACCCGCGCCCGCTACGACCAGGAGGTCCAGGTGACCAAGCCGCTGCTGAGGCGGTTCGCCGTGCCCGGACGGCCCGCGTTCCGCGCCAACCACGCGCTGATGATGCGGGCCGGGCGGAAGGGGCTGGTCGCGTACCTCCGAGGAGCCCCTTCGCGCGAACCGTGAAGCGGTTTGAAGGAAACGCGAGGAGACCTGTATTGTTCGGTGCGTTCCCGGGCGATTAGCTCAGTGGGAGAGCGCTTCGTTCACACCGAAGAGGTCACTGGTTCGAACCCAGTATCGCCCACCGGGAAAGGCCGGTCCGTCACAGACGGACCGGCTTTTTTGTTCGCTGTCGGTTCGCTACCGGTTCGCCGCCGACGGGATGCGGCTCAAGCCGCCGCCGACAGTTCGGGGCGCAGCGGCCACGCCGGATCGACCGCCTCCTCCGTGCCGCTGCGCGCGAACCACGCCTGGAGGCCACGCGCCTGGGCCGCGTGCCAGAGGGCCTGCAGCGTGTGCAGCTCGGACGCCGAGAGCCGCTCCAGACGTGTCGCGAAACGGCGCCCGACCGCCCGTACGACCTCCAGTGAGGCCAGTGCGTCGGCCGCCGCGTCGTGCGCTCCCGTCAGCTCCACGCCGTAGTGCGCGCAGAGGTCCGTGAGCGTGCGGCGGCCCTTGCGGTAGCGGTCCAGGTGTTTGTCGAGGACCCGCGGATCGAGGACGCGCAACGGCACGGTCTCGAACCAGTGGTCCAGGGAGGACGCCCGGTGCCTGCGCAACTCCCGGTCCAGGAGCGTCAGATCGAAGGGCGCGTTCATCACCACGAGCGGGCGTCCCGCCGCGCTCTGATCTGCCAGTTCCCTGACTATCTCGTCCATCACCGGCGACGGCCAGCGGCCGTTCAGCCGGAGATGCTCATCCGTCAGCCCGTGTATCGCCGTGGCCCCTTCGGGCACCCGCACTCCCGGATTGACCAGCCAGCGGCGCACGCGCGGGCGGCTTCCGGGAGCGTCCTGGACGACGACGGCGGCCGACACGATCCGGTCGGTCTCCACGTCCACACCCGTCGTCTCGGTGTCGAACGCGGTCAAAGGGCCCTCGTACCAGCACGTCATACGCACACAACTCCTCGTTCACCTTCGGCAGTTGACGCGCCGTCCCCTGCCCTTTTTGTGATACCCGGGCTGTTTGCGCCGTACGCCGGAAGGAGACAACAGAGGTACGGGTCTTTGCAGTTCAGCGACCCGCAGCGGGGATTCACCTGATTCGGAAGGCTGTTGGACATGGCGCTCGCGCAGCCCGAGCAGGGCGGGCTGCTGCCCCAGAGGACGGCACCGCATCGCGGCTCACTGGCCACCACGGCATGCATGGAGACACTGCAGGTCGGTTATCTTCACGCGGTCGCGGCGGCCGCGGGCTGTTCCCTGTCCCAGCCCTTTCCGGACAACGGCATCGACTGGCACGTCAGCCACAGCGCCCCCGGGCACACGGTCGACGACGAAGTCACCATCAAGGTGCAGCTCAAGTGCACGTACCAGATCCCGCCGAACCCCCCGGGCCCCGCCTTCTCCTTCACGCTCGACAACGCCCACCTGGAGAAGCTGGCCCGCACCCCGGTCTCGGTGCACAAGATACTGGTCGTGATGCTCGTGCCCAGATCACAGGACGACTGGCTGCGCGCCGGCCACGACCGCCTCGATCTGCGGCACTGCTGCTACTGGATCAACCTCGCCGGACACCGGATCACCGGCCGGCGCAGGACCACCGTGCGGATTCCGACCTCTCGCGTCTTCGACGACCGCGCGCTCTGCGAGATCATGACGCGGGTCGGAACGGGAGGCAGACCGTGACGCACCGCCCAACAGACGAGCCGCTACGCCCCGTCAGGCCCCACCCCGTCGAGACCCCGGGCCTGTGGGACCAGCAACCCCCGCCCGACCAGGTCGACCCGGCCGTCCTCGGCGCGCTCCTGCACCGGCACGGCTGGCAGCGCCGCGGCGGAGCCCCCGGACGGTACGGCCGCTGGACCCCACCAGGGCCCGGCGGCTCCGCCACCAGCCTGCTGGTGCCGGAGAGCCGGGCCTTCCCCGACAGCGAGGACCTGCTCGCCGAAGCCCTCGTCGCGCTGTCCCGCAGCGCCTCGCCCTCCGCCCGTGACGTCCTGGTCGGCCTCGCCGTGCCCAGCGACGAGATCCGCTGGTGGCGCGATGTACCGACGGGTCCCGCCGGCGTCTCGCCCTGGACAGTGGAGGAGCAACTGCGTTCGGCGGCACGGCGGATGCTTCTCGCGGGCGCCCTCGCGGCGCGTGCGCGTGCCGGTTACTACGGCGCCCGCCACCGCAGGCCCGCCGCCTCCTCCCTGGAGAACGTGCTCGTCGGAGCCGCCCCCGGCGGCCGCCGGCTCACCGCCTTCGTCCCGGTCGCCACCGGCCGGCCGCTCGCCGTCCGCCTCCACCAGGCGTTGTACGCGGCCCGCGAGGCCATCGACTACAAGCGCGCGACCGGTGGCATGGACGCGTTCGACGGGGCCGTCGAGGCGGGCGTGAGCCATGAGCTCACGGAGGCGCTGGCGTCCCTGGTGCGCGGCACCGAGGGCGCCCGGATCGCCGTCGAGTGGGCGCCCGCCGCCGGTGTGCCCGAGGGATGCGCGACGCCCGCCGAACCCGTCGAGTTCTCGCCCGGCGACCTGCCCGCACTCCGCGAGGCCGGCGCCCGTTATCTGCGCGAGGAGCCCTCCGTGCCCGTGCGTATCACCGGCGCCGTGGTGCGGATGCGCAGGTCGGGGCCGCGCGGCGACGGGAGCGTACGGCTGCGGGTCATCGCCGGGGCCGAGGTCCCGCACGTACGGATGACGCTCGACGAGGAGGCGTACCGGATCGCGGGGCACGCCCATCTGGTCGGGCTGCCGGTGCGGGTGCACGGGCGGCTGGAGAGCCGGGGCGGATTCCGGCGGCTGACCGGGGCGGCCGGAGTGACACCCGTGCAGGTCGACGAGGCGGAGCGGGACCGGCTGATGAAGTCGCTGCAGGAGACCGCCGAGATCGCGGCCTTCTTCGAGGAGGCGTGCGGCGGGGACTGACTCGTTCCTCGCGGAGGCGTCCGCGCGCGTGGGACGAGGGGAGGGCGGGGGGAGAGGGAACCGTTTCGCGAGGGGCACCCAGGGCTCGGTAGGATCGCCGCAGGCATGGCAGTGCAATGCCTGTAAGTGTCTTCAGTCAGGAGAGTCCGGTGTCAGACGTCCGTGTGATCATCCAACGCGATTCCGAGCGGGAAGAGCGCGTGGTGACGACGGGCACTACGGCGGCCGAGCTCTTCGCCGGTGAGCGCACCATCGTCGCGGCCCGCGTGGCGGGCGAGCTCAAGGACCTCGCGTACGAGGTGAAGGACGGCGAGACCGTCGAGAGCGTGGAGATCTCCTCCGAGGACGGTCTCAACATCCTGCGCCACTCCGCAGCGCACGTCATGGCGCAGGCCGTGCAGGAGCTGTTCCCCGAGGCCAAGCTGGGTATCGGCCCGCCGGTCAAGGACGGTTTCTACTACGACTTCGACGTGGAGAAGCCCTTCACGCCCGAGGATCTCAAGGCCGTCGAGAAGAAGATGCAGGAGATCCAGAAGCGGGGGCAGAGGTTCTCCCGTCGTGTGGTCACCGACGAGGCGGCTCGCGAGGAGCTCGCTTCGGAGCCGTACAAGCTCGAACTGATCGGGATCAAGGGCTCCGCCTCGACCGACGACGGCGCGGACGTCGAGGTCGGTGCCGGCGAACTCACCATCTACGACAACCTCGACGCCAAGACCGGCGACCTGTGCTGGAAGGACCTCTGCCGCGGTCCCCACCTGCCGACCACCCGGAACATCCCGGCGTTCAAGCTGATGCGCAACGCCGCCGCGTACTGGCGGGGCAGCGAGAAGAACCCGATGCTCCAGCGCATCTACGGCACCGCGTGGCCGTCGAAGGACGAGCTGAAGGCGCACCTGGAGTTCCTCGCCGAGGCCGAGAAGCGCGACCACCGCAAGCTCGGCAGCGAGCTGGACCTGTTCTCCATCCCGGAGCAGATCGGCTCCGGCCTCGCCGTCTTCCACCCCAAGGGCGGCGTCGTCCGCCGGGTCATGGAGGACTACTCGCGGCGCCGCCACGAGGAAGAGGGCTACGAGTTCGTCTACACCCCCCACGCGACGAAGGGGAAGCTCTTCGAGACGTCCGGGCACCTGGACTGGTACGCCGACGGCATGTACCCGCCCATGCAGCTCGACGAGGGCGTGGACTACTACCTCAAGCCCATGAACTGCCCGATGCACAACCTGATCTTCGACGCGCGCGGCCGCTCCTACCGTGAACTGCCGCTGCGCCTCTTCGAGTTCGGGACCGTGTACCGGTACGAGAAGTCGGGCGTCGTGCACGGTCTGACCCGTGCCCGGGGCTTCACGCAGGACGACGCGCACATCTACTGCACCAAGGAGCAGATGGCGGAGGAGCTCGACAAGACGCTCACCTTCGTCCTCGGCCTGCTGCGGGACTACGGCCTGACCGACTTCTACCTGGAGCTGTCCACCAAGGACCCGGAGAAGTTCGTCGGCTCCGACGAGATCTGGGAGGAGGCCACCGAGACGCTGCGGCAGGTGGCCGAGAAGCAGGGCCTCCCGCTGGTCCCGGACCCGGGCGGCGCCGCGTTCTACGGGCCGAAGATCTCCGTCCAGACCAAGGACGCGATCGGCCGGACCTGGCAGATGTCGACCGTCCAGCTCGACTTCAACCTGCCGGAGCGCTTCGACCTGGAGTACACGGGCCCCGACGGCACCAAGCAGCGGCCGGTGATGATCCACCGCGCTCTGTTCGGGTCGATCGAGCGCTTCTTCGCGGTCCTTCTTGAGCACTACGCGGGCGCGTTCCCGGCGTGGCTGGCGCCCGTCCAGGCGGTCGGCATCCCGATCGGCGACGCGCACGTGGACTACCTGCAGAAGTTCGCCGCCGAGGCGAAGAAGCAGGGCCTGCGGGTCGAGGTCGACTCGTCCTCCGACCGTATGCAGAAGAAGATCCGCAACGCCCAGAAGCAGAAGGTGCCCTTCATGGTCATCGCGGGCGACGAGGACATGGCGGGCGGCTCCGTCTCCTTCCGCTACCGCGACGGCTCCCAGGAGAACGGCATCCCGCTCGACGAGGCCATCGCGAAGATCGCGAAGGTGGTCGAGGAGCGGGTGCAGGTCTGATCGCGCAGGCGGGTCCCATCCCCGTACGCGAGCGCCCGGCCGTACGGTCCTGAAGGCGCCCGGAGGCCCCCGGAGAGCTCAGCTCTCCGGGGCCTCCCGCGGTTCATGAGGGGGGCGGCGGGGCGTTCGTCCGGCACGGGGGCCGCTGCCCGGCGTTCGTCCTCGCTGGAGAACACCTGCAGCAGCCACGCCGAGAACGACCCCGTCACCGTGCCGAGCAGCGCCGGCCCGCAGGCCATCAGGCCCACCGCGATCACGCGTCCGGCCGCCGTCACGGGGGTCACGTCGCCGTATCCCACGGTCGCGAGCGTGGAGGAGGTCCACCACACCGCGTCCCCGAAGGTACGGATCGTCGCGCCCGGCGCCGCGGGCTCCTGCTGGCACACGGCGAGCGCGCCCGCGAAGCCGAGCAGGGACACCGAGAGACCCGCGTACGTGATCACGCGCGCGTGCAGCGAGAGCCGCGGGCGTCCCCGCCGGCGCTGGACCGCCTCGTAGACCCTGACCACGCGCACCGGACGCAGCAGGGGCAGGGCCAGGACGACCGTGTCCAGCCAGTGCGTCCGTACGAAGCGGTGGCCCTGGCCGCTCAGCCGCCGGTGCACGGCGTAGTCGACGGCGAACACCGCCCAGCTCGCCAGGGTCACCGCGAGACACACGTCCCGCCACGGGCCGGGCAGGCCGTGGGCGAGGACATGGATCGCGTACGCCGTGAGAAAGAGCATCGAGGCCAGCGCGAGCGGGACCTCGGCGCGGTGCTCCCAGCGGGCCGTGCGGCTGTCGTCGTCCATCGGCTCAGCTTGGCCGGAGGCCCTTTCACGTGGTACCCGGCGACACGCCGCGAACGGGCGAAGCCATATGCTGCACCACATGACGAGTGAGCCGGAGCAGCAGATCGGAGTCGGCACACAGGACGCGTTCCAGCGCCTGTGGACGCCCCACCGGATGGCGTACATCCAGGGCGAGAACAAGCCCACCGGTCCCGGGGCCGACGACGGCTGCCCGTTCTGCTCGATCCCGGCCAAGTCCGACGAGGACGGCCTCGTCATCAAGCGTGGCGAGCAGGTCTACGCGGTGCTCAACCTGTACCCGTACAACGGCGGGCACCTGATGGTCGTGCCCTACCGGCACGTCGCGGACTACACCGACCTGACCGTGGCGGAGACCGCCGAGCTCGGCGAGCTGACCAAGCAGGCGATGACCGCGCTGCGGGCCGCCTCCGGCGCGCACGGGTTCAACATCGGGATGAACCAGGGCACGGTCGCGGGCGCCGGTATCGCCGCGCACCTGCATCAGCACCTCGTGCCCCGCTGGGGCGGCGACACCAACTTCATGCCGGTGGTCGGGCACACACGAGTGCTGCCCCAACTGCTCGCGGACACACGGAAGATGCTCGCGGAGGCCTGGCCGACGGCCTGATCCCCGCCCCGTAAGGGGCGCGGAGAACCGCGCGGTCAACCCCCACGGCCCGCACGATCTTCACGACCGCACGATCCACGACGCACCGGCCTCAACGACCCGCACGAACCGCCCACCCGCACGTCCGCCGAACCGCCGGGGGCTCACGCGTCGTACACGTCCGCCTTCCTGGGCGACGCGTCCTGGATCGCCGTGCTCAGGAACGACGAGCGGTTGCCGAACTTCTCGGTGTCGACGCCGTTCTCCTTGAGGACCTTGATGGACGCCGCGTGCACCACACGCAGCACGGGTGTGGCGGCCCGCAGCGCGTCGTCGGCCATGAAGCGGTGCCGCCAGGGCTGATCGGCCCACGCGTGCCGCAGACCGAACGGCTCCGGGAGCGCGAGGCTGCCGCCGAGCCAGTTGAGCAGCGGCGGGTACCAGGTGATCGGGGCGCGCACCGCGAGGCGCACCACCTCGTCCGTTTCGACGAGGGGCAGCTTCTTCGCGCGGGTCTCCCAGGGCTTGAAGGGCTTGGCGATCGGCTTCGTCTTCGCCGAGGGCTTGGTCGTGAACAGCGTGTGCACGGGCCCGAGCGCGTGGCCGGTGACCTCGATGCGCAGGGTCTCGTGCAGCACGGTCACCGTGATCAGCATGGTGATGACCAACTGGCCGTCCCAGAGCGTCCACTGGATCCCGAGGTAGTGCCGGTCGCCGCTGCCGAACTGCTGCTTGTTGCAGATGTCCTGGATGGCGTGGTTCTTCACCTGGTACGCGTCCACGTCCGTGCCGCCCGGCCGGGACACCGAACCCGCGTTCTCCCCGATCGGGGTGACCACCCAGTGCTTTATCGAGGGGCGCGGGAAGCCGCCGGTGTTGAGCGGGCCGCGCTCCAGCATGCGCAGTTGGTCGTGGATCGACCGGATGACGTCCCAGCTGCGGAAGGGGTGGATCTCCTTGCTCTCGTCGAGCGGCACCAGATCCTCGGCGAGCTGCCAGCTGCCCCAGCGTGTGCCCATGCCGAGTATGCCCTTGGGGCCCGCGTAGAAGACGGAGTTGGACTGCTGCTCGGCGCTCAGCTTGGCCAGGTTCTGGCGGAGCGACTCCGCCGCCGTCTCGCCGGGGCTGCCGGGCACCGCCTCGGGGATCTTGGCGCCCACGCCGCCGCCCGACAGCAGGCCCTCCCATCGGGCGCGCAGGTCCTTGGCCGTGCGCTCGCAGATCTGCTGGGCCCAGAACCAGCCGACGACCGGCATGACGATCGCCGCGCGTGCGTACCAGGCCCAGAAGCCGCCGAACGGCAGCCGGAGCAGGAAGACCACGGCGAGCGCGCCGAAGGCGATGAGGAGGGTGGTCGCGAGGGCGGAGGCGCGCTTGTCCTCACGCTTGGCGATCATCGTGCGGATCTGGAAGACCAGCAGCCAGGCGATGAGCCCGGGCAGGAAGATCAGCCCGCACAGCACCGTCACCGCCGTCAGCCAGTTGTCGCGCTCCCTGCGGATGCGGTTCGCGGCCAGGCAGTGCTCGACGACGACCTGCGGTTCGGTGCCGAACGACTGGATGAGCGCGCTCCGGCCGCTGCCCAGCATCCGGTCGTGCACGGCCCGCGAGAACGCCTCGCCGAGGTTGGGCACGAAGAGCTTGAGCTTGCCCTCCTTGACCGTCGACTTGTGCCGGTCGTTGTTGGCTTTGAGGATCTCCCCGATCTCGTTGTCCCGGTACGCCGCCGAGGCCAGGGCGAACGTCGCCGCTGTCTGGCCCGCGGCACCAGAGAGCGGGACCTGCGCTCCGGGCCTGAAATCGAATCCGTCGTCCGCCACTGCCGCCCCCATCGCCGCCGTGCTCCGCTCCTGCGGCTTTTCCCGACTTCCGTGCTCCGCACACCTGTTGATCAGGTCATCGTCTTGATCAGGTTCTCAGAGTATCCGCCGGGACCGACATCCGTCGGCGGACAGCCCAAGCTGCCCGCCGACCCGGAGGGGCTGTCGACCCGTGTCCCAACTAGGGATTTCCCTGCGCCTGTTCGCGGATCTTCTCCGCCAACTGTGCCGGCATCGGCTCGTGTCGGGCGTATGTGCGGTGGAAGCGCGCGGTGCCGTGCGAGAGGGACCGCAGGTCCACCCCGTACCGCCCGATCTCGATCTCGGGGACCTCGGCCCGTACGCGCGTGCGGTTGCCGCCGGCCTGCTCGGTGCCGACGACGCGACCGCGCCGCCCCGACAGGTCGCTCATCACCGCGCCCACGTACTCGTCGCCGACCAGGACCGTCACCTCGGCGACCGGCTCCAGAAGATGGATCCGGGCGTCGACCGCGGCCTCCCGCAGGGCGAGCGCTCCCGCCGTCTGGAACGCGGCGTCCGAGGAGTCCACCGAGTGCGCCTTGCCGTCGAGCAGCGTGATCCGGATGTCGATCAGGGCGTAGCCCGCGGCCACGCCCCTGGCGGCCTGCGCGCGCACGCCCTTCTCGACGGACGGGATGAACTGCCGGGGCACGGCCCCGCCGACGACCTTGTCGACGAACTCGATGCCGGAGCCCCCGGGCAGCGGCTCCACCTCGATCGCGCAGATCGCGTACTGCCCGTGCCCGCCCGACTGCTTCACATGACGGCCGCGCCCGGCCGACCTGTCGGCGAACGTCTCCCGAAGGGAGACCTTGTGCGGTACGACATCGACCTGGACGCCGTAGCGGCTGCGCAGCCGTTCCAGGGCGACGTCCGCGTGAGCCTCGCCCAGACACCACAGGACGACCTGGTGGGTGTCCTGGTTCTGTTCGAGCCGCATCGTCGGGTCCTCGGCGACCAGCCGGCCCAGGCCCTGCGACAGCTTGTCCTCGTCCGCCTTGCTGTGCGCCTGGATGGCGAGGGGCAGCAGCGGGTCGGGCATCTCCCACGGCTCCATGAGCAGCGGGTCGTCCTTGGAGGAGAGCGTGTCGCCGGTCTCGGCGCGGCTCAGCTTGGCCACGCAGGCGAGGTCGCCCGCGATGGCGTGCGTGAGGACGCGCTGCTGCTTGCCGAACGGCGCCGACAGGGCGCCGATGCGCTCGTCGACGTCGTGGTCCTCGTGGCCGCGGTCGGCGAGCCCGTGTCCGGAGACGTGCACCGTCTCGTCGGGGCGCAGCGTCCCGGAGAACACGCGGACCATCGACACCCGGCCGACGTACGGGTCGGACGCGGTCTTCACGACCTCGGCGACCAGCGGCCCGTCGGGGTCGCAGGCCTTCACCTGGCGTGCCCTGCCGTCCGGGGTGGTGACCGTCGGGGCCTCGCGCTCCAGCGGGGTCGGGAAACCCCCGGTGATCAGCTCAAGGAGCTCCACCGTGCCGAGGCCCTGTTTGGCTCCCTCGGCGGCGGGCGCGGCGGCCAGCACCGGGAAGAAGATCCCGCGCGCGACGGCCCGTTCCAGGTCCTGCACGAGTGTCGTGAAGTCGAGTTCCTCGCCGCCGAGGTAGCGGTCCATGAGGGTCTCGTCCTCGCTCTCGGCGATGATCCCCTCGATCAGCCGGTTGCGGGCCTCCTCGATGAGCGGCAGCTGCTCGGGGCCCGGCTCGGACTCCTTGCGCTCCCCGGAGGAGTAGTCGAACAACCGCTGCGACAGCAGCCCGGTCAGTCCCGTCACGTGAGCGTGCCCGTCGGGACCCTGCGGGCCGTGCAGCGGCAGGTACAGCGGCAGTACGGCGTCCGGGTCGTCGGCCCCGAAGGCCTCCGCGCAGGTCCGCGTCATCTGGTCGAAGTCCGCCCTGGCCGACTCCAGGTGCGTGATCACGATGGCCCGCGGCATACCGACCGCCGCGCACTCCTCCCACACCATGCGCGTCGAGCCGTCCACCCCGTCCGAGGCCGAGACGACGAAAAGGGCCGCGTCCGCCGCTCGCAGACCGGCCCTCAACTCGCCGACGAAATCGGCGTATCCAGGTGTGTCGAGAATATTGATCTTGTATCCGTCCCAGTCGACGGGTACCAGGGAGAGCTGTACCGAGCGTTGCTGCCGGTGCTCGATCTCGTCGTAGTCGGAGACGGTGCCGCCGTCCTCCACACGGCCCGCCCTGTTCACCGCCCCCGCCGTCAGCGCGAGAGCCTCCACCAGAGTCGTCTTGCCCGATCCGGAGTGGCCGACCAGCACCACATTCCGTACGGACGCGGGGTGGTCGGCCGCCGTAGCCCTGCCGGCGGCTCCGGGGTGTGCGTTCGCCTTGTCGCCCATGGCCTTGCCTCCCGTGCACGGTGAGGTCACTGTGGGCGCGGACGCGCGGCGCCGCGTGCGGTGGCGGCTCCGATGACGCCCGCGGTGTCTTCGAGCTTTGCACTCGTGTCACGGTGCGTCCATACAACGGACGCGATCGCGCCGTCCCACGGATGTCATCAGGACGTGACCCGGGGCGCGGGTGCCCGACCGTCGCACAAGCGCACGCGTGGCTACGATGGGCCAGCCGGTGGCCAGCAGGGGCCGCGCGGCCACACCGACCCTCGGGAAGGCCATGCTGAACAAGTACGCGCGTGCATTCTTCACGCGTGTCCTCACACCGTTCGCCGCGTTTCTCATCCGCCGGGGGGTAAGCCCCGACACGGTCACCATCCTGGGCACGGCCGGAGTGATGGCGGGCGCGCTGGTCTTCTTCCCCCGGGGAGAGCTCTTCTGGGGCACGATCGTCATCACGCTGTTCGTGTTCTCGGACATGGTCGACGGCAACATGGCCCGCCAGCTGGGCCGCTCCAGCCGCTGGGGCGCCTTCCTCGACTCGACGCTCGACCGGGTCGCCGACAGCGCGATCTTCGGCGGATTCGCACTCTGGTACGCGGGCGGGGGCGACGACAACGTCCTGTGCGCCGTCTCGATCTTCTGCCTGGCCAGCGGCCAGGTGGTCTCGTACACCAAGGCCCGCGGCGAGTCGATCGGACTGCCCGTCGCCGTCAACGGCCTCGTCGAGCGCGCCGAGCGCCTGGTGATCTCGTTGGTTGCGGCCGGTCTGGCGGGCTTCCACAAGACTTTCGGCGTGCCCGGTATCGAGATCCTGCTGCCCATCGCGCTGTGGATCGTCGCCGTCGGCAGTGTCGTCACGCTGATCCAGCGCGTCGTCACGGTCCGCCGGGAGTCCGCCGAGGCGGATGCCGCGGCCGACACCTCAGCCTCCGCCTCTCCATCACCTTCACCTTCTCCCTCCGCCACCGCCTCGCCGGACAACGCCTCGCGGAGCAGCGAGGCCACACCGTGAGCGGTCTGAGCGGTCTGAAGGGCCAGCTGACGTACGCGGCGTACGCGGCGGGCTGGGGAGCCGTCAAGAAGCTCCCCGAGCCCGTCGCCGTACGCCTGGGCCGGACCATCGCCGACATCACCTGGAAGCGGCGCGGCAAGGGCGTACGACGCCTCGAATCCAACTACGCGCGCGTGCTGCCCGACGCGAGCCCGGAGCGGCTCACCGAGCTCTCCAGGGCCGGCATGCGCTCGTACCTGCGCTACTGGATGGAGTCCTTCCGGCTGCCCGCCTGGAGCAGGGAGCGCATCAAGGGCGGCTTCGTCGCGAAGGACATCCACTACCTCACCGACGGGCTCGCCTCCGGCAAGGGCGTCATCATCGCGCTGCCGCACCTGGCCAACTGGGACCTCGCCGGCGCCTGGGTCACCACCAAGCTGGAGACGCCGTTCACGACGGTCGCCGAGCGGCTGGAGCCGGCGAAGCTGTACGACCGGTTCGTCGCCTACCGCGAGAGCCTCGGCATGGAGGTCCTGCCGCACAGCGGCGGCACCGCGTTCGGCACGCTGGCCCGGCGGCTGCGCGACGGCGGCCTCGTCTGTCTGGTCGCCGAGCGCGATCTGTCGGCCTCCGGGGTCGAGGTCAAGTTCTTCGGAGACGCCACCCGGATGCCCGCGGGCCCGGCGCTGCTCGCCCAGCAGACCGGTGCGCTGCTGCTGCCGGTGACGCTCTGGTACGACGACTCGCCCGTGATGCGGGGCCGGATCCATCCGCCCGTCGACGTCCCCGAGTCAGGTACCCGGGCCGAGAAGACGTCTGCCATGACACAGGCGATGGCCGACGCCTTCGCCACGGGTATCGCCGACCATCCGGAGGACTGGCACATGCTGCAGCGCTTGTGGCTCGCCGACCTGGAGCCCCGCTCCGGGCCGGCAGAGGGGGAACAGCCGTGAGAATCGGCATCGTCTGCCCGTACTCCTGGGACGTGCCCGGGGGAGTCCAGTTCCACATCCGCGATCTGGCGGACCACCTCATCGGCCTCGGGCACGACGTGTCCGTCCTCGCCCCGGCCGATGACGACACCCCCCTTCCGCCGTACGTCGTCTCGGCGGGCCGTGCTGTCCCGGTGCCGTACAACGGGTCGGTCGCCCGCCTCAACTTCGGGTTCCTGTCGGCCGCGCGGGTGCGGCGCTGGCTGCACGACGGCACGTTCGACGTGATCCACATCCATGAGCCGGCCTCGCCGTCGCTGGGCCTGCTGGCCTGCTGGGCCGCACAGGGGCCGATCGTGGCCACCTTCCACACGTCGAACCCGCGGTCCCGGGCGATGATCGCCGCGTACCCGATCCTGCAGCCCGCCCTGGAGAAGATCAGGGCACGCATCGCGGTGAGCGAGTACGCGCGACGCACCCTCGTCGAGCACCTGGGCGGTGACGCCGTCGTCATCCCGAACGGTGTCGACGTGGACTTCTTCGCGAAGGCGGAGCCCAAGGCCGAGTGGCAGGGGGACACGATCGGCTTCATAGGGCGCATCGACGAGCCCCGCAAGGGCCTGCCGGTCCTCATGAAGGCGCTGCCGAAGATCCTCGCCGAGCGGCCGGGGACGCGGCTCCTGGTCGCCGGTCGCGGTGACGAGGAGGAGGCCGTCGAGAAGCTCCCCGCGGAGCTGAGGTCGCGCGTCGAGTTCCTCGGCATGGTGAGCGACGAGGACAAGGCACGGTTCCTGCGCAGCGTCGACCTGTACGTCGCGCCCAACACCGGCGGCGAGAGCTTCGGGATCATCCTCGTCGAGGCCATGTCGGCGGGCGCGCCCGTGCTCGCCTCCGACCTCGACGCGTTCGCGCAGGTACTCGACCAGGGCGCGGCGGGCGAGCTGTTCGCCAACGAGGACGCCGACGCGCTGGCCGCCTCGGCGCTGCGGCTGCTCGGCGACCCGGCACGCCGCGCGGAACTGCGCGCGCGGGGGAGCGCGCATGTGCGGCGCTTCGACTGGTCGACGGTCGGCGCGGACATCCTGTCCGTCTACGAGACGGTCACCGACGGCGCCGCAGCGGTCGCCGCCGACGAGCCCCACGAGCCGGGCGGGCTGCTGGCCCGACTCGGCCTGGTACGGGACTGAGAGCGGGAGGGAAACGCGCGGTGCGGGACGCGAATGGCGCGGAGGGTGTACGTGATGTCCGGGAGGTGTCCCTGGAGGCATCCAGGGACACCTCCCGGACGCCTCTGACGGCCGACGAGGAGCTCCGCTGCCGTTCGGTCTTCGCCACCGAGATCGGCGCGCAGCTGGCCCGCCAGGGCTGGGCCGTCTTTCCGGCGCACACGCCGGAGGAGCGCATCCGGCTCTTCGCGGTGGCGCGGATCATCGAGCAGCGGCTCGGGTGCCGGGTCGAGGCCGTACCGCAGGACATCGTGTCCATGCGGTTCACGGTGGCGGGCGCTGCCCCTGAGGTCGGTCGGGCGGCCGACGCCTCCGGGCAGTTGCCCGACTGACGCCCGCGGCGACGCCCGGTACCGCCTTTGTGCGGTTCGGCCCCTGATCGTCGTGCGGGGCCGTGCCGGGGCGGGCGGTCGGGTGCGCACCGGTAGCGTGTGCGCCCGTGACCTCCACACTGATCTGGATCGTGGTCGCCCTCGTGGCGATCGGCCTCTACCTGAGCTGGACCGCGGGACGGCTCGACCGGCTGCACTCGCGGATCGACGCGGCGCGGGCCGCGCTCGACGCGCAGTTGCTCCGCAGGGCGTCGGTGGCACAGGAACTGGCCACCTCCGGAGTGCTCGACCCGGCCGCCTCGATCGTGCTCTACGAAGCGGCGCACGGGGCCCGCCAGGCCGAGGAGGACAACAGGGAGGTCGCCGAGAGCGACCTCAGCCAGGCACTGCGGGCCGTGTTCGGAGAGGTCCAGCAGGTCGAGGCGGTGCAGGCGGTCCCCGGCGGCGAGGACGCGGCGCGTGAACTCGCCCAGGCCGTCCGCCGGGTGCCGATGGCCCGGCGCTTCCACAACGACGCCGTACGGGCGGCCCGCGCCCTGCGCCGCCACCGCAAGGTGCGCTGGTTCCGGCTGGCCGGCCACGCGCCCTTCCCGCTGGCCTTCGAGATGGACGACGAGGCTCCGGTCGCCCTCGCGGACCGCCCGGGAACGTAGTCCACGCGCGCGTGGACCCCGGACAACCCTTCCGGCCACGGGATCCGACGCTGCCGGGCACAGCACACGACGTCGCTGGTCACAGCCCCGGCCGCCCCGACCTGGCCACGGGAAACCCGCCCGCAGGCCCCGAAAATGAGCCACCGCCTCCCCATTGGCCCTTGCAGTGGCCTGGTCCTCAAGCGTTTCCTCGGTATCTGCAGAAGCCCTCTTTCACCGAGTGAGGTCAACCCTTGTCCAGCACGCTCTCCACTCCCGCCCAGCCCACCGACACCCCTGCCACCGGCACCGCGCGTGTGAAGCGCGGCATGGCCGAGCAGCTCAAGGGCGGCGTGATCATGGACGTCGTCACGCCGGAGCAGGCGAAGATCGCCGAGGACGCGGGCGCCGTGGCCGTCATGGCCTTGGAGCGGGTGCCCGCCGACATCCGCAAGGACGGCGGCGTGGCGCGCATGTCCGACCCCGACATGATCGAGGGCATCATCGAGGCCGTCTCGATCCCGGTGATGGCCAAGTCGCGCATCGGCCACTTCGTGGAGGCCCAGGTCCTGCAGTCCCTCGGCGTCGACTACATCGACGAGTCCGAGGTCCTCACCCCCGCGGACGAGGTCAACCACTCCGACAAGTGGGCCTTCACGACCCCCTTCGTCTGCGGCGCCACCAACCTGGGCGAGGCCCTGCGCCGGATAGCCGAGGGCGCCGCCATGATCCGCTCCAAGGGCGAGGCCGGCACCGGCAACGTCGTGGAGGCCGTTCGTCACCTGCGCCAGATCAAGAACGAGATCGCCCGGCTGCGCGGCTACGACAACAACGAGCTGTACGCCGCCGCCAAGGAGCTGCGCGCCCCGTACGAGATCGTCAAGGAGGTCGCCGAGCTCGGCAAGCTCCCGGTCGTGCTGTTCTCCGCCGGTGGCGTGGCCACCCCGGCCGACGCCGCGCTGATGCGCCAGCTCGGGGCCGAGGGCGTCTTCGTCGGCTCCGGCATCTTCAAGTCCGGCGACCCGGCCAAGCGCGCCGCCGCCATCGTGAAGGCCACCACCTTCTACGACGACCCGAAGATCATCGCGGAGGCGTCCCGCAACCTCGGCGAGGCCATGGTCGGCATCAACTGCGACACCCTCCCCGAGGCCGAGCGCTACGCGAACCGCGGCTGGTAACCACCCATGACCGATGTACCTGTCGTAGGTGTCCTGGCTCTCCAGGGCGACGTACGGGAGCACCTGGTCGCCCTGGCCTCGGCGGACGCCGTGGGCAGGGCGGTGCGGCGCCCCGAGGAACTCGCCGAGGTCGACGGACTCGTCATCCCCGGCGGCGAGTCCACCACCATCTCCAAACTGGCCGTCCTCTTCGGCCTGATGGAACCCCTCCGCGCGCGCGTGCGGGCCGGTATGCCCGTCTACGGCACCTGCGCGGGCATGATCATGCTCGCCGACAAGATCCTCGATCCGCGCTCGGGCCAGGAGACCATCGGCGGCATCGACATGATCGTGCGCCGCAACGCCTTCGGACGGCAGAACGAATCCTTCGAGGCGACGGTCGACGTGAGGGGCGTGGAGGGCGATGCTGTAGAAGGCGTCTTCATCCGCGCCCCCTGGGTCGAGTCGGTGGGCGCGGAGGCGGAGGTGCTGGCCGAGCACGAGGGCCACATCGTCGCCGTACGTCAGGGCAACGCGCTCGCCACGTCGTTCCACCCGGAACTGACCGGCGACCACCGCGTGCACGGCCTGTTCGTCGAGATGGTGCGCGCGAACCGGGCGGCGGAGTCCTTGTAGGATCTCTGGCGTTCGTATCTGGATGGGTTACGCGAGGGAGACAGGCAGATGTCCGGCCACTCTAAATGGGCTACGACGAAGCACAAGAAGGCCGTGATCGACGCCAAGCGCGGGAAACTCTTCGCGAAGATGATCAAGAACATCGAGGTCGCCGCCCGTACGGGCGGCGCCGACGTGTCCGGTAACCCGACGCTCTTCGACGCCATCCAGAAGGCCAAGAAGAGCTCGGTCCCGAACAAGAACATCGACTCCGCGGTCAAGCGTGGCGCCGGTCTCGAAGCCGGTGGCGCCGACTACGAGACGATCATGTACGAGGGTTACGGCCCGAACGGTGTCGCGGTGCTCATCGAGTGCCTCACCGACAACCGCAACCGCGCCGCCTCGGACGTACGCGTCGCCATGACCCGCAACGGCGGCAACATGGCCGACCCGGGTTCCGTCTCGTACCTCTTCAACCGCAAGGGTGTCGTCATCGTCCCCAAGGGCGAGCTGGGCGAGGACGACGTCCTGGGTGCCGTGCTCGACGCGGGTGCCGAGGAGGTCAACGACCTGGGCGAGTCCTTCGAGGTCATCTCCGAGGCCACCGACCTGGTCGCGGTGCGCACCGCCCTCCAGGACGCGGGCATCGACTACGACTCCGCCGACGCCAACTTCGTCCCGACCATGCAGGTCGAGCTGGACGAGGAGGGCGCCAAGAAGATCTTCAAGCTCATCGACGCCCTCGAGGACAGCGACGACGTGCAGAACGTCTTCGCCAACTTCGACGTGAGCGACGAGGTCATGGAGAAGGTGGACGCGTAGCGCTGCCGCGAGCCGCACGGGTTCAACGGGCCGACGGGACACACTCCGTCGGCCCGTCGCTTTGTCGGGCGTCGCTGGCGGTCGATGTCGGTGGCACCCGATAGCCTGCACGAACTGGGGGCACCTCCCAGCGGTGGCTGGGGGAGAACGAAGGAGGGGCAGGGGTGCGGGTACTGGGCGTTGACCCCGGACTGACCCGATGCGGTGTCGGTGTCGTCGAGGGCGTGGCGGGCCGGCCGCTCGCCATGCACGGCGTCGGTGTCGTACGGACGCCCGCCGACGCGGAGTTGGGGCAGCGCCTCGTCGCCATCGAGCAGGGCATCGAGCAGTGGCTCGACGAGTACCGGCCCGAACTCGTCGCGGTGGAGCGGGTGTTCAGCCAGCACAACGTGCGTACGGTGATGGGCACGGCCCAGGCCAGCGCGGTCGCCATGCTGTGCGCGGCCAGGCGCGGGATTCCCGTGGCCCTGCACACGCCCAGCGAGGTCAAGGCAGCCGTCACTGGGAACGGCCGGGCGGACAAGGCCCAGGTCGGCGCCATGGTCACCAGGCTGCTCCGGCTCGACGCGCCCCCGAAGCCCGCCGACGCGGCGGACGCCCTCGCCCTCGCGATCTGCCACATCTGGCGCGCACCCGCCCAGAACCGCCTGCAGCAGGCGGTCGCGCAGAACCGGTTCCAGCAGGCCGCCGCCCTGCACGCGTCGAAAGCCGCGGCGCAACAAGCACCGAGCCAAGCACCGAAACCGGCACCGAACCACGCACCGAAAGGCCGTACCGCATGATCGCCTTCGTCAGCGGCCCCGTCGCCGCCCTCGCGCCAGACTCCGCGGTGGTCGAGGTGGGCGGCATCGGCATCGCGGTCCAGTGCACGCCGAACACGCTCTCCGGACTCCGCATGGGCCGGCAGACCAAGCTCGCCACCTCCCTCGTCGTACGGGAGGACTCGCTGACGCTGTACGGCTTCGCCGACGACGACGAGCGGGGGACCTTCGAGCTGCTGCAGACCGCGAGCGGCGTCGGCCCGCGGCTGGCCCAGGCCATGCTCGCGGTGCACAGCCCCGACGCCCTGCGCCGCGCGGTGTCCACCGGCGACGAGAAGACCCTCACCGCCGTACCGGGCATCGGCAAGAAGGGAGCCCAGAAGCTCCTCCTGGAGCTCAAGGACCGTCTCGGCGAGCCGCTCGGCACCGGGGGCCCCGCCATCGGCACACCCGTCACGGCCGGGTGGCGCGAGCAGCTGCACGCCGCGCTGATCGGCCTCGGGTACGCGACCCGCGAGGCCGACGAGGCGGTCTCCGCGGTGGCACCGCAGGCCGAGGCGGCCGGGACGCCTCAGGTGGGCCAGTTGCTGAGGGCGGCCCTCCAGACCCTCAACAGAGCGCGCTGAGCGCTCTACCGGAGGCGTCGGTGATGAACCTGCGGGTCCGTTGTGGCTGGTCGCGCCCACGCGGCGGAGCCGCAGTCGACACAGCCCCGCGCCCCCACGGGGCACCGCCCACCCCATGCCCGTACGACCCCGACCCACCACACCGCGAGGCACACCGATGAACTGGGACGACACGGCCGACGACGACACCGCCGAGCGGCTCGTCGGTGCGTCCGCCGACCACGAGGAGCAGGCCGTCGAGGCCGCCCTGCGCCCCAAGGACCTCGACGAGTTCATCGGCCAGGAGAAGGTCCGCGAGCAGCTCGACCTGGTCCTGCGGGCCGCACGCGCGCGTGGCGCCACCGCCGACCACGTCCTGCTCTCCGGCGCCCCCGGCCTCGGCAAGACCACCCTCTCGATGATCATCGCCGCCGAGATGGAAGCCCCCATCCGCATCACCAGCGGCCCCGCCATCCAGCACGCGGGCGACCTCGCCGCGATCCTCTCCTCCCTCCAGGAGGGCGAGGTCCTCTTCCTCGACGAGATCCACCGCATGTCGCGGCCCGCCGAGGAGATGCTCTACATGGCGATGGAGGACTTCCGCGTCGACGTGATCGTCGGCAAGGGGCCGGGCGCCACCGCCATCCCGCTCGAACTGCCCCCTTTCACGCTCGTCGGCGCCACCACGCGCGCGGGCCTGCTGCCGCCCCCGCTGCGGGACCGCTTCGGTTTCACCGCCCACATGGAGTTCTACGAGCCCGCCGAGCTGGAGCGCGTCATCCACCGCTCGGCGAACCTGCTGGACGTCGAGATCGACACCGCGGGCGCCGCCGAGATCGCGGGCCGCTCCCGAGGCACACCCCGTATCGCCAACCGGCTCCTGCGCCGCGTCCGCGACTACGCCCAGGTCAAGGCCGACGGCTTCGTCACGCGAGAGATCGCGGGCGCCGCCCTCGCCGTCTACGAGGTGGACAGCCGCGGCCTCGACCGTCTGGACCGAGGGGTCCTCGAAGCGCTGATCAAGCTCTTCGGCGGCGGCCCGGTCGGTCTGTCGACGCTCGCCGTCGCCGTGGGGGAGGAGCGCGAGACCGTGGAGGAGGTCGCCGAGCCCTTCCTCGTCCGTGAGGGACTACTGGCCCGTACGCCCCGCGGGCGGGTGGCCACACCGGCGGCGTGGGCCCATTTCGGCCTCGCCCCGCCCCGCCCGTCAACCGGTGGAAACGGACAACAGGACCTGTTCGGGGCGTGACGGCGAGGGGGCTCGCGGGGTCAGGAACCCCGGTGCCATGCTGAGCGTTGTTCCTTGACGGCGGACTCGCTTAGACTCCGCCGATGCCGCCTTTGTCGGCGGCGTACATACCCCCATCCATCAGGCCGCTCACCATCGCGGTCGAATGAAGGAAGTTCCGTCCCGTGAGTCTCGTGACCCTCCTCCCGTTCATCGTGCTCATCGGGGCCATGTTCCTGATGACCCGGTCGGCCAAGAAGAAGCAGAATGCGGCCGCGCAGATGCGCAACGACATGCAGCCCGGCTCCGGCGTCCGCACGATCGGTGGCATGTACGCAACGGTGAAGGAGGTCAACGAGGACACGGTCCTCCTTGACGCGGGCCCGGGCGTCGACCTGCTCTTCGCGAAGAACGCGATCGGCGCGGTCCTCAGCGACGACGAGTACAACCGCCTTGTTCACGGCATCGAGCACGACCTGAAGGAAGACGAATCCGTCGTCCCGGACGACGCCTCCTCCCTCACCGAGACCGACGAGCCCGCCGACGCTTCCGACGACAAGCCCATCGACCTCGGCAAGAAGGACGCGGCCGACGAGCCCGTCGAGGAGTCCGCCGACGCGGAGCCGAAGAAGGCCGATCAGGCTGACCTGAAGAAGTCCGACGGCGAGCCCGACGCGAAGTAGTCATGACCGGGGACCGCGGAGTGCGCCGCTCGCGCGCCGCGGTCCCCGGGACGTGTGGCTTCGCACGGAATCTCGACACCATTCATGCCCGTCCGCGCAGGTACTTCGGTCACCGGGCGGACGAAGAGGGAGAACGAGAAGGTGGCAGCACCTAAGAAGGGCCGACAGGGCACCCAGGGCAGGCCGGGGCGCACCTTGGCCCTGATCCTGATCGCCATCGTGGCGCTCACCGGCGGCATGTTCGCCTCCGGACACACGACGCCGCGCCTCGGCATCGACCTCGCCGGCGGTACGAGCATCACGCTCCAGGCGAAGAACGAGCCGGGCCAGAAGAACGCGATCAACCCGACCAACATGAACACCGCGGTCGACATCATGAACCGCCGTGTCAACGGTCTGGGCGTCACCGAGGCGGAGGTGCAGACCCAGGGCGAGAGCAACATCATCGTCAACATCCCCAAGGGCACCAACTCCGAGCAGGCCCGGGAACAGGTCGGCACCACCGCCAAGCTCTACTTCCGTCCCGTCCTGACCACCGAGGTTTCCGGTGGGGACCCGGCGGCCAGCCCCTCGCCGAGCGCCTCCAGCAGCGCCTCCTCGGGTTCGGGCAAGGACAGCGACAAGGACAAGGCCACCGACAAGGCCACCTCGTCCTCGTCACCCTCCACGTCCCCCTCGGCCAGCTCCAGCACGCAGGGCCGCGCGGTCACCGACGCGCTGAAGGCCGACCCCACCCCGTCCGGGAGCGGTTCCGCCGCGTCCAGCCCGTCCGCCTCGCCGTCCGCGAGCACCGACCCGGCGACCGCCAAGCTCCAGGCGGCGTACACCGCGCTCGACTGCTCCAAGAAGACGGTCCGCGCGAAGGCCGGTGACGGCGTCAAGGCCACCGACCCGACCGTGGCCTGCGGTCAGAACTCCCAGGGCCAGTGGCAGAAGTACATCCTCGGCCCGGCCGAGGTCGAGGGCACCGACGTCGACAAGGCCTCGGCCCTGTTCGACACCCAGGGTGCCGCGGGCTGGAAGGTCACCATGGACTTCACGTCCAAGGGAGCCAAGAAGTTCGCGAGCATCACGGGCAAGCTGGCGCAGAACCAGTCCCCGCAGAACCAGTTCGCCATCGTCCTCGACGGTGAGGTCGTCTCCGACCCGTACGTCAGCCAGGCGCTGACCGGCGGCAGCGCGGAGATCTCCGGCAGCTTCAAGCAGCAGGAGGCCGAGGACCTGGCCAACATGCTGTCGTACGGCGCGCTGCCGCTCACCTTCACGGAGGCGAGCGTCACCACCGTCACCGCCGCGCTCGGCGGCGAGCAGCTGGAGGCCGGTCTGATCGCCGGCGCCATCGGTCTGGCGATGGTCATCATCTACCTGGTGGCCTACTACCGGGGCCTGTCGCTCATCGCCATCGCGTCGCTGCTGGTCTCCGCGGTCATGACCTACGTGATCATGGCGCTGCTCGGCCCGACCATCGGCTTCGCGCTGAACCTGCCGGCGGTCTGCGGCGCCATCGTGGCCATCGGCATCACGGCGGACTCGTTCATCGTGTTCTTCGAACGCATCCGTGACGAGATCCGCGAAGGCCGTACGCTGCGGCCCGCGGTCGAGCGCGGCTGGCCGCGTGCCCGGCGCACCATCCTGGTCTCCGACTTCGTGTCGTTCCTCGCCGCGGCCGTGCTCTTCGTCGTCACGGTCGGCAAGGTCCAGGGCTTCGCGTTCACGCTGGGTCTGACCACCCTGCTCGACGTGGTCGTCGTCTTCTTCTTCACCAAGCCGCTGATGACGATCCTCGCCCGCAAGAAGTTCTTCGCGGAGGGCCACAGCTGGTCCGGCCTCGACCCGAAGCGACTGGGCGTCCAGCCGCCGCTGCGCCGCACCCGTCGCGTGTCCGCTCCCGTCGACACGAAGGAGGCCTGAGATGTCGAAACTCGGCACCCTCGGCGCCCGGCTCCACCGCGGCGAGATCGGCTACGACTTCGTCGGCAAGCGCAAGATCTGGTACGGCGTCTCGATCCTGATCACCATCACGGCGATCGTCGGCCTGGCGGTGCGGGGCCTGAACATGGGCATCGAGTTCCAGGGCGGCGCCGTCTTCACCACCGAGAGGACCAGCATCTCGGTCAGCCAGGCCGAGACGTACGCGGAAGAGGCCTCCGGCCACGACGCGATCGTCCAGAAGCTCGGTAACGGCGGACTGCGCATCCAGATCGCCGGCATCGACACCGGCAAGTCCGACCAGATCAAGCAGGAGCTCGCCAAGGACCTGAAGGTCGACGCGGAGAAGATCAACGCCGACCTGGTCGGCCCCAGCTGGGGTGATCAGGTCGCCAACAAGGCCTGGCAGGGTCTGGCGATCTTCATGGTCCTGGTGGTGATCTATCTGGCGATCGCCTTCGAGTGGCGCATGGCGGCGGCCGCGCTCGTGGCGCTCATCCACGACATCACCATCACCGTCGGCGTCTACGCCCTGGTCGGCTTCGAGGTCACCCCCGGCACGGTGATCGGTCTGCTCACGATCCTCGGTTACTCGCTCTACGACACGGTCGTCGTCTTCGACAGTCTCAAGGAGCAGACGAAGGACATCACCAAACAGACCCGCTGGACCTACAGCGAGATCGCGGACCGCTCGATCAACGGCACCCTGGTGCGTTCCATCAACACCACGGTGGTCGCGCTGCTCCCGGTCGGCGGCCTGCTGTTCATCGGTGGCGGTGTGCTCGGCGCGGGCATGCTCAACGACATCTCGCTGTCGCTGTTCGTCGGCCTCGCGGCCGGTGCGTACTCCTCGATCTTCATCGCCACGCCGCTCGTCGCCGACCTCAAGGAGCGCGAGCCGCAGATGAAGGCCCTCCGCAAGCGCGTGCTCGCCAAGCGGGCCGCGGCCGCCGCGAAGGGCGAGTCCCTGGAGGCCCCGGTCGTCGACGAGCGCTACAACGACGAGGACCGCGAAGACGACGACGCGACGCCCGCGGTCGTCGGACCGCGCGTCCAGCGTGCCCAGCCGTCGTCCCGCGGCAGGCGCGGCCGGCCGTCGGGGAAGCGTCGATGACAGGTATCGAAGAACTGCTGCTCAGCCGTATCCGTGACGTCCCGGACCACCCGGAGCCGGGAGTGATGTTCAAGGACATCACCCCGCTCCTGGCCGACCCGGCGGCGTTCACGGCGCTCACCGACGCGCTGGCCGAGATCAGTGTCCGCAGCGGCGCCACGAAGATCGTCGGCCTGGAGGCCCGCGGCTTCATCCTGGGCGCGCCCGTCGCGGTCCGCGCGGGGCTCGGCTTCATCCCCGTACGCAAGGCGGGCAAGCTCCCCGGAGCGACCCTCGGCCAGACGTACGACCTGGAGTACGGCTCCGCCGAGATCGAGGTGCACGCCGAGGACCTGAGCGGGGACGACCGCGTCATGGTCGTCGACGACGTCCTCGCCACGGGCGGCACCGCCGAGGCCTCGCTCCGGCTGATCCGCCGGGCCGGTGCCCGGGTCGCCGGTGTCGCCGTCCTCATGGAGCTCGGCTTCCTGGGCGGCCGTGCCCGGCTGGAGCCGGCCCTGGACGGAGCCCCGCTGGAGGCGCTGCTCAAGGTCTGAGCAACCCCCCAGGCCCCCGTACGACACGTCCGGGGCACCTGTAGGACACCGCGGAGGCGGGCCCGGAGGAATCCGGTGCCCGCCTCCCGCGTTCCTCCCGTAGAAGGCGGTCTCACCGGCCGAAGGCGAGTCCGGAGCCCAGGATCGCTACCATGGGGTCTCCGGAGCCTGACCGGGGACCCGGATCGCGCACGAGGAGTCCTCTTGCCAGACGAGGCCCAGCCACTCACCGCCGCCAAGCCCGAGAAGTCCGCGGCGCCCGCAGGCACGCCCGCACCGCCCGCGAGCGCGCCCGCGAAGAACGGCTCCGCCGAGCCCGCGGCCGGAGCCAAGGCGGCTGAGCAGCCACGTCCCGAGCCGGCCGCCCCCGAGCGCCAGGCACCCGCGTCCGCGGCCCGCCCCACGGCCGGACAGCCCGCACGCTCCGGCGGCGGCTCCTCCAACCGTGTACGTGCCCGGCTGGCCCGTCTCGGCGTCCAGCGGTCCAACCCGTACAACCCGGTCCTGGAGCCCCTGCTGCGGATAGTGCGCAGCAACGACCCGAAGATCGAGACGGCCACGCTCCGCCAGGTCGAGCGCGCCTACCAGGTCGCCGAGCGCTGGCACCGCGGCCAGAAGCGCAAGAGCGGCGACCCGTACATCACGCACCCGCTCGCCGTGACGACGATCCTCGCCGAGCTGGGCATGGACCCGGCCACGCTCATGGCGGGCCTGCTGCACGACACCGTCGAGGACACCGAGTACGGCCTGGACACCCTCAAGCGGGACTTCGGCGACCAGGTCGCCCTGCTCGTCGACGGCGTCACCAAGCTCGACAAGGTCAAGTTCGGCGAGGCCGCACAGGCCGAGACCGTCCGCAAGATGGTCGTCGCCATGGCCAAGGACCCGCGCGTCCTGGTCATCAAGCTCGCCGACCGCCTGCACAACATGCGCACCATGCGCTACCTCAAGCGCGAGAAGCAGGAGAAGAAGGCCCGCGAGACGCTGGAGATCTACGCTCCGCTGGCGCACCGCCTGGGCATGAACACCATCAAGTGGGAGCTGGAGGACCTCGCCTTCGCGATCCTCTACCCCAAGATGTACGACGAGATCGTGCGCCTGGTCGCCGAGCGCGCCCCCAAGCGCGACGAGTACCTCGCCATAGTGACCGACGAGGTCCAGTCCGACCTGCGCGCGGCCCGCATCAAGGCGACCGTCACCGGCCGCCCGAAGCACTACTACAGCGTCTACCAGAAGATGATCGTCCGTGGCCGTGACTTCGCGGAGATCTACGACCTGGTGGGCATCCGCGTCCTCGTCGACACGGTCCGCGACTGCTATGCGGCACTGGGCACCGTCCACGCCCGCTGGAACCCGGTTCCGGGGCGGTTCAAGGACTACATCGCGATGCCCAAGTTCAACATGTACCAGTCGCTGCACACGACGGTGATCGGTCCGAACGGCAAGCCGGTCGAACTCCAGATCCGTACGTTCGACATGCACCGCCGCGCCGAGTACGGCATCGCCGCGCACTGGAAGTACAAGCAGGAGCCCTCCGCCGGCGCCTCCAAGGTGCGCACGGACGCGCCCAGGGGCCTCGGCAAGGACAAGGACGCCGTCAACGACATGGCGTGGCTGCGCCAGTTGCTCGACTGGCAGAAGGAGACCGAGGACCCCAGCGAGTTCCTGGAGTCCCTGCGCTTCGACCTGTCCCGCAACGAGGTCTTCGTCTTCACGCCGAAGGGCGACGTCATAGCGCTCCCGGCCGGGGCGACACCGGTGGACTTCGCGTACGCGGTCCACACGGAGGTCGGCCACCGGACCATAGGAGCGAGGGTCAACGGACGCCTCGTACCGCTCGAATCGAGCCTGGACAACGGCGACCTGGTCGAGGTCTTCACCTCGAAGGCGGCCGGCGCGGGCCCGTCCCGCGACTGGCTGGGCTTCGTGAAGTCCCCGCGCGCCCGCAACAAGATCCGCGCCTGGTTCTCCAAGGAGCGCCGCGACGAGGCGATCGAGCAGGGCAAGGACGCCATCGCGCGCGCCATGCGCAAGCAGAACCTGCCGATCCAGCGCATCCTCACCGGCGACTCGCTGGTCACGCTCGCGCACGAGATGCGCTACCCCGACATCTCGTCCCTGTACGCGGCGATCGGCGAGGGCCACGTGGCCGCGCAGGGTGTCGTGCAGAAGCTCGTCCAGGCGCTCGGCGGCGAGGAGGCGGCCACCGAGGAGATCGACGAGAGCGTCCCGCCGGCGCGCGGCCGCGGCCGCAAACGCCGGTCGAACGCCGACCCGGGTGTCGTCGTCAAGGGCGTCGACGACGTGTGGGTCAAGCTCGCCCGCTGTTGTACGCCCGTCCCCGGCGACCCGATCATGGGCTTCGTGACGCGCGGCAGCGGGGTGTCGGTCCACCGCAACGACTGCGTCAACGTCGACTCGCTGTCCCGTGAGCCCGAGCGCATCCTCGAGGTCGAGTGGGCGCCCACCCAGTCCTCGGTCTTCCTCGTCGCCATCCAGGTCGAGGCCCTGGACCGCTCGCGGCTCCTGTCGGACGTCACGAGGATCCTGTCCGACCAGCACGTCAACATCCTGTCGGCGGCCGTCCAGACGTCCCGCGACCGGGTGGCCACCTCCCGCTTCACCTTCGAGATGGGCGACCCGAAGCACCTGGGCCACGTCCTGAAGGCGGTCAGGGGAGTCGAGGGCGTGTACGACGTGTACCGGGTGACATCGGCGCGCAGGCCGTAATCGGGCACTACGTAGAGGGGCTTCCGTACGTCACGTACGGAAGCCCCTCTACGTAGAAGCGGAAAACCCCTAGCCGCCGAACTCCTGCAGACCCTTCAGCGCCTGCTCAAGGAGTGCCTGGCGGCCGTCGAGCTCCTTCTGGAGCTTGTCGGCCCGCGCGTTGTTGCCGGAGGACCGTGCCGACTCGATCTGGCCCCGCAGCTTGTCCACGGCCGCCTGGAGCTGCCCGGTCAGGCCCTCGGCACGCGCGCGTGCCTCCGGGTTCGTCCGGCGCCACTCGGTCTCCTCGGACTCCTGGAGGGCCCGCTCCACCGTGTGCATCCGGCCCTCGACCTTCGGGCGGGCGTCACGCGGTACGTGGCCGATGGCCTCCCACCGCTCGTTGATCGAGCGGAAGGCGGCCCGCGCCGCCTTCAGGTCCTGCACCGGGACGAGCTTCTCGGCCTCCTCGGCCAGCTCCTCCTTGAGCTTCAGGTTCTCCGTCTGCTCCGCGTCCCGTTCGGCGAAGACCGAGCTGCGCGCCGCGAAGAACACGTCCTGGGCGCCGCGGAAACGGTTCCACAGGTCGTCCTCGTGCTCGCGCTGGGCGCGGCCCGCGGCCTTCCAGTCCGCCATCAGCTCGCGGTAGCGGGCGGCCGTCGGACCCCAGTCCGTCGAGGCGGACAGCGACTCGGCCTCCGCGACCAGCTTCTCCTTGGTCTTGCGGGCCTCCTCGCGCTGCGCGTCGAGCGACGCGAAGTGCGCCTTGCGGCGCTTGGAGAACGCCGAGCGCGCGTGCGAGAAGCGGTGCCACAGCTCGTCGTCGGACTTCCGGTCGAGCCGCGGCAGACCCTTCCAGGTGTCCACGAGCGCCCGCAGCCGCTCACCGGCTGCCCGCCACTGGTCGGACTGGGCCAGCTCCTCCGCCTCGACGACCAGCGCCTCCTTGGAGTGCCGGGCCTCGTCGGACTGCTTCGCCCGCTGCGCCTTGCGCTCCTCGCGGCGTGCCTCGACCGTCTCGACGAGCTTGTCCAGCCGCACCTTCAGCGCGTTCAGATCCCCGACCGCGTGGTGGGCGTCCACCTGCTCGCGAATGTGGTCGATCGCGATCTGGGCGTCCTTCGCGGACAGGTCGGTGGTCTTCACTCGTCGTTCGAGGAGGCCGATCTCGACGACCAGGCCCTCGTACTTGCGCTCGAAGTAGGCCAGTGCCTCGTCGGGAGAACCGGCCTGCCAGGAACCGACGACCTGCTCGCCGTCGGCCGTACGCACGTACACGGTCCCCGTCTCGTCGACGCGGCCCCACGGGTCGCTGCTCACAGCGCCTCCTCCACATGATGCCTGCGTGGGGCTGCTTTGCCCCCGGGCATCGTCCACAGTTTCGTCACGGCCAACATAGGCGACCGGCGGGGCGGCTGTCCGCATCCCGCGCGACCGAAATTTCGCTGCTGGAGGTCAGGATTTCGTCACGGTCGCCTTGTCGATCACGACGGTCGCATTGGGTGCGCCGTCGCCCTGGCCAGTGCTCTCGCCGGCCTTGGCGATTTTCTCCATGACCTTCATGCCCGATTCGGAAATAGTCCCGAACGGTGTGTAGTTGGCCGGCAACGGACTGTCCTGGTACACGAGGAAGAACTGGCTGCCGCCGGAGTTGCGGCCTTCCTTCGTCTGGGCGTTGTACTGGTTGGCCATCGCCACCGTGCCCGCCGGGTACGTGTCGCCCTTGAGGCGCTTGTCCTTGAGGTTCTCGTCCGGAATCGTGTAGCCGGGGCCGCCCATACCGGTGCCCTGTGGGTCGCCGCACTGCAGCACGTAAATGCCGTTCGTGGTCAGGCGGTGGCACTTGGTGTGGTCCAGATAGCCCTTGCCCACCAGGAAGTTGAACGAGTTCACGGTGTGCGGGGCCTTCGAGGCCGGCATGTCGATGTCTATCGTGCCGCAGGTCGTCTGCAGCTTCATCGTGTAGTCCGCCGACTTGTCGACGGTCATCGCCGGCTCCTTCTTGTAGCTCAGCGACTTCACCTTGCCCGCCGCGGCCTTCTCGCAGGGGTCCGGTGCCTTGCTGGGCGCGGAGGGGCTCGGGCTCGCCTCGGCCGCCGCGTCCGACTTGTTGTCGTCGTTCTTGAAGACCCCGGTCGCGTACGACACCACGCTGCCCACGACGACCACGCCGAGGACCGACGCGATCACCGCGTTGCGAGCGTGGGCCTTGCGCCGAGCGGACGTGCGCCGCTGCTGTTGCCGCAAGAACTTCTCCCGGGCGAGCTGACGCCGCCGCTGTTCCTGGGTGACCACCGGGTTATCTCCTCATGCGTCTCGTACGTCAGGTGGGACGCGTGCGTCTGTTGAGCCGACCGCCTGCGTGTGACCCGTACCGTATATGGGTTCGCTGTGGTTCCGGCAGCGCCGGTAGGCTCTGATCCACAGCCAGGCCATTCCCCGTACGACATACCGAAGGACGAACGTGCTCATTGCCGGGTTCCCCGCCGGGGCCTGGGGCACCAACTGTTATCTGGTCGCCCCCGCCGCAGGCGAGGAGTGCGTGATCATCGACCCGGGCCACCAGGCCGCCCAGGGAGTCGAGGAAGCGCTCGCCAAGCATCGGCTCAAGCCCGTCGCCGTCGTCCTCACGCACGGCCACCTCGACCATGTCGCCTCGGTCGTCCCGGTGTGCGGCGCGCACGACGTGCCCGCGTGGATCCACCCCGAGGACCGGTACATGATGAGCGACCCCGAGCGGGCGCTCGGCCGCTCCATCGGGATGCCGCTGATGGGCGAGCTGACCATCGGGGAGCCGGACGACGTGAAGGAGCTGACGGACGGCGCCGCGCTGAAGCTGGCCGGCCTCGACTTCTCCGTCGCGCACGCGCCTGGCCATACGAAGGGGTCGGTGACGTTCCGGATGCCCGAGAACACGGAGATCCCGTCCGTGTTCTTCTCCGGGGATCTGCTCTTCGCCGGCTCCATCGGACGCACCGACCTGCCCGGCGGCTCCCACGCCGAGATCCTCGACTCGCTGGCCCGTGTGTGCCTGCCGCTCGACGACTCGACCGTGGTGCTGTCCGGCCACGGCCCCCAGACGACCATCGGCCAGGAGCGCGCCACCAACCCGTACTTGCGGCAGGTGGCGGCGGACGGCCCGGGAGCGGATCCGACCTCCGCTCCTCGACGAGGAATGTGACGAGACTTCCCGTGAGCACCTTCAAGGCCCCCAAGGGCACGTACGACCTGATTCCGCCGGACAGCGCGACGTTCCTCGCGGTGCGCGAGGCGATCGCCGCACCGCTGCGCAACTCCGGTTACGGATACGTCGAGACGCCCGGATTCGAGAACGTCGAACTGTTCGCGCGCGGGGTCGGTGAGTCCACCGACATCGTGACGAAGGAGATGTACGCCTTCGAGACCAAGGGCGGCGACCAGCTGGCGCTGCGCCCCGAGGGCACGGCCTCCGTGCTGCGCGCCGCCCTGGAAGCCAACCTGCACAAGGTGGGCAACCTCCCCGTCAAGCTCTGGTACTCGGGCTCGTACTACCGCTACGAGCGCCCCCAGAAGGGCCGTTACCGCCACTTCTCGCAGGTCGGAGCCGAGGCGATCGGAGCCGAGGACCCGGCTCTGGACGCCGAGTTGATCATCCTGGCCGACCAGGCCTACCGCTCGCTCGGGCTGCGGAACTTCCGGATCCTCCTCAACTCGCTGGGCGACCAGGAGTGCCGTCCCGTCTACCGGGCCGCGCTCCAGGACTTCCTGCGAGGGCTGGACCTGGACGAGGAGACTCTCCGCCGGGCCGAGATCAACCCGTTGCGGGTTCTCGACGACAAGCGCGACGACGTCCAGAAGAAGCTGGTCGGGGCTCCCTTGCTGCGGGACTATCTCTGCGACGCGTGCAAGGCGTACCACGAGGAGGTCCGCGAGCTGATCACGGCCGCCGGGGTCTCCTTCGAGGACGATCCGAAGCTGGTCCGGGGTCTTGACTACTACACCCGCACCACTTTCGAGTTCGTGCACGACGGTCTCGGTTCGCAGTCCGCGGTCGGTGGCGGCGGTCGCTATGACGGCCTGTCCGAGATGATCGGCGGTCCCGCGCTGCCGTCCGTCGGCTGGGCGCTCGGCGTCGACCGTACGGTCCTCGCGCTGGAGGCCGAGGGTGTGTCCCTCGAACTTCCCGCGCCCACCAGTGTGTTCGCGGTGCCGCTCGGGGACGAGGCTCGGCGGGTGCTCTTCCGGGTGGTGACCGAGTTGCGCCGGAACGGGGTCGCGGCCGACTTCTCCTACGGGGGCAAGGGGCTCAAGGGCGCGATGAAGAACGCCAACCGCAGCGGCGCCCGCTACACCGTCGTCGCCGGCGAGCGCGACCTCGCCGAGGGTGTCGTCCAGCTCAAGGACATGGAGTCCGGCGAGCAGGTTGCCGTCGGCGTGAACGAGATCGTGGCGGAACTGGAGTCCCGGCTTAGCTGAGCGGCCTGACCGGGGCGTTTCTCGCCCCCGCCGCCCCTTCCCGTCCCGTCCCCTGGGGGCTGCCGCCCCCAGACCCCCGCTATCGCGCTGACGCGCTCGTCCTCAAACGCCGGACGGGCTGAAATTCAGCCCCTCCGGCGTTTGAGGAGCGGGGGTTCGGGTGCGGAGCCCCCGGTGCATCGTCAACTCGGTGAGTGTCGATTCGTCCTGGCAGATGATGGCGATGCGCGAGGGTCACGGATGGGTGGCCCTGGAGCGGCTGCGCCTGTGCTGGCATGCCGTCGAGCGTCCTGCCGAGGCGAACGTTCCGGGGCCGTCGCGCGTACTTCCTTATGTCCATCGAACGGTGGACACGCGCGCGTGTGCGGCACAATGACCGTGCCCGGAAGGCCCCCTCAAGCTACGGAAACGGCGTGATGAGCAAGACGACAGTCAGGGAAGGCATCAGCACCGACTCCCACGACCAGGAACGTGCCGAGGCCCCACGGTCCGTGGGCGGCGGCCGGTTCCTCGCTCTTCTGCTGGTGATCACGGGCGCGGCCGGACTGCTGGCCTCCTGGGTCATCACCATCGACAAGTTCAAGCTGCTGGAGGACCCGAACTTCACCCCGGGCTGCAGCCTGAACCCGGTTGTCTCCTGCGGCAACATCATGAAGAGCGAGCAGGCCTCCGCCTTCGGGTTCCCGAACCCGATGATGGGCCTCGTCGCCTACGGCATCGTGATCTGCGTCGGCATGAGCCTGCTCGGCCGCGCCACCTTCCCGCGCTGGTACTGGCTGACCTTCAACGCGGGCACGTTGTTCGGCGTCGGCTTCTGCACCTGGCTGCAGTACCAGTCGCTGTACAACATCAACTCGCTGTGCCTGTGGTGCTCCCTCGCCTGGGTCGCGACGATCATCATGTTCTGGTCCGTGACCTCGCACAACGTCCGCAACGGCTTCCTGCCCGCGCCGGGCTGGGTCAAGGGCTTCCTCGGCGAGTTCGCCTGGGTGCTGCCGGTCATGCACATCGGGATCATCGGCATGCTGGTCCTGACGCGCTGGTGGGACTTCTGGACCAGCTGACGGGCCGCCGCCCGTTGAGGAGCGGACCGGCGGAACCGGTGGATTCCACCGGGCCGACGGCGTTGTCAGTGGCGTGACATAGGGTTTTGGACGTGGAGCCCGACCTGTTCACCGCCGCAGCCGAAGAACGCCAGGAGAAGGACCCGTCCAGCAGCCCCCTGGCCGTACGGATGCGCCCGCGCACCCTCGACGAGGTGGTGGGCCAGCAGCACCTGCTGAAGCCGGGCTCACCCCTGCGCAGACTGGTCGGCGACGGCGGAGGCCCGGCGGGCCAGTCCTCGGTCATCCTCTGGGGACCGCCGGGAACCGGCAAGACGACCCTGGCGTACGTGGTCTCCAAGGCCACCGACAAACGCTTCGTGGAGCTCTCCGCGATCACCGCCGGCGTCAAGGAGGTCCGCGCGGTCATCGAGGGCGCCCGTCGGGCCGCCGGAGGCTTCGGCAAGGAGACCCTCCTCTTCCTCGACGAGATCCACCGCTTCAGCAAGGCCCAGCAGGACTCCCTGCTCCCGGCCGTCGAGAACCGCTGGGTGACGCTGATCGCCGCGACCACCGAGAACCCGTACTTCTCGGTGATCTCCCCGCTGCTGTCCCGCTCGCTGCTCCTGACCCTCGAACCGCTCACGGACGACGACCTGCGCGGACTGCTCCGCCGGGCCCTCACCGACGAGCGGGGCCTCAAGGACGCCGTCACGCTCCCCGAGGACACCGAGGAGCACCTGCTGCGGATCGCCGGTGGCGACGCCCGCCGCGCGCTGACCGCGCTGGAGGCCGCGGCCGGGTCCGCGCTCGACAAGCGCGAGCCGGAGATCACCCTCCAGACCCTGGAGGAGACGGTCGACCGGGCCGCCGTGAAGTACGACCGCGACGGCGACCAGCACTACGACGTGGCGAGCGCGCTGATCAAGTCCATCCGCGGCTCGGACGTGGACGCCGCGCTGCACTACCTCGCCCGGATGATCGAGGCCAGCGAGGACCCCCGGTTCATCGCCCGCCGACTGATGATCTCCGCCAGCGAGGACATCGGCCTGGCCGATCCGAACGCGCTGCCGACAGCGGTCGCCGCCGCCCAGGCCGTGGCCATGATCGGCTTCCCCGAGGCCGCGCTCACCCTCAGCCACGCCACGATCGCCCTGGCCCTGGCCCCGAAGTCGAACGCGGCGACGACGGCGATCGGCGCCGCCATGGAGGACGTACGCAAGGGCCACGCGGGCCCGGTGCCGATGCACCTGCGCGACGGGCACTACAAGGGCGCGGCCAAGCTCGGTCACGCGCAGGGGTACGTGTACCCGCACGACCTGCCCGAGGGAATCGCCCCCCAGCAATACGCGCCGGAGGAGCTCAAGGACCGCGAGTACTACACCCCGACCCGCCACGGAGCCGAGGCGCGCTACGCGGACGCGGTGGAATGGACCAGGAAGCACCTCGGTCGAGGGCGGTCCTGACCGGTCCTGACCACCCTGTAGACTCCTCGAAGCGCTGCGTCCCGTGTCCGGCCTCCTCTAACAAGGAAGCCGACATCACCAGAACGGGACATCCAGCCGGAACCCTCACCGCAAGGCGGGGATTCCAGGAGCGTCGCGCACCGTCGAAGGTGTCGCGGGCAGCCCATCACCCTCCCGGTTCTCCGGGAATCGGTCGGTGGGCCTCTCGCGTGCTGCACGTATGTGCCCAGACCAGGGAGCGGCTGCCCCGCGGGTTCGACCGACCGGACCCGCAGGGTTTCCCAGGCTGCGGATTGCGACCTCCCCTAACCCTGGTGAAGCCGTATTCGCATCAGAAACATGAGGTGTTTGGTTCATGCCGAACCAGTCCCGCCCCAAGGTCAAGAAGTCGCGTGCCCTCGGCATCGCGCTGACCCCGAAGGCTGTCAAGTACTTCGAGGCCCGCCCCTACCCGCCGGGCGAGCACGGCCGTGGCCGTAAGCAGAACTCGGACTACAAGGTCCGTCTGCTCGAGAAGCAGCGTCTGCGCGCGCAGTACGACGTGTCCGAGCGCCAGCTCGTCCGCGCCTACGAGCGTGCCGCCAAGACGCAGGGCAAGACCGGTGAGGCTCTGGTCATCGAGCTGGAGCGTCGTCTCGACGCCCTGGTTCTGCGTTCGGGCATCGCCCGCACGATCTACCAGGCCCGCCAGATGGTCGTTCACGGCCACATCGAGGTCAACGGTGGCAAGGTCGACAAGCCGTCGTTCCGCGTCAAGCCCGACGACGTCGTGATGGTCCGCGAGCGCAGCCGTGAGAAGACGCTGTTCCAGGTGTCCCGCGAGGGCGGCTTCGCCCCCGACGGCGAGACCCCGCGTTACCTCCAGGTGAACCTCCGCGCCCTGGCCTTCCGCCTGGACCGCGAGCCGAACCGCAAGGAGATCCCGGTGATCTGCGACGAGCAGCTCGTCGTCGAGTACTACGCCCGCTGATCACCCTCAGCCGGATGTAGCACCACCTGTGCGTCAGCCCGTCGTCTCCCCGCCCTTCCGGGTGGGCGAGGCGGCGGGTTTTCGCATGTCCGGGGGCTCCGGCAGGCCGCGCGGCGGCGGCAGCGCACCCAGCAGCCGCGGCCGGGTGTGCCCGAGTGCCCGGCCCACCGCCGCCTGCCGGCCGAGCCGCTCACCGGCCCGTACGCACTCCTCGTACCGCTCGTCACCCAGCCGTTCCCGGGCCGTCGCCTCGCACTGCTCGTGCGGGGCGTTGTAGTAGGCGGAGCCGAACAGCGGCAGGCCCACCGACGGCCACATCCGGGACGCGGAGCCCTGGAGGACCGCGGCCTCGGCCGCGTCGCCCTCCGCCGCCGTGACCAGCGCGAGCAGCTCCATCGCCAGGACCGTGCCGAGCAGGTCGTTGAAGACGTGGTTGATGTCCAGACACTCGGCCAGCAACCGCCGGGCCCCGGGCAGATCGCCCTCGGTCCAGGCCGCGTACGCCAGGACGTACAGCGCGTACGCGAGGGTCCAGCGCTCGCCGTGGTCCAGGCAGACCCGGCGCACGTCCTCGCACAGCCGGACCGCGCCCGGCAGATCACCCTGGAAGGCCAGCGTCATCGCCAGCTCGACCTGGCCCATCAGGACGTTGCTGTTGAGCTCGCCGATCTCGTGATAGCGGTCGAGCGCCGAACGCAGCAGTGTCTCCGCACGGGCCATGTCGTCGGTGACCAGGGCCAGACAGCCGGTGCGGTGCTCGGCGTAGGCCACCGCGAGGGGGTTGCCGCTGTGCTCCGCCCTCTCCCGGCACTCGGCGAGCGCGGCGAGCGCCGCCACGGTGTCGCCCTGGAGGATCGCCACATAGCCGAGCACCCACAGCGCCTTCAGCCGCGAGCGCTCGTGGTCGGTGTCGAGGAGAACCGTCCGCTCCAGCCAGTGCCGCCCCTCCGACAGCCGGCCGCAGCCGACCCAGTAGAACCAGAGCGTGCCCGCGAGGTACTGGCCGAGATGGCCGCCGCCCGGCTCGGACAGGCACTGCTCCATGGCACAGCGCAGATTCGGCAGCTCCGCCTCCACGCGCGCGGCCACCTCGCGCTGCCGGGGCGAGAACCAGTCCAGCTCGCACCAGGTGGCGAGCCCCATGTACCAGTCGCGGTGGCGCCGCCGCAGCCGGGCCGTGTCGCCCGTCGCCCCCAGCCAGTCGGCGCCGTACGCGCGGACCGTGTCCAGCATGCGGTAGCGCACGCCCGCCGGGCCCTCCTCACGGGTGACCACCGACTGCGCCAGTAACTCGCCCAGCACGTCGAGGATGTTGTCGGGATGCAGGCCGTCGCCCCCGCACACGTACTCCACTGCCTCCAGGTCGAACTGCCCGGCGAACACCGAGAGCCGCGACCACAGCAGCCGTTCCTCCGGCGTGCACAGTTCATGGCTCCAGCCGATGGCCGTCCGCAGCGTCTGGTGGCGCGGGAGCGCGTCGCGCCCGCCGCCCGTCAGCAGCCGGAAACGGTCGTCGAGCCGCAGCAGCAGCTGCGCGGGGGAGAGGGCCCGCAGCCGTCCCGCCGCCAACTCGACCGCGAGCGGGATGCCGTCCAGCCGCCGGCACAGTTCGTGCACGTCCGCGCGGTTGCCGTCATGCAGGGTGAACCCCGGTGTGCTCGCGGCCGCCCGGTCCGCGAACAGCTCGGCGGCCTCCCGCTCGGTCAGCGGCGCCAGCGGGAACAGCCGCTCGCCCTCCACCGCCAGCGGCCTGCGCCCCACGGCGAGCACCCGCAGCCCCGGCGCCCGCCGCAGCAGCTCGCCGACCAGCGAGGCACACACGTCCACCAGATGCTCGAACCCGTCCAGTACGAGCAGGAGTTGGCGTTTGGACAGATGGTCGAGCAGCACCTGACGCGGCGGCCGGGACGTGTGATCCGTCAGACCGAGGGCCTCGACGACCGCGTACTCGACGAGTTCCGCCTCCCGCACCGCGGCCAGCTCCACGCGCCACACCCCGTCGCGGGGCCGGGTTCTGGCCGCCGCGCGCGCCGCGAGCCGGGACTTGCCGACCCCGCCGAGACCCGTCACGGTCACCAGTCGTGCCGCGCCGAGGGCCGCACCCAGTTGGGTCAGTTCGGCCGCGCGGCCCACGAACGCGTTGAGCTCCAGGGGCAGATTCCCGGCGCGGTGACCGCCGGCCCCCGCACCGGAACGCTGAGAACCCTGAGAACGCCTCATGGGGAACGGAGCGTACTCAGCCGTAAGCACTCCGTACAATCGCTTCGCGCAACTCCGGCTCCGGCGGGCGGTAATCCGGTACGGAGCGGCAGCCCCGGCGCGATAGGCTCGGGGGACGACTTTTCGATGTTGAGGCACGATCCAGGGAGCGGGTGCGCAGTGTCCGGTGGAGAGGTGGCCGGGATCCTGGTGGCCGTCTTCTGGGCGATCCTGGTCTCCTTCCTCGCGGTGGCACTCGCGAGGCTGGCCCAGACGCTCAGGGCGACCACCAAGCTCGTCGCGGACGTGACCGACCAGGCCGTCCCGCTCCTGGCAGACGCCTCCTCGGCCGTGCGCTCCGCACAGACCCAGATCGACCGGGTGGACGCCATCGCGTCGGACGTCCAGGAGGTCACGTCGAACGCGTCGGCGCTCTCCACGACCGTCGCCTCCACCTTCGGCGGCCCCCTCGTGAAGGTCGCGGCGTTCGGCTACGGCGTACGCCGGGCCATCGGCGGCCGCCGCGAGGACGCACCCGCCAAGCCCGCGCGACGCACCGTGATCGTGGGCCGCACCGTCCCGTCGGCGCGACGGGGAAAGCGGAAGAAGGACTGACGCAGCGATGTTCCGCCGTACGTTCTGGTTCACCGCGGGCGCAGCCGCCGGTGTGTGGGCCACCACCAAGGTCAACCGCAAGCTCAGGCAGCTGACACCCGAGAGCCTCGCGGCCCAGGCAGCCAACAAGGCGGTCGAAGCGGGCCACCGCATCAAGGACTTCGCACTCGACGTCCGCGACGGCATGGTCCAGCGGGAGGCCGAACTCGGCGAGGTGCTCGGGCTGAACGCCGACCCGGAACTGCCCTCCCCGCGCCGCGTCGCCGCCATCGAGAACAGCAACGACCCGAAGTACAGCAAGAACCCGACGTATGTCGAGAGGTCGACGTACTCGTACAACCGGAATGAGGACCACTGATGGAGTCGGCCGAGATTCGTCGCCGCTGGTTGAGCTTCTTCGAGGAGCGCGGTCACACCGTCGTCCCTTCGGCGTCGCTCATCGCGGACGACCCGACTCTGCTCCTGGTCCCGGCCGGCATGGTGCCCTTCAAGCCCTACTTCCTGGGTGAGGTCAAGCCGCCGTTCGACCGCGCCACGAGCGTCCAGAAGTGCGTCCGTACGCCGGACATCGAAGAGGTCGGCAAGACCACCCGGCACGGCACGTTCTTCCAGATGTGCGGCAACTTCTCCTTCGGCGACTACTTCAAGGAAGGCGCCATCAAGTACGCCTGGGAGCTGCTCACCAGCCCCCAGGACAAGGGCGGTTACGGTCTGGAGCCGGAGAAGCTCTGGATCACCGTGTACCTGGAGGACGACGAGGCCGAGCGCATCTGGCACGACGTCGTCGGCGTGCCCAAGGAGCGCATCCAGCGCCTCGGCAAGAAGGACAACTACTGGTCCATGGGCGTCCCGGGCCCCTGCGGCCCGTGTTCCGAGATCAACTACGACCGCGGCCCCGAGTTCGGCGTCGAGGGCGGCCCCGCCGTCAACGACGAGCGGTACGTGGAGATCTGGAACCTCGTCTTCATGCAGTACGAGCGTGGCGAGGGCAGCTCGAAGGAGGACTTCGAGATCCTCGGCGACCTGCCGAGCCAGAACATCGACACGGGCCTCGGCCTGGAACGCCTCGCCATGATTCTGCAGGACGTGCAGAACCTGTACGAGATCGACACCTCCATGGCCGTCATCAAGAAGGCCACCGAGCTGACCGGCGTCCAGTACGGCAGCGGCAAGGACTCCGACGTCTCCCTGCGCGTGGTCACCGACCACATGCGCACGTCCGTGATGCTCATCGGCGACGGTGTCACCCCGGGCAACGAGGGCCGCGGCTATGTGCTGCGCCGCATCATGCGCCGCGCCATCCGCAACATGCGGCTGCTGGGTGCCACGGGTCCGGTGGTCAAGGACCTCGTCGACACCGTCATCGAGATGATGGGCCAGCAGTACCCGGAACTCGTCACCGACCGCAAGCGCATCGAGACCGTGGCCGTCGCCGAGGAGAACGCCTTCGTCAAGACGCTGAAGGCCGGCACGAACATCCTCGACACCGCCGTCACGGAGACCAAGGCCGCCGGCGGCCAGGTCCTCGCCGGCGACAAGGCCTTCCTGCTCCACGACACCTGGGGCTTCCCGATCGACCTCACCCTGGAGATGGCCGCCGAACAGGGCCTCTCAGTGGACGAGGACGGCTTCCGGCGCCTGATGAAGGAGCAGCGGGAGCGCGCCAAGGCCGACGCCAAGTCAAAGAAGACCGGCCACGCCGACATGGGCGCCTACCGCGAGATCGCGGACGCCGCCGGCGAGACCGACTTCATCGGCTACTCGGACACCGAGGGCGAGTCCACGGTCGTCGGCATCCTCGTGGACGGCGTCTCCTCGCCGGCCGCCACCGAGGGCGACGAGGTCGAGATCGTCCTCGACCGCACCCCGTTCTACGCCGAGGGCGGTGGCCAGATCGGCGACACCGGCCGCATCAGGGTCGACACCGGTGCTGTCGTCGAGATCCGCGACTGCCAGAAGCCCGTCCCGGGGGTGTACGTCCACAAGGGCGTCGTCCAGGTCGGCGAGGTGACCGTCGGCGCCAAGGCCCAGGCCGTCATCGACGTACGCCGCCGCACTGCCATCGCCCGTGCCCACTCGGCCACCCACCTCACGCACCAGGCCCTGCGCGACGCCCTCGGCCCGACGGCCGCCCAGGCCGGTTCCGAGAACCAGCCCGGCCGGTTCCGCTTCGACTTCGGCTCCCCGGCCGCCGTGCCCACGGCCGTGATGACGGACGTCGAGCAGAAGATCAACGAGGTGCTCGCCCGCGACCTGGACGTGCACGCCGAGATCCTGAGCATCGACGAGGCCAAGAAGCAGGGCGCCATCGCCGAGTTCGGCGAGAAGTACGGCGAGCGCGTCCGGGTCGTCACCATCGGCGACTTCTCCAAGGAGCTGTGCGGCGGCACGCATGTGCACAACACCGCCCAGCTGGGCCTGGTGAAGCTGCTCGGCGAGTCGTCGATCGGTTCCGGCGTACGCCGTATCGAGGCCCTGGTCGGTGTCGACGCCTACAACTTCCTCGCCCGTGAGCACACGGTCGTCGCCCAGCTCCAGGAGCTGATCAAGGGACGTCCGGAGGAGCTCCCGGAGAAGGTCTCCGCCATGCTCGGCAAGCTGAAGGACGCCGAGAAGGAGATCGAGAAGTTCCGCGCCGAGAAGGTGCTGCAGGCCGCCGCCGGTCTCGCCGGCTCCGCCAAGGACGTGCAGGGCATCGCACTTGTCACCGGCCAGGTGCCGGACGGCACGACCGCCGACGACCTGCGCAGGCTGGTCCTCGACGTCCGTGGCCGTATCCAGGGCGGACGCGCCGCCGTGGTGGCCCTGTTCACGACGGTCAACGGCAAGCCGCTGACGGTCATCGCCACCAACGAAGCCGCCCGCGAGCGCGGCCTCAAGGCCGGTGACCTGGTGCGTACGGCCGCCAAGACCCTCGGCGGCGGCGGTGGCGGCAAGCCGGACGTCGCCCAGGGCGGTGGCCAGAACCCGGCCGCCATCGGTGACGCCGTCGATGCCGTCGAACGCCTCGTGGCCGAGTCGGCCAAGTGAGCGAGGGCGAGCGGGTCATGCGCCGCGGCCGCCGGCTCGCCATCGACGTCGGGGACGCCCGGATCGGGGTCGCCTCGTGCGACCCCGACGGGATCCTCGCCACTCCGGTGGAGACCGTGCCGGGACGCGATGTCCCCGCCGCCCACCGGCGCCTGAAGCAACTCGTCGAGGAGTACGAGCCGATCGAGGTCGTCGTCGGCCTCCCGCGCTCCCTCAAGGGGGGCGAGGGCCCGGCCGCCGTCAAGGTTCGGGCCTTCGCGCAGGTCCTCGCCCGGGGGATCGCACCCGTTCCGGTGCGGCTCGTGGACGAGAGGATGACCACAGTGACGGCCAGTCAGGGACTGCGCGCCTCGGGCGTGAAGTCCAAGAAGGGCAGATCGGTCATCGACCAGGCAGCGGCCGTGATCATCCTCCAGCAGGCACTGGAGTCCGAACGGGCGTCAGGTACATCTCCGGGCGAGGGCGTCGAAGTGGTCATCTGATCGCGGTACGGTAACGTTCCGCGCGATGCGGTGGTGTTCGAATACCCTCCGCACAGGAGAGAGGCGGACGGGAGCCGAGCCGAGTTAAGCCACCGCGACCGCCGCCTCGCGGCTCTAGGGGATCGATGACTGAGTATGGCCGGGGCCCAGGCTCCGAACCGTGGCATCCGGAGGACCCGTTGTACGGGGACGGCGGATGGGGAGGACAGGAGGCCAACACGGCCCAGTCCCCCTACGGCGGCCAGCCGCAGCAGCACCCGCAGGAGCCGCAGCAGCAGTACGGCGACTGGGGAGCCGCCCAGCAGCCCGGATACGACCAGGGCCAGCAGCAGTACTACGCCCAGGGTCACCAGCAGCAGTACGTCCAGGATCACCAGTACGGCGGGCAGGCTCCGCAGCAGTACAGCAACGGTCAGGGTGGGCAGGGCTACCACGACCAGGGTGGGCAGCAGTACAACGGCGGTCAGCAGTACGGCGACGGCCAGCAGTACAACGATGGTCAGCAGTACAACAACGGCCAGCAGTACAACGGCCAGCAGTACGACGGTGGTTGGGGCAACACGGGGCAACAGCATCAGCAACACCAGCAGCAGCCCCAGGTCCCGTACGGCGTCGATCCGAACGATCCCTACGGCGGCCAGGCTGCCGCGTACGGCGGTCAGCAGGCCGACTACTACGGGACTCCCGACGCGTATCCGCCGCCGGAGCCGCCGAGCCGCCGTGGAGTCGAGCCGGAACCGCCGCAGACCGACTGGGACCCGGGCCCCGACCAGGGCGAGCACGCGTTCTTCGCGGGCGGCAACGACGACGACGATGACGACGACTTCGAGGACGAGGCCAAAGGCCGTCGGCGCGGCAAGGCCGGCAAAGGCGACAAGGAGAACAAGGGCAAAGGCGAGAAGAAGAGCCGGAGCGGCAGTGCCTGCCTGGTTGTGACGCTCGTCCTCACCGGAGTGGTCGGCGGCGTCGGCTATTTCGGCTACCAGTTCTATCAGGATCGTTTCGGCTCGGCGCCGGACTACGCGGGCGACGGTACGAGCGACCGGGTGACCGTCGTGATCCCCAAGGGCTCCTTCGGGTCGGTGATCGGCCAGAAGCTCAAGGCAGCGGGCGTGGTCAAGAGTGTGGACGCCTTCGTGTCGGCCCAGGGTAAGAATCCGGACGGGGGCAAGATCCAGGCGGGCTCCTATCTGCTCAAGAAGGAGATGTCCGCCGAAAGCGCTGTCGCGCTGATGCTCGACCCCAAGAGCCAGAGCAGCCTGGTCGTCAAGGAAGGCGAGCGGAACGTCACGGTCTACGCGGCCATCGACAAACAGCTGGGGCTTTCCAAGGGCACCACCGCGGGCGTCGCGAAGAAGAAGTACGAGAGCCTCGGACTTCCGGACTGGGCGAACACCGAAAGCGACATCAAGGACCCGCTGGAAGGATTCCTCTATCCGGCGACCTATCCCGCCGCCAAGGGAATGAAGCCCGAGGCGGTCCTGAAGGAAATGGTGTCGCAGGCCAAGCAAGAGTACGTCAAGTACGACCTGGAGGACAAGGCCAAGGAACTCAACCTGAACGACCCGTTGCAGGTCATCACGGTCGCGAGCCTTGTCCAGGCCGAGGGAATCACGCACGACGACTTCAAGAAGATGGCCGCCGTCGTCTACAACCGCCTGAAGTCGACGAACGACGTCACCAACCAGAAGCTCGAATTCGACTCGACGTACAACTACCTCAAGGGTCAGAGCAAGATCGACATTGCGACGAGCGAGATCCGCAACTACGACGACCCGTACAACACGTACTTCTACAAGGGTCTTCCGCCCGGGCCGATCGGAAATCCGGGCCAGGACGCGCTGAAGGCGTCGGTGAGTCCGGACGGCGGTGCGTGGATGTTCTTCATCTCCATCGACGGTAAGAAGACGGACTTCACCAAGACCTTGAGTGAGCACGAGAAACTGGTTAAGGAATTCAATGAGCGGCGCAACAAGGACTGACGGAGACCGGAGAAACCGAGCCGCCGTACTCGGTTCCCCGATCGCCCATTCCCTCTCTCCGGTGCTGCACCGTGCCGCGTACGACGAACTGGGCCTGGACGACTGGTCGTACGACCGTTTCGAGGTCGACGAGGCGGCTCTGCCGGGATTCGTCGGGAAACTCGGTCCCGAATGGGCCGGGCTGTCGCTGACGATGCCGCTGAAGCGGGCGGTCATTCCGCTGCTCGACGAGATCAGCGGGACCGCGTCCGCCGTCGAGGCCGTGAACACGGTGGTGTTCACCGAGGACGGGCGGCGCCTCGGCGACAACACCGACGTCCCCGGGATGGTCGCCGCCCTGCGTGAGCGGGGGATCGAGCAGGTGGACTCCGCGGCGATCCTCGGCGCGGGCGCCACCGCCTCCTCCGCGCTGGCCGCCCTCGCGCGGATCTGCACGGGCGAGGTCGTCGCATACGTCCGCAGCCGGGCCCGCGCCGCCGAGATGCGGCAGTGGGGCGAGCGGCTCGACGTAGAGGTGCGTACGGAGGATTGGGCGGACGCGGAGCATGCCCTGCGCGCGCCGCTCGTCATCGCCACCACCCCGGCGGGTACCACCGATGTCCTCTCCTCCGTGGTCCCCGAGCGGCCCGCCACGCTCTTCGACGTGCTGTACGACCCGTGGCCCACCGCGCTCGCCGCGCGCTGGTCGGCGTACGGAGGAGCCGTCGTCAGCGGCCTCGACCTGCTGGTGCACCAGGCGGTGCTCCAGGTCGAGCAGATGACCGGGCGTGCTCCGGCCCCGCTGGACGCCATGCGGACAGCGGGCGAGAAGGCCCTCGCGAGCAGGTAGGACCGGCCTATACGATTCGGCCTTCGGTTCCGCAGGGGGCGGAACTCGGGGGAGCCGGGGGGCTGATCCATGCATGTGACGCTGGCGTCGTGGAAGTCGGAGATATTCGAGGCCGTGCTCGGCTTCCTGCCGGACTGGGCGCAGATGACCGGGCTCGGGCTCGTGGTGGTCGCCGTTCTCGCGACCTGGGCCTACAAGCTGAAGCGCAAGCTCGCCTACCGACGGGCGCTGCGCACGGGGCAGCCCGTCCACGCGGCGGCGCAGTACGGGCAGGGCCGCGGCGCCGACTACCTCGGTGCCTACGCACCCCAGACCCGCCAGGACGACGCCACGACCTGACCACGTCGCCGTCCGCCTGATGGACCTGCGGCGGGGCGGGCGGCGCGGACGTGGGAGGATCGTGACTGGCGGGCCAGGGCCGCGCACCCGGTCGCGCCGTACGCGAGGACGCGCGTACGCAAAGGCAGTACGCAGTACCAGGGCGCGAGCATGAGGAGCACCGTTGAGCAGGTTGCGCTGGCTGACCGCGGGGGAGTCCCACGGTCCCGCACTAGTCGCGACGCTGGAGGGACTTCCCGCCGGCGTGCCGATCACCACGGAGATGGTGGCGGACCACCTGGCCAGGCGTCGCCTCGGGTATGGACGCGGCGCGCGCATGAAGTTCGAGCGCGACGAGATCACCTTCCTGGGCGGCGTACGGCACGGTCTCACCCTGGGCTCCCCGGTCGCGATCATGGTGGGCAACACCGAGTGGCCCAAGTGGGAGCAGGTCATGGCGGCCGACCCCGTCGACCCGCAGATCCTCGCCGAACTGGCCCGCAACGCCCCGCTGACCCGGCCCCGCCCCGGTCACGCCGACCTCGCCGGTATGCAGAAGTACGGCTTCGACGAGGCCCGGCCGATCCTGGAGCGTGCCTCCGCGCGGGAGACCGCGGCCCGGGTGGCGCTGGGCGCCGTGGCGCGTTCGTACCTGAAGGAGACGGCGGGCATCGAGGTCGTCTCGCACGTCGTCGAGCTGGCCGCCGCGAAGGCTCCGTACGGCGTCTACCCGACCCCCGCCGATGTGGAGAGGCTCGACGCCGATCCCGTGCGCTGCCTCGACGCCGACGCGTCGAAGGCGATGGTCGCGGAGATCGACCAGGCCCACAAGGACGGCGACACGCTCGGTGGCGTGGTCGAGGTCCTCGCGTACGACGTGCCGGTGGGCCTCGGCTCGCACGTGCACTGGGACCGGCGGCTGGACGCCCGGCTCGCGGCCGCTCTCATGGGCATCCAGGCCATCAAGGGTGTCGAGGTCGGTGACGGCTTCGACCTGGCGCGGGTGCCCGGCTCCAAGGCGCACGACGAGATCGTGCGGACCGACGAGGGCATCAAGCGGACGTCCGGGCGCTCCGGCGGCACCGAGGGCGGCCTGACGACCGGCGAACTCCTGCGCGTACGGGCCGCCATGAAGCCCATCGCGACCGTGCCGCGCGCGCTGGCCACCATCGACGTGGCGACCGGCGAGGCGACCAAGGCGCACCACCAGCGCTCGGACGTGTGCGCGGTCCCGGCCGCGGGCATCGTCGCCGAGGCCATGGTGGCGCTGGTCCTCGCGGACGCGGTGGCGGAGAAGTTCGGCGGCGACTCCGTGCCCGAGACGCGGCGCAACGTCGAGTCGTACCTCCAGAACCTGGTCGTGCGGTGAGCGCTCCGCGCGTGATCCTGGTCGGCCCCATGGGGGTCGGCAAGTCCACCGTGGGCGAACTGGTCGCCGAGCGGCTCGGCTGCGCCTACCGGGACACCGACGGCGACATCGTGGCCGAGCAGGGCCGCACCATCGCCGACATCTTCGTCGACGACGGCGAGCCCGCCTTCCGCGAGATCGAGAAGCAGGCGGTGCACCGGGCCCTGGCCGGGCACGACGGCGTGCTGGCACTCGGCGGCGGTGCGATCCTCGACGCGGACACCCGGGCGCTGCTGGCCGGACAGCCCGTCGTGTACCTCTCGATGGACGTCGAGGAGGCGGTGAAGCGCACGGGTCTGAACACCGCACGGCCGCTGCTCGCCGTGAACCCGCGCCGGCAGTGGCGCGAGCTGATGGACGCCCGCCGCCACCTCTACACCGAGGTCGCGACCGCCGTGGTGGCCACCGACGGCCGAACCCCCGAAGAGGTCGCCCAAGCGGTCCTCGACGCACTGGAGTTGAAGGAAGCATGAGCGAGGCAGTGACGCGGATCCACGTCGGCGGCACGGCGGGCAGCGAGCCGTACGAGGTGCTGGTCGGCCGCCAACTGCTCGGCGAGCTGGGCACGTTGGTCGGGGAGCGGGCCAAGCGGGTCGCGGTGATCCACCCCGAGGCGCTCGCCGAGACCGGCGAGGCGCTGCGGGCCGACCTGGCCGGACAGGGCTTCGACGCCGTCGCCATCCAGGTGCCCAACGCCGAGGAGGCCAAGACCGCCGAGGTCGCCGCGTACTGCTGGAAGGCGCTCGGACAGTCCGGCTTCACCCGCACCGACGTGATCGTCGGCGTGGGCGGCGGGGCGACCACCGACCTCGCCGGATTCGTGGCGGCGACCTGGCTGCGCGGAGTGCGCTGGATCGCCATCCCGACCACCGTGCTCGCCATGGTGGACGCGGCGGTCGGCGGCAAGACCGGCATCAACACCGCCGAGGGCAAGAACCTCGTCGGCGCCTTCCACCCGCCCGCCGGTGTGCTGTGCGACCTGGCCGCCCTCGAATCGCTGCCGGTCAACGACTTCGTGTCCGGGCTCGCCGAGATCATCAAGGCCGGCTTCATCGCCGACCCGGCGATCCTCGAACTCATCGAGGCCGACCCGCAGGGCGCCCGCACCCCCGAGGGGCCGCACACCGCCGAGCTCATCGAGCGCTCCATCAAGGTCAAGGCCGAGGTCGTCTCGTCCGACCTCAAGGAGTCCGGGCTGCGCGAGATCCTCAACTACGGGCACACCCTCGCCCACGCCATCGAGAAGAACGAGCGCTACGAGTGGCGGCACGGCGCGGCGGTCGCGGTGGGCATGCACTTCGCGGCCGAGCTGGGACGGCTGGCGGGGCGCCTCGACGACGCGACCGCGGACCGGCACCGCACGATCCTGGAGTCGGTCGGGCTCCCGCTGAGCTACCGCTACGACCAGTGGCCCAAGCTCCTGGAGACCATGAAGGTCGACAAGAAGTCCCGCGGCAACCTCCTCCGCTTCATCGTCCTCGACGGCCTGGGCAAGCCCACCGTCCTGGAAGGCCCCGACCCGGCGGTGCTCCTCGCCGCCTACGGCGAAGTGGGCGAATAGCTCCCTCCGGCGAAACTTGGTCTGATTTGCCTTGTGCGGAGGGGCACTTCGGACCGTCCCCCGCCGTTCACCAAACGGCGGCCGGGGACGGTACCGTTCGGTAGGGAGTGGGGCGGGTGCCCCGCTCCCAGCGCCAGATTGCCTGCGGCGAGTGAGCCAAAGACACGAGACGGAGTGGCACCGGATGCAGCACGCAGTGGGGTCTCCGCTGCCGCCGCCCCACCAGCCGGGGCACGGACCGGCCGCCGGCTGGTCGCCGGCCGCACAACACCCGGGACCGCACCACCCGGGCACGCACCCGGGCTCCGCGCCTGCGCCCCAGGGTCCCGCGCCCGTGGGCCCGCCCCCCGGCTTCGCCGGAGCGCCCGCCGGGCCCCCCGCCCCCCATCCGCCGGGCCACGCGCCCGCCCCGCATCACACGGTCCCGCACCACGCTCCGCCGCCACCGCCGACGCCGGACACCACGGGCCACGTACAGCTGCCGCCGGGCGGTCCCGTCCCGATGCCGAGCGCGCCGCCCGCCGCGGGCACGCCCGATCCGACGTCCACCACCCTCGCCGTCCTGCTCATCGGACCCGCGGGCGCCGGCAAGACCAGCGTCGCCAAGTTCTGGGCCGACCACCGCAGGGTGCCCACCGCGCACATCAGCCTGGACGACGTACGCGAATGGGTGCGCTCGGGCTTCGCGGACCCGCAGTCGGGGTGGAACGACCACTCGGAGGCGCAGTATCGTCTCGCCCGCCGCACCTGCGGCTTCGCGGCCCGCAACTTCCTGGCCAACAACATCTCCTGCATCCTCGACGACGCGGTCTTCCCCGACCGGCCCGTCGTCGGCCTCGGCGGCTGGAAGCGGCACGTCGGTCCCGGCCTGCTGCCGGTCGTCCTCCTGCCGGGCCTGGAGATAGTCCTGGAGCGCAACGCCGAGCGCTCCGGAAACCGCCGCCTCACCGACGAGGAGGTCGCCCGCATCCACGGCCGCATGGCGGGCTGGTACGGCTCGGGCCTCCCGATCATCGACAACTCCCAACTGGACGTCCCCCAGACGGCCCGAGTCCTGGACGACGTACTGGCAAGGTCGATCGCGAGCCCGCCGCAGTGGTAGGGAACGTCTGAGAGGGGCTGGTCCCCTCCCACCCCAGGGGCGCGGGGAACTGCGCGCCCAGCCCCGACCCACCCGCACCCGGCACAAAACGGTCACCCCCACTCGGCCGCCCCAACCGGCGCAAAACCGGCGGAGCTCATACGCTCGGGTCATGTCAGAGGCGTACGCGGCCCGCCGCGACCGGCTGAGAGAGCGCTGCGCGGCAGGCGGCAGCGCAACCGCGCTGATCTCCCGCCCCGCCAACGTCCGCTACCTCGCGGGCGTGGCCCCCCACGGCGCCGTCCTCCTGCTGGGCAGGACCGAGGACCTGCTCGTGTACGGGGGTCCCCCCGAATCCCCGCTCGACGAGGGCCGGCCGGACGAGGCCCTCCGGGTGCACACGCTGGCGAGTCCCGGCGGCGACCCCGCCGTCGCCGCGGCTGACCTCGCCGCGGCCCAGGGCGCCGACTCCCTCGCCGTCGAGGAGCACCACCTGACCGTGACCCGGCACCGGGCGATCGGCTCGGTGGCGCCCCGGCTGCGTCTCGGCGACCTCGGCGCGGCCGTCGAGCAGCTGCGTGTCATCAAGGACGAGGAGGAGATCTCCTGCCTGCGCATCGGCGCGGAGATCGCCGACCAGGCGCTGAGCGAGCTCCTGGAGTCCATCCTCGTCGGCCGCACCGAACGCCATCTCGCCCTGGAACTCGAACGCCGCCTGGTCGACCACGGCGCCGACGGCCCGGCCTTCACCACCTCGGTCGGCACGGGCCCGAACTCCGGGCGCCGGAGCCACCGCCCGAGCGACCGCCGGGTCGAAGAAGGAGATTTCCTCTCCGTCTGCCTCGGCGCGACCTACCGCGGGTACCGCTGCGAGATCGGCCGCACCTTCGTCATCGGGACCTCGCCCGCCGACTGGCAGATCGAGCTGTACGACCTCGTCTTCGCATCCCAGCGGGCCGGCCGCGAGGCCCTCGTGCCCGGCGCCGCCTACCGTGACGTGGACCGTGCGGCCCGCCAGGTTCTCGACTCCGCGGGGTACACGGAAGGCCTTCCTCCGCTGACTGGACACGGTGTGGGGCTCGAAATCGACGAGGACCCGCAGCTGGCCCCCGCGGCCATGGGTAAACTGGACGCTTGCGTGCCGGTCACCGTCGAACCGGGGGTCCACATCCCGGGCCGGGGCGGTGTCCGGATCGATGACACGCTCGTCGTGCGCCCCGAGGCGGACGGCGGACCCGAGCTACTCACCATCACGACCAAGGAGCTGCTCGCGCTCTAGCTTCCCGCTGTGCGCGTGTTCCGGGGTCGTCCACGTCAGTCCAGGAGATTCCGCAACCGTGGCTTCCACGAACGACCTCAAGAACGGCCTGGTGCTCAAGCTCGACGGAGGCCAGCTCTGGTCCGTCGTCGAGTTCCAGCACGTCAAGCCCGGCAAGGGCCCGGCCTTCGTGCGCACCAAGCTGAAGAACGTGCTTTCCGGCAAGGTCGTCGACAAGACGTTCAACGCCGGCGTCAAGGTCGAGACGGCCACTGTCGACAAGCGTGACATGCAGTTCTCGTACATGGACGGCGAGTACTTCGTCTTCATGGACATGGAGACCTACGACCAGCTCATGGTCGACCGCAAGGCCGTCGGCGACGCCGCCAACTTCCTGATCGAGGGCTTCACCGCCACCGTCGCCCAGCACGAGGGCGAGGTGCTCTTCGTCGAGCTGCCGGCCGCCGTCGAGCTGGTCATCCAGGAGACCGAGCCCGGCGTCCAGGGCGACCGTTCCACCGGCGGCACCAAGCCCGCCACGCTGGAGACGGGCCACCAGATCAACGTCCCGCTCTTCATCACCACCGGTGAGAAGATCAAGGTCGACACCCGCACGAGCGACTACCTCGGCCGGGTGAACAGCTAACCGTGGCTGCCCGCAACACGGCCCGCAAGCGCGCCTTCCAGATCCTCTTCGAGGGTGACCAGCGCGGCGTGGACGTCCAGACGGTCCTGGGTGACTGGATCCGGCACTCCCGGACCGACACCCGGCAGCCGCCGGTGAGCGAGTACACCATGCAGCTCGTAGAGGGCTACGCGACGTACGCGAAGCGCATCGACGAGCTGATCTCGCAGTACGCGGTGAGCTGGACGCTCGACAGGATGCCGGTCGTCGACCGCAACATCCTGCGTCTCGGCGCCTATGAGTTGATCTGGGTCGACGAGACCCCGGATGCCGTGGTGCTCGACGAGGCCGTGCAGCTCGCCAAGGAGTTCTCCACGGACGAGTCGCCCGCCTTTGTGAACGGCCTGCTCGGCCGTTTCAAGGAGCTCAAGTCGTCGCTTCGGCGCGACGACACCTGAGGCGGGCCTCAGCACGGTTCGATGTGACGCGCGGGCCGTGGAGGCAGGTCGCGCCGCGGCGGAGCCGCACAATGTCACAGCCCCGCGTCCCTCAGGGGGCCGGGCGCGCAGGACACACGAACGCCGGAGGGCCCCCAGCATCTCGCTGGGGGCCCTCCGGCGTTCCCGTACCTCTGACGTCCCTGAGGCCCGCAGAAAGCCGCCGGGGCGGCCGGAACCGTCTGGTTCCGGCCACCCCGGCGGCACGTTTCTTCTCAGTCCCGGTACGGGTCAGGCGTCCTCGTGGGAGACCGCGCGGCGCGCGTCGGCGTCCAGGACGCCCCAGCTGATCAGCTGCTCGGTGAGGACCGAGGGGGACTGGTCGTAGATGACGGCGAGCGTGCGCAGGTCGTCCTGGCGGATCGACAGCACCTTGCCGTTGTAGTCGCCGCGCTGGGACTGGATCGTCGCCGCGTAGCGCTGCAGGGGGCCTGCCTTCTCGGCCGGCACATGGGCCAGCCGCTCCAGGTCGAGGACCAGCTTCGGCGGCGGCTCGGCGGCGCCGCCCGGGGTGGTGCCCGGCAGCAGTTCCTGCACCGGCACGCCGTAGAAATCCGCCAGCTCGGCGAGGCGCTGCACGGTCACGGCGCGGTCGCCGCGCTCATAGGAACCGACCACGACCGCCTTCCAGCGGCCCTGGGACTTCTCCTCGACGCCGTGGAGGGAAAGGCCCTGCTGGGTGCGGATGGCGCGGAGCTTGGCCCCGAGCTGTTTGGCGTATTCGCTGGACATATAGCTCCCCGGCACTGTGTCGACGTGCGGCTCGGCCGCGCGGCTGGTGACTCACTGTGAGGTTACGCAGCGTGACTCTGCCTCGTCAAGCCGAATGGTCCGGACCGACCCTTCCGTGGGAGCCCGGTACGGCTGGTGCCAAGGGGGTGATCAGGGGCGTTGCCGGGCTGGTACCGTGGTTGGCGCAATTCCGACGTCCTTTAATGATCCGTCCCGTGAGGCGGAGAAGGAGGTCCGTTTCGTATGGACTCAGAGCAGGACAAGCAGCAGTACGAGGCCGGCGCACGGCCCGTTCTGGAAGCCCCCGACATCGCGCGGGTGCTGACCCGCATCGCCCACGAGATCGTCGAACGCGCCAAGGGCGCCGACGACGTGGTGCTCCTCGGCATTCCGACCAGAGGCGTCTTCCTCGCCCAGCGGCTGGCCGCCAAGCTCGAAGAGATCACCGACCGAAAGATCCCGGTCGGCTCCCTCGACATCACCATGTACCGCGACGACCTGCGCATGCACCCGCCGCGTGCGCTGGCCCGTACCGACATTCCCGGTGACGGCATCGACGGCCGCCTGGTCGTCCTCGTCGACGACGTGCTCTTCTCGGGCCGCACCATCCGGGCCGCCCTCGACGCGCTGAACGACATAGGGCGTCCGCGTGCGGTACAGCTCGCGGTCCTCGTCGACAGAGGGCACCGCGAACTCCCGATCCGCGCCGACTACGTCGGCAAGAACCTCCCCACGTCGTTGCGGGAGACGGTCAAGGTCCAGCTCGCCGAGGAGGACGGTCGCGACACCGTGCTGCTCGGTGCGAAGCGGACCGCCCGGCCCGGCGAGCAGTAGCGGCACACAGCCGTACGTCCGCTCGTACGACCCCGAGTGCGCTCACGCGCGCCCGCGTCCGCCCGGCTGTGCCCTTCCGAGGGGACACCTCCCGGGCCCTCGCTTCCCGACCTGAACTGCCTTACGGAGCCTGACAGATGCAGCGTCATCTCATCTCGGCCGCCGACCTCACCCGCGACGACGCCGTCCTGATCCTCGACACCGCCGAGGAGATGGCCCGGGTCGCCGACCGGCCGATCAAGAAACTGCCGACCCTGCGCGGCCGCACCGTCGTCAACCTCTTCTTCGAGGATTCCACCCGGACGAGGATCTCGTTCGAGGCGGCGGAGAAGCGGCTCTCCGCCGACGTGATCAACTTCACCGCCAAGGGATCCAGCGTCTCCAAGGGCGAGTCCCTGAAGGACACCGCGCAGACCCTCGAAGCCATGGGCGTCGACGCCGTCGTCATCCGGCACGGCGCCTCCGGAGCCCCGTACCGGCTCGCCACCTCCGGCTGGATCGACGCCGCCGTCATCAACGCGGGCGACGGCACCCACCAGCACCCCACGCAGGCCCTGCTCGACGCCTTCACGATGCGCCGCCGGCTCGTCGGCCGGGACGCGGGCCTCGGCCAGGACCTGGCAGGCAAGCGCATCACGCTCGTCGGCGACATCCTGCACAGCCGCGTCGCCCGCTCGAACGTCGACCTGCTGCACACCCTCGGCGCCGAGGTCACCCTCGTGGCCCCGCCGACCCTGGTACCGGTCGGCGTCGGGTCCTGGCCCTGCGAGGTCTCGTACGACCTGGACAGCACGCTCTCCAAGTCCGACGCCGTGATGCTGCTGCGCGTGCAGCGCGAGCGGATGAACGCGGCGTTCTTCCCGACCGAGCGCGAGTACTCGCGGCGCTACGGGCTCGACGGGGACCGGATGGCGAAGATGCCCGAGCACGCCATCGTGATGCACCCCGGGCCGATGGTCCGCGGCATGGAGATCACCGCGGAGGTCGCCGACTCCGAGCGCTGCACCGCCATCGAGCAGGTCACCAACGGCGTCTCGATCCGGATGGCCGTGCTCTACCTGCTTCTGGGCGGCAACGAGCCCGCCGTCACCCACACCCGTACCGAGGAGAAGTAAGTCACATGAGCAAGATCCTTATCCGTGGTGCGAAGGTGCTCGGCGGCGAGCCGCAGGACGTCCTGATCGACGGCCAGACGATCGCCGAGGTCGGTGCGGGGCTGTCCGCCGAGGGTGCCGAGGTCGTCGAGGCCGACGGCAAGGTGCTCCTGCCGGGGCTCGTGGACCTGCACACCCACCTGCGTGAGCCCGGCCGTGAGGACTCCGAGACCGTCCTGACCGGTACGCGCGCGGCGGCCGGTGGCGGCTACACCGCCGTGTTCGCCATGGCCAACACCTTCCCGGTCGCCGACACCGCCGGTGTCGTCGAGCAGGTCTACCGGCTCGGCCAGGAGCACGGCTACTGCGATGTGCAGCCCATCGGCGCCGTCACCGTCGGCCTTGAGGGCAAGAAGCTCGCCGAGCTGGGCGCGATGCACGAGTCGGCCGCCGGCGTCACCGTCTTCTCCGACGACGGCAAGTGCGTCGACGACGCCGTGATCATGCGGCGCGCGCTCGAATACGTGAAGGCCTTCGGCGGGGTCGTCGCCCAGCACGCGCAGGAGCCCCGGCTCACCGAGGGCGCCCAGATGAACGAGGGCGTCGTCTCCGCCGAGCTGGGACTCGGCGGCTGGCCCGCGGTGGCCGAGGAGTCGATCATCGCCCGGGACGTCCTGCTCGCCGAGCACGTCGGATCGCGCGTGCACATCTGCCACCTGTCGACCGCCGGATCGGTGGAGATCGTCCGCTGGGCCAAGTCCCGCGGCATCGACGTCACCGCCGAGGTCACCCCGCACCACCTTCTCCTCACCGACGAGCTGGTGCGCTCGTACAACCCCGTCTACAAGGTCAACCCGCCGCTGCGCACCGAGCGCGACGTGATGGCCCTGCGTGAGGCGCTCGCCGACGGCACGATCGACATCGTCGCCACCGACCACGCCCCGCACCCGCACGAGGACAAGGACTGCGAGTGGGCCGCGGCCGCCATGGGCATGGTGGGCCTGGAGACCGCGCTGTCCGTCGTCCAGCAGACGATGGTCGAGACCGGGCTCCTCGACTGGGCCGGGGTCGCCGACCGCATGTCGATCAAGCCCGCCGGCATCGGCCGGGCACAGGGCCACGGCCGTCCCGTCTCGGCAGGCGAGCCCGCCAACCTCACCCTCGTCGACACGGCATACCGTGGAGCCGTGGACCCCGCGGGCTTCGCTTCGCGCAGCCGCAACACTCCGTACGAGGGTCGTGAGCTGCCGGGCCGTGTCACGCACACGTGGCTCCGGGGCAGGGCCACGCTCGTCGACGGGAAGCTCGCGTGACATCACTCACCCCCATTGCAGCGCAGATCACGGCGGACATCGCCGCGGAACAGAAGTCCGCGGAGGTGACCGACTGGGCCGCCCGGATCGGCTGGCTCGTCGGCCTCGTCCTGTTCGTCGCGCTCGTCTACTGGCTGATGCGCGAGGGCTGGAAGTGGCGCGGCGCGCTCCAGGGCGACCTTCCCGAGCTGCACACCGCGCCGGAAGAGCCCGGCGAGGCCACACTGACGATGAGTGGCCGCTACCACGGCTCGACCACCGCCGGGCAGTGGCTCGACCGCATCGTGGCGCACGGCCTGGGCACCCGCAGCCGGGCCGAGGCCACGCTGACGGACGCGGGCCTCGATGTCGTACGCCCCGGAGCGGCCGACTTCTTCGTGCCCGCCGCGCAACTGCGTGAGGCCCGGCTCGACAAGGGCATCGCGGGCAAGGTCCTCACCGAGGGCGGGCTCCTGGTCATCACCTGGGAGCACGGCGACCGGCTGATCGACTCGGGCTTCCGCTCCGACCACGCGGCCGAGCACAACGAGTGGGTCACCACCCTGAACAACATGATCAACACGAGCGACAAGAGCGACAAGACGGAAGGCGCACGATGACGACCTCCATCCAGGGAACCGCCTCCCAGAGGCGAAAGGCGGCTCCCGCCGTACTCGTCCTGGAGGACGGCCGGACCTTCCGCGGCCGCGCCTACGGGGCCGTGGGGGTGACCTTCGGCGAAGCGGTGTTCTCCACCGGCATGACCGGCTACCAGGAGACCCTCACCGACCCGTCGTACCACCGCCAGGTCGTCGTGATGACCGCCCCGCACGTTGGCAACACCGGCGTGAACGACGACGACCCCGAGTCGAAGCGCATCTGGGTCGCCGGCTATGTCGTACGGGACCCCGCGCGCGTGCCCTCCAACTGGCGCTCCCGGCGCTCGCTCGACGAGGAGCTCGTCCAGCAGGGCGTCGTGGGCATCAGCGGGATCGACACCCGCGCGCTCACCCGCCACCTGCGCGAGCGCGGCGCCATGCGCGTCGGCATCTTCTCCGGCAACGCGCTGCCCGACGAGGGCACCATGCTCGCCGAGGTGCGCCAGGCCCCCGAGATGAAGGGCGCCAGCCTCTACGAGGAAGTGGCCACCAAGGAGACGTACGTCGTCCCCGCGATCGGCCCCGACGGCGAAGCCGTCCCGATCGGTGCCGCGAAGTACACCGTCGCCGCCGTGGACCTCGGCATCAAGGGCATGACCCCGCACCGCATGGCCGAGCGCGGCATCGAGGTGCACGTGCTGCCCGCGACGGCGAGCGTCGAGGACATCTACGCGGTCGAGCCGGACGGCGTGTTCTTCTCCAACGGTCCCGGCGACCCGGCGAAGGCCGAGCACCCGGTCTCCGTGATGCGTGCCGTGCTGGAGCGGAAGACGCCGCTCTTCGGCATCTGCTTCGGCAACCAGATCCTCGGCCGCGCCCTCGGCTTCGGCACGTACAAGCTGAAGTACGGCCACCGGGGCATCAACCAGCCCGTGCAGGACCGTACGACCGGCAAGGTCGAGGTCACCGCGCACAACCACGGCTTCGCCGTCGACGCGCCGCTCGACAAGGTCTCCGAGACCCCCTACGGGCGTGCCGAGGTCTCGCACGTCTGCCTGAACGACCAGGTCGTCGAGGGGCTGCAGCTGCTCGACCAGCCGGCGTTCAGCGTCCAGTACCACCCCGAGGCGGCGGCGGGTCCGCACGACGCGGCCTACCTGTTCGACCGCTTCGTAGAGCTCATGGAGGGCCAGCGTGCCTAAGCGCACCGATATCCAGTCCGTCCTGGTCATCGGCTCCGGCCCGATCGTCATCGGCCAGGCCGCCGAGTTCGACTACTCCGGCACCCAGGCCTGCCGCGTCCTCAAGGCCGAGGGCCTGCGGGTGATCCTGGTCAACTCCAACCCGGCGACGATCATGACCGACCCGGAGATCGCCGACGCGACGTACGTCGAGCCGATCACCCCGGAGTTCGTCGAGAAGATCATCGCCAAGGAGCGGCCGGACACCCTGCTGCCGACGCTCGGCGGCCAGACCGCCCTCAACACCGCGATCTCCATGCACGAGCAGGGTGTGCTGGAGAAGTACGGTGTCGAGCTGATCGGCGCCAACGTCGAGGCGATCAACAAGGGCGAGGACCGCGACCTCTTCAAGGGCGTCGTCGAGGCCGTCCGCGCGAAGATCGGGCACGGCGAGTCCGCCCGCTCGGTCATCTGCCACTCCATGGACGACGTGATCCAGGGCGTCGAGACGCTCGGCGGCTACCCCGTCGTCGTCCGGCCCTCCTTCACCATGGGCGGCGCCGGCTCCGGCTTCGCGCACGACGAGGAGGAGCTGCGCCGGATCGCGGGGCAGGGCCTCACGCTCTCGCCGACCACCGAGGTGCTCCTGGAGGAGTCCATCCTCGGCTGGAAGGAGTACGAGCTGGAGCTGATGCGCGACAAGAACGACAACGTCGTGGTCGTCTGCTCCATCGAGAACTTCGACCCGATGGGCGTCCACACCGGTGACTCGATCACCGTCGCGCCCTCGATGACGCTGACCGACCGCGAGTACCAGCGCCTGCGCGACATCGGCATCGCGATCATCCGCGAGGTCGGCGTCGACACCGGCGGCTGCAACATCCAGTTCGCGGTGAACCCGGACGACGGCCGCATCATCGTCATCGAGATGAACCCGCGGGTGTCGCGCTCCTCGGCCCTCGCGTCGAAGGCTACCGGCTTCCCGATCGCCAAGATCGCCGCCAAGCTGGCCGTCGGCTACACCCTCGACGAGATCCCGAACGACATCACGGAGAAGACCCCGGCGTCCTTCGAGCCCACGCTCGACTACGTGGTCGTCAAGGCCCCGCGGTTCGCCTTCGAGAAGTTCCCGTCCGCTGACTCCACGCTGACCACCACCATGAAGTCGGTCGGTGAGGCCATGGCGATCGGCCGCAACTTCACCGAGGCGCTGCAGAAGGCGCTGCGGTCGCTGGAGAAGAAGGGCAGCCAGTTCACGTTCGTCGGCGAGCCCGGCGACAAGGCCGAGCTGCTGGCGGAGGCCGTCCGGCCGACCGACGGGCGCATCAACTCCGTCATGCAGGCCATCCGCGCGGGCGCCACGCCCGAGGAGGTCTTCGACGCCACGAAGATCGACCCGTGGTTCGTGGACCAGCTGTTCCTGATCAAGGAGATCGCGGACGAGCTGGCCGCCGCCGACAAGCTGGACCCGGAGCTGCTCGCCGAGGCCAAGCGCCACGGCTTCTCCGACGTCCAGATCGGCGAGATCCGCGGCCTGCGCGAGGACGTCGTACGCGAGGTGCGCCACGCGCTGGGCGTGCGCCCGGTCTACAAGACGGTCGACACCTGCGCCGCCGAGTTCGCGGCCAAGACGCCGTACTTCTACTCCTCGTACGACGAGGAGACCGAGGTCGCCCCGCGCGAGAAGCCCGCGGTCATCATCCTGGGCTCCGGCCCCAACCGCATCGGCCAGGGCATCGAGTTCGACTACTCCTGCGTCCACGCCTCCTTCGCGCTCAGCGACGCGGGCTACGAGACCGTGATGGTCAACTGCAACCCCGAGACCGTCTCCACGGACTATGACACCTCCGACCGGCTGTACTTCGAGCCGCTCACCCTGGAGGACGTGCTGGAGATCGTCCACGCGGAGACGCTCGCCGGACCGATCGCGGGTGTGATCGTCCAGCTCGGCGGACAGACCCCGCTGGGCCTGTCGCAGGCGCTCAAGGACAACGGCGTGCCGGTCGTGGGCACTCCGCCCGAGGCGATCCACGCCGCCGAGGACCGCGGTGCCTTCGGCCAGGTGCTGGCGGAGGCGGGCCTCCCGGCTCCGAAGCACGGCACGGCCACCACCTTCGCGGGCGCCAAGGCCATCGCCGACGAGATCGGCTACCCCGTCCTCGTCAGGCCGTCGTACGTCCTCGGCGGGCGCGGCATGGAGATCGTGTACGACGAGACGCGGCTGGCCTCGTACATCGAGGAGTCGACCGAGATCAGCCCGTCCCGGCCGGTCCTGGTCGACCGCTTCCTGGACGACGCGATCGAGATCGACGTGGACGCGCTGTACGACGGCCACGAGCTGTACCTCGGCGGTGTCATGGAGCACATCGAGGAGGCCGGCATCCACTCCGGCGACTCGGCGTGCGCACTGCCGCCGATCACGCTCGGCGGCTTCGACATCAAGCGCCTGCGTGCCTCGACGGAGGCCATCGCGAAGGGTGTCGGGGTCCGCGGACTGATCAACATCCAGTTCGCGATGGCGGGCGACATCCTGTACGTCCTCGAAGCCAACCCGCGTGCCTCGCGCACGGTTCCCTTCACCTCGAAGGCGACCGCGGTGCCGCTGGCGAAGGCCGCCGCCCGGATCTCGCTGGGCGCGACCGTCGCCGAGCTGCGCGCCGAGGGGCTGCTGCCGGCCGTCGGCGACGGCGGTGAACTGCCCCTGGACGCACCGATCTCCGTCAAGGAGGCCGTGATGCCGTGGTCGCGCTTCCGCGACATCCACGGCCGCGGCGTCGACACGATCCTCGGCCCGGAGATGCGCTCCACCGGCGAGGTCATGGGCATCGACTCGGCGTTCGGCACGGCGTACGCCAAGTCCCAGGCGGGCGCGTACGGTCCGCTGCCGACCAAGGGCCGCGCCTTCATCTCGGTCGCCAACCGGGACAAGCGCTCGATGATCTTCCCGGCGCGTGAACTGGTCGCCCACGGCTTCGAGTTGCTCGCCACGTCCGGCACGGCAGAGGTGCTCAAGCGCAACGGCATCAACGCCACCGTCGTCCGCAAGCAGTCCGAGGGCGAGGGGCCGAACGGCGAGAAGACGATCGTCCAGCTCATCCACGAGGGCGAGGTCGACCTCATCGTCAACACGCCGTACGGCACCGGCGGCCGCCTCGACGGCTACGACATCCGTACGGCGGCCGTGGCCCGCTCCGTGCCCTGCCTGACGACGGTCCAGGCGCTCGCCGCCGCCGTCCAGGGCATCGACGCGCTCAACCACGGTGACGTGGGCGTGCGTTCACTCCAGGAACACGCCGAGCATCTGACCGCGGCCCGCGACTAGCAGCCCCGAGGGGGACACCGGAAACGGTGTCCCCCTCTTCATGAGCCTTCATCCATGAGGCTCTTCGTGAGGACACTGATCATGTACAAGCTCTTCTTCCGGCTCGTGTTCAAGCGCATGGACCCCGAGCAGGCCCACCACCTCGCCTTCCGCTGGATCCGGCTCGCCGTCCGTGTTCCCGTCCTGCGGACCTTCGTCGCCGCCGTGCTCGCGCCCCGGTACAAGGAGCTGCGGACCGAGGCGTTCGGGCTGCGGATGCACGGGCCGTTCGGGCTCGCGGCCGGCTTCGACAAGAACGCGGTCGCCGTCGACGGGATGTCGATGCTCGGCTTCGACCACGTCGAGATCGGCACGGTCACGGGGGAGGCGCAGCCGGGCAACCCCAGGAAGCGCCTGTTCCGCCTTGTGCCGGACCGCGCGCTGATCAACCGCATGGGGTTCAACAACGAGGGCTCCGAGGCCGTGGCGGGGCGCCTGGCGGCCCGTACGCCCGTCTTCAGGACCGTCCTGGGCGTCAACATCGGCAAGACCAAGGTCGTTCCGGAGGCCGAGGCCGCCGCCGACTACGTGAAGTCCACCGAACGGCTGGCCGCGTACGCCGACTACCTCGTCGTCAACGTCAGCTCACCGAACACGCCCGGGCTGCGCAACCTCCAGGCCACGGAGTCGCTGCGGCCGCTGCTGACCGCCGTCCGTGAGGCCGCCGACCGGACGGTGACCACGCGCCGCGTTCCGTTGCTGGTGAAGATCGCGCCCGACCTGGCCGACGAGGACGTCGACGCCGTCGCGGACCTCGCCGTCGAACTCGGCCTGGACGGGATCATCGCCACGAACACCACCATCGCGCGCGAGGAACTCGGTTTGAAGTCCGAACCCACCTTGGTCGCAGAGATGGGCGGACTCTCGGGTGCCCCGCTGAAGGCACGCTCCCTGGAGGTGCTGCGCCGCCTCTACGCGCGCGTGGGGGACCGGATCACCCTCGTGGGCGTCGGCGGGATCGAGAACGCCGAGGACGCCTGGCAGCGGATCCTCGCGGGCGCCACGCTCGTCCAGGGCTACAGCGCCTTCGTCTACGAAGGCCCCTTCTGGGGCCGCGCCGTCCACAAGGGCCTCGCCGCCCGCCTGCGCACCAGCCCGCACGCCACCCTCGCCGACGCGGTCGGCGCCGACGTAAGGAAGACGACGGTATGACTGAGCCCTTCGGATCGCGGCTGCGCCGCGCCATGGACGAGCGTGGGCCGCTGTGCGTCGGGATCGACCCGCACGCCTCCCTGCTCGCCGACTGGGGTCTGAACGACGACATCGCCGGTCTTGAGCGCTTCAGCCGCACCGTCGTCGAGGCCCTGGCCGACCGGGTCGCCGTGCTCAAGCCCCAGATCGCGTTCTTCGAGCGCTTCGGGTCGCGCGGCATCGCCGTACTGGAGAAGTCGGTCGAGGAGGCGCGGGCGGCCGGGGCGCTGGTCGTAATGGACGCCAAGCGCGGCGACATCGGCTCGACCATGGCGGCGTACGCCTCCGCCTTCCTGGAGAAGGGCTCGCCGCTGTTCTCCGACGCGCTCACCGTCTCGCCGTACCTCGGCTACGGATCGCTGAAGCCGGCGGTCGACCTCGCGCGGGAGAGCGGCTCGGGGCTGTTCGTGCTCGCGCTGACCTCCAACCCGGAGGGCGGCGAGGTGCAGCACGCGGTACGCCCCGATGACACGGCCCTGCGCAACGTGGGCGCGACCATGCTGGCCCATCTCGCCGAGGAGAACGCGGGGGAGACCCCGATGGGCTCCTTCGGGGCGGTCGTCGGCGCCACGCTCGGCGATCTGTCCTCGTACGACCTCGACATCAACGGCCCGCTCCTCGCGCCCGGAATCGGCGCTCAGGGGGCCACGCCGGCGGATCTGCCGGGCGTGTTCGGCGCGGCGGTGCACCAGGTGGTCCCGAATGTCAGCCGGGGTGTTCTGCGTCACGGTCCCGACATCGGCTCGCTACGCGCGTCATCGGACCTCTTCGCCGAGCAGATCAGGGCGGCCGTGGCGTCTGCCTAGCGCTTTTCTCGGGCGTCCGTCAGGCGTCCCGCGTCTGAATACATCCTCAAATCCGGGGCATTTTGTCCGGAATGTCGGACTCGATGGAGGCTGACCAGGACTTTTCCGCTGTTCTCGCTGACTCCGGCGGACTTGCCCGCTAGTCTCCGACGCAGAGTGAACGGGCAAGAGCGTTGCTCGTTGCTCCCCAGGTGTGGGGCGACTAGGTTCCTCACCGGTCCGTATCCGACAGTTCGACATCCGAGGTGACGTAGGCGTGGCTCTTCCGCCCCTTACCCCTGAACAGCGCGCAGCCGCGCTCGAAAAGGCCGCCGCGGCTCGCCGGGAGCGGGCCGAGGTCAAGAATCGACTCAAGCACTCCGGCGCCTCCCTTCACGAGGTCATCAAGCAGGGCCAGGAGAACGACGTCATCGGCAAGATGAAGGTCTCCGCCCTCCTGGAGTCCCTGCCGGGCGTGGGCAAGGTCCGCGCCAAGCAGATCATGGAGCGACTTGGCATCTCCGAAAGCCGCCGTGTGCGCGGTCTCGGCTCCAACCAGATCGCGTCTCTGGAGCGCGAGTTCGGCGGCGGTGCCGCCTGACGTTCTCGGGCACCCCTGAGAACCTGGATAATCACCGCATGGCTGCAACACCCCGGGGGACGACCCCCGTACCCCCGGACGTACGTCCGCGGCTGACCGTGCTCTCCGGCCCCTCAGGGGTCGGCAAGAGCACGGTCGTCGCCCATATGCGCAAGGAACACCCCGAGGTCTGGCTCTCGGTGTCGGCCACGACCCGCAAGCCGCGCCCCGGGGAGAAGCACGGTGTCCACTACTTCTTCGTCAGCGACGAGGAGATGGACAAGCTGATCGCCAACGGCGAGCTGCTCGAATGGGCGGAGTTCGCGGGCAACCGCTACGGGACACCGCGCAAGGCCGTGCTCGAACGGCTGGAGTCGGGTGAGCCGGTCCTCCTGGAGATCGATCTCCAGGGAGCCCGGCAGGTCCGCGAGTCCATGTCCGACGCTCTGCTGGTGTTCCTGGCTCCTCCCTCCTGGGAGGAGCTCGTGCGCAGACTCACCGGGCGGGGCACCGAGCCGCCCGACGTGATCGAGCGCCGGCTGGAGGCCGCCAAGATCGAACTGGCGGCCGAGCCGGAGTTCGACGTGACCCTGGTCAACACCTCCGTCGAGGACGTGGCGCGCGAGCTGCTAGCCTTGATGGAAGTTGTTTGATCTTTCAGGTCTCTGTCAGGTCAATTTTCCACCTTTCGGAAGGCAGAGCGTGTCCTCTTCCATCACCACGCCCGAGGGCATCATCAACCCTCCGATCGACGAGCTCCTCGAAGCCACCGACTCGAAGTACAGCCTGGTGATCTACGCGGCCAAGCGGGCCCGTCAGATCAACGCGTACTACTCGCAGCTCGGTGAGGGCCTTCTTGAGTACGTCGGTCCCCTCGTCGACACCCACGTCCACGAGAAGCCGCTCTCGATCGCCCTGCGCGAGATCAACGCGGGTCTCCTGACGTCGGAGGCCGTCGAAGGCCCGGCGCAGTAGTATTTTCTGCTTGCAGTTCGTTTTTCCACAGGCCCGGCAGCGCGACTGCCGGGCCTGTGGTGTGTGATGGGGGCGTACGTTTTCCGAGGTCTGGGGAGAGACGTGGACAAGCCGAAGGTCGTGCTGGGGGTCAGTGGCGGCATCGCCGCGTACAAGGCCTGTGAGCTGCTGCGGAGACTGACCGAGTCGGGGCACGACGTGCGGGTCGTCCCGACGGAGTCCGCGCTGCACTTCGTCGGCGCGGCGACCTGGTCCGCCCTCTCCGGCCACCCCGTGTCCACCGAGGTCTGGTCGGACGTCCACGAGGTCCCGCACGTCCGCATCGGGCAGGGAGCCGACCTCGTGGTCGTCGCTCCCGCCACCGCGGACATGCTCGCGAAGGCCGCCCACGGCCTGGCCGACGACCTGCTGACGAACACGCTGCTCACCGCCCGGTGCCCGGTCGTCTTCGCCCCCGCCATGCACACCGAGATGTGGGAGCACCCGGCCACCCGGGAGAACGTGGCGACGCTGCGCCGCCGCGGCGCCATTGTCATCGAGCCCGCAGTAGGGCGCCTGACCGGTGTGGACACGGGCAAGGGGCGGCTGCCCGAGCCGTCCGAGATCTTCGAGGTCTGCCGCAGGGTGCTCGCGCGCGGAATCACCGAGCCCGATCTCGCCGGCCGGCACGTCGTCGTCAGCGCCGGCGGCACGCGCGAGCCGCTCGACCCGGTCCGCTTCCTCGGCAACCGCTCCTCCGGGAAGCAGGGGTACGCCCTCGCGCGCACCGCCGCCGCCCGGGGCGCCCGGGTCACGCTGATCGCCGCGAACACCGGCATGCCGGACCCGGCCGGGGTCGACGTCGTACAGGTCGGGACCGCCGTGCAGTTGCGCGAGGCCGTGCTCAAGGCCGCGCCGGACGCCGACGCCGTGGTGATGGCGGCGGCGGTCGCCGACTTCAGGCCCGCCGCATACGCGGCCGGAAAGATCAAGAAGAAGGACGGTCAGGAACCGGAGCCGATCGTTCTCGTTCGCAATCCGGACATCCTCGCGGAGATCTCTGCGGACCGCGCCCGACCGGGCCAGGTGGTCGTCGGTTTCGCCGCCGAGACGGACGACGTGCTGGCCAACGGCCGGACGAAGCTTCAGCGCAAGGGCTGCGACCTCCTCGTGGTGAACGAGGTCGGCGAACGCAAGACCTTCGGCTCCGAGGAGAACGAGGCGGTGGTGCTGGGCGCCGACGGAAGCGAGACCACGGTGCCGTACGGACCCAAGGAAGCCCTGGCCGAGACCGTGTGGGATCTCGTGGCGCGTCGCATCGGGTGAATGTCTCAATCGCTTCAACGGGCCCACTGGAACCGTCGGATCGGGGTGTGGGAGCCTGGCGCAGATGGTTCGTCGTGTCGCAGAATGCCCGTGCCGCAGGTCACAGCGCTTCCGAGAGGCGAGACACTAGCCCGGCGGCAGAGCGCGACCGATAAACTGTTTCTCGGACGACGCCGGGCGCAGCCCCCGGCCGTCCGCCAATGATCAGCCAGCAGCCGCTGCAACCTCAGGGAGCGTTGTGTCCCGTCGCCTGTTCACCTCGGAGTCTGTGACCGAGGGTCACCCCGACAAGATCGCTGACCAGATCAGTGACACCATTCTCGACGCGCTTCTCCGCGAGGACCCGCATTCCCGGGTCGCCGTGGAGACGCTGATCACCACCGGCCTCGTGCACGTGGCCGGCGAGGTCACCACCAAGGCCTACGCGCCGATCGCGCAGCTCGTGCGCGACAAGATCCTCGAGATCGGTTACGACTCCTCGAAGAAGGGCTTCGACGGCGCGTCCTGTGGCGTTTCGGTGTCCATCGGCTCGCAGTCGCCCGACATCGCGCAAGGCGTCGACACGGCGTACGAGAAGCGTGTCGAGGGCGATGAGGACGAGCTCGACAAGCAGGGCGCGGGCGACCAGGGCCTGATGTTCGGCTACGCGACGGACGAGACGCCGGCGCTGATGCCGCTCCCGATCCACCTCGCGCACCGCCTCTCGCGCCGCCTCTCCGAGGTCCGCAAGAACGGGACCATCCCGTACCTGCGCCCGGACGGCAAGACCCAGGTCACCATCGAGTACGACGGCGACAAGGCGGTCCGGCTGGACACGGTCGTCGTCTCCTCGCAGCACGCGTCGGACATCGACCTGGACTCCCTCCTGGCCCCCGACATCCGCGAGTTCGTGGTCGAGCCGGAGCTGAAGGCCCTCCTCGACGACGGCATCAAGCTGGAGACCGAGGGCTACCGCCTGCTGGTCAACCCGACCGGCCGCTTCGAGATCGGCGGCCCGATGGGCGACGCCGGCCTCACCGGCCGCAAGATCATCATCGACACCTACGGCGGCATGGCCCGCCACGGTGGCGGCGCCTTCTCGGGCAAGGACCCGTCCAAGGTCGACCGCTCCGCCGCGTACGCCATGCGCTGGGTCGCCAAGAACGTCGTCGCCGCGGGCCTCGCCACCCGCTGCGAGGTCCAGGTCGCCTACGCCATCGGCAAGGCCGAGCCCGTCGGCCTCTTCGTCGAGACCTTCGGCACCGCCAAGATCGACGCCGAGAAGATCGAGACGGCCATCACCGAGGTCTTCGACCTCCGCCCGGCCGCGATCATCCGCGACCTGGACCTGCTCCGCCCGATCTACGCCCAGACCGCCGCGTACGGCCACTTCGGCCGTGAGCTGCCCGAGTTCACCTGGGAGAAGACGGACCGGGTGGACGCGCTGCGGAAGGCTGCGGGGCTGTAGGTCCTGCACTTTCTCTGCCGGCTGTTTTCGTACCAGCCAGCTGTTTTCGGCGAGGCCCGGCGCCCCTCTCAGGGGGTGCCGGGCCTCGCCGCTGTCCGCCCGTCGGATTCCGCGGACAGAGACGGCTGGGCCGACAAACGACTGGCACGGCTGTCGTCGGACTTCGTACGCTGGCGGTCCTCCCGGTGCGCAGGCCGCGGTTACTTCGGTGGAGTGCGTCGAGTGCGTGCGGTGAATCTGGTTCGTGTACCGCTGCCGTTCAGAACTCGGGAGGAGCTGACGTCGTCGCGCCCGGTGCGATGGTCGCGGTTACTTCCGGGTGATCCCCTCGCAGGTTCGAATCCTGCTGCCGGTCCTGGACCGGTATGGCCGAGTGGCCCATGGCAGAAGCGCCCCAGGGGCGTTCGTGATCCGCGGCCGGCCTTGATCTCGGGCGCGCGGCGGTGTCAGTGCGGTTTGGTAGGAATGTTGCTGTGAGCAGCACGGACGGGCGTGGTGAAGGTGGGGCCGAGGGTGCCCCGCCCGAGCAGCTTGCGTTGATTCGGGACGCCGTGCGGAAGGCGCCGCGGGCCAAGCCGCGGACCTGGCGGGGGGCCGCGGTCGCCAAGGAGCTGCCCGTGGCTCGAGTGCTCGTCGACAAGGGCGTGCTGCATCTCGATCGGTACTTCGACTATGCCGTGCCCGAGGAACTCGACGCGGATGCGCAGCCGGGGGTGCGCGTGCGGGTGCGGTTCGGGGCCGGGCGGCATCGCGTGCGGGAGGGGCGGCGCGAGGGCGGGGGGCTGATCGACGGGTTCCTGATCGAGCGGCTGGCCGAGTCCGACTACTCAGGGCCGCTGGCCGCGCTCGCTCAAGTCGTGTCGTCCGAGCCCGTGTTGAGCGAGGAGTTGCTGGGGCTGGCCCGGGCCGTCGCCGATCGGTACGCGGGGAGCCTGGCCGATGTGCTCCAGCTGGCCGTGCCGCCGCGCAACGCCAGAGCCGAACAGAAGCCGTCGCCCGAGCCGTCGCCGGTTCCCGAGGCGCCGGAGGTGGGGTCCTGGGCCCGGTACTCGCGGGGGGCCGCCTTCGTCGAGTCGCTCGCGGGCGGCGGGGCGCCCCGGGCCGTGTGGAACGCGCTGCCGGGGCCCGGCTGGGCCGAGGAGCTGGCGCGGGCCGTGGGGGCGACGCTCGCCTCGGGTCGTGGCGCGCTCGTCGTCGTGCCGGACGGGCGGGCCGTCAGCCGGGTCGACGCCGCGCTGACCTCCGTGCTGGGTGAGGGGCACCATGCCGTGCTCACCGCCGAGGCCGGCCCAGAGAAGCGCTACCGGCAGTGGCTCGCGGTGCGGCGAGGGTCCGTACGGGCCGTCGTGGGCACCAGGGCCGCCATGTTCGCGCCCGTGCGGGATCTCGGGCTTGTCGCCATGTGGGACGACGGGGACGGCAGCCACAGCGAGCTGCACGCCCCCCAGCCGCATGCGCGGGAGGTGCTGCTGCTGCGGGCCGCGTACGACAAGTGCGCCTTTCTGCTGGGGAGTTGGAGCTGCACCGTCGAGGCCGCGCAGCTCGTGGAGAGCGGCTGGGCGGCTCCGATCGTCGCCGAGCGGGAACAGGTGCGGGGGGCGGCTCCGCTCGTACGGACCGTGGGGGACGGGGATCTCGCGCGCGACGAGGCGGCGCGCGCCGCACGGCTGCCCACCCTCGCCTGGCGGGTCGTACGGGAGGGGCTGAAGCAGGGGCCGGTACTGGTGCAGGTGCCACGGCGTGGCTATGTGCCGCGGATGGCCTGTGCGCAGTGCCGGGAGCCCGCGCGGTGTCGGCAGTGCGCCGGGCCGTTGGAGGGGCAGGACGCCGGCGCGCTGCGCTGCGGGTGGTGCGGTCGGGACGAGCCGGAGTGGCGCTGTCCCGAGTGCGGTGGGTTCCGGTTGCGGGCGCAGGTCGTGGGGGCGCGGCGGACCGCCGAGGAACTCGGGCGGGCCTTTCCGGCGGTTCCTGTGCGGACGTCGGGGCGCGAGCAGATCCTGGACACGGTGCCGGGTGCGCCCGCGCTGGTCGTCAGCACGCCGGGCGCCGAGCCCGTGGCCGAGGGCGGGTACGCGGCGGCGCTGCTGCTCGACGGCTGGGCGATGCTGGGGCGGCCCGATCTGCGGGCCGACGAGGACGCGTTGCGGCGATGGATCGGTGCGGCGGCGCTGGTGCGGGGGCAGCGGGACGGCGGGACCGTGGTGGTCGTCGCCGAGCCGACGCTGCGGCCGGTGCAGGCGCTCGTGCGGTGGGATCCGGTGGGGCACGCCGTCCGTGAGCTGGCCGAGCGCGCCGAGCTGGGCTTTCCGCCCGTGTCGCGGATGGCCGCCGTGTCCGGGACGGCGGAGGCGCTCGCCGGATTCCTGGCCGCGGTCGAACTGCCGCGTGAGGCCGAGGTGTTGGGGCCCGTGCCGGTGCCTCCGGCGGATCCCGGGCGGCCACGGCGGACGGGGGCGCCTCCGGCGGGCGAGCCGTGGGAGCGGGCACTGATCAGGGTGCCGCCGGGGAAGGGGGCCGCGTTGGCCTCCGCGTTGAAGAGCGCGCAGGCGGCTCGGATGGCGCGTGGGGGGAGTGGTGGCAGCGGTGGCAGTGGTGGCGGCGGGGGAAGTGACGTGGTGCGGATTCGGGTTGATCCGCCGGATATCGGGTGACCGCTCGGTGCGGGTGCGGGTGCGGGTGCGGGTGCGGGTGCCGTGGCGAGTGCGGGCGGAGGGGATGTGGGTGCAGGTGGGGTGTGAGTGCGGCTGATGCCGGGCTGTGTGCGCCGGGGATCTCGGCGGCCGGCCCGGGCGGCTGTGGCTGTGGTGGCCTGTGTCTGGGGTGGTGAGGGCGGCCGAGTGCCGGTGTCGGTGAGGCGGCAGGGTGCCGGGGCCGGTGAAGTGGCCGCGTGTCGGCGGCTGTTCGTTCGGGATACGGGTCTGCCCCCGAGCCTCGTCGGGGGCAGACAGGTGGGTGTGGGGTCAGCCGTTGCGCGGGCCCGGGAAGGCGCTCGGCCTGATGATGTCCTCGCGGAGCGTGGAACTGCCCGCCGTCGGCTGGGTGGGCAGCGGCATCGGCATGGAACGGGCCGCGGGGACCGTGGGGAGGCCGGTGTTGACGGCGACCGTGCGGGAGGAGCCCGACGGTTCCGTGGCGCGCTCGGCCTCGGCGGCGGCCTGGGCCGCCGCCCGGCGGGCGCCGTAACGGCGGTGCACCGCCTGTTTGGTGACCCCCAGCGCCGAGCCCACCGCGTCCCACGAGAAGCCCAGTGAGCGGTCGAAGTCCACGGCGGCCGTGACCAGGGTCTCGACGCTGTCCCGCAGCTCCTGGGCGAGGCGGACGGTCGGGGCGGGCGCCCGCCCGTAGACGACGAAGCCCGTGGACGGGCCGGAGCGGCGCGGGCGGTAGACGTTGCCCAGCTGGGCTGTCAGCGTGCGCAGTGCGTCCACCTGCCGGCGGACCCGCTCGATGTCCCGCACCAGCAAGTGCAGGCTGGCCCGAGCCTGGGCGTCGTGGGTTGCGTGGTCGGCCATGAACAAGCCTCTCGAACCGGCGTTGAAAAGGACCGGGCAGCGAGTGCGGCCCGTTTTGGTCAACTCTTTCTTGACCAACGCGTTTGAGGGTGAGTGGTCACGCTTATGGGGCGTGGGGGCATATGCGTACGCCCCCGGCGGCTGGGCGTGCGCTCGCCTCGGCCTTCGTCTTCGGGCTTCGACTTCGCCTCGCGACGGGTGAGTCCCGCCCGGACTGCCCGCACCGCTCGCACGGTCCGCGCCGCCCCATAGACTGGTGTGCTGCCCGTCATGAACTCGCCCGAGAGGCCGACTGCCACCCATGAAGCTCGTCTTCGCCGGTACCCCCGAGGTCGCCGTTCCCGCTCTGGACGCCCTGATCGCCTCCGGGCGGCATGAGGTGGCCGCCGTCGTCACCCGGCCCGACGCGCCGGCGGGGCGGGGGCGGAGGCTTGTCGCCAGCCCCGTCGCCGAGCGGGCGGAGGAGGCCGGGATCGAGGTGCTGAAGCCGGTGAAGCCGCGGGACGAGGCGTTTCTGGCACGGCTGCGGGAGATCGCGCCGGACTGCTGCCCCGTGGTCGCCTACGGTGCGTTGCTGCCCCGGGTCGCGCTCGACATCCCCGCCCAGGGCTGGGTCAATCTGCACTTCTCGCTGCTGCCCGCCTGGCGTGGGGCGGCGCCCGTGCAGCACGCGGTCATGGCGGGGGACGAGATCACCGGGGCCTCCACCTTCCTCATCGAGGAGGGGCTCGACTCCGGGCCCGTCTATGGCACCGTCACCGAGGAGGTGCGGCCCACCGACACCAGCGGGGATCTGCTGACGAGGCTCGCCTTCGCGGGAGCGGGGCTGCTCGCCGCGACCATGGACGGGATCGAGGACGGCACGCTCAAGGCCGTGCCGCAGCCGGGGGACGGCGTCACGCTGGCTCCGAAGATCAGCGTCGAGGACGCGCACGTCGACTGGGCCGCGCCCGCGCTTCGCGTCGACCGGGTCGTACGCGGGTGTACGCCCGCGCCGGGGGCGTGGACCGTGTTCCGCGGGGAGCGGCTCAAGTTGATCCAGGTCGCGCTCGCTCCCGAGCGGACGGATCTCGCTCCGGGGGCGTTGGGCGTCGGCAAGAACAATGTGTACGTGGGTACCGGGTCGTGTGCCGTCGAGTTGCTGTGGGTGCAGGCTCAGGGGAAGAAGCCGATGCGGGCGGCGGACTGGGCGCGGGGGGTTCGGATCGGGTCCGGCGAGGTGGTGGGGGGCTGAGGTTCCCTTCCGTCGGATGGCTCGGCGTGGGTGGGTGTGCGGGACGCGTGGGTTGTCGGGTGCGGGCCGGTGGGGGCTGGGCGCGCAGTTCCCCGCGCCCCCGAAGGCGCGCAGCTCCAGGCGCCCCTCAGGAACGAGCCGTCCCTCGTCCCCCGTGCCTGAAAGCGTGCCGCTTCTCGCGGCCCAGAAAGAAGGACGGGGCCTGCGCCGCGCCTCCGCCCCCCTGAAAGCGTGCTGTTCCCCGTGCCCTGAGCAGCAGCACGACCGCCCCCGCGACGTACGCTGGACCCGTACCTCTTCCACGATCCGGAGCACCTTTTAAGTGAACGAGCAGTCCCGTCGGCCCCGGCAGCAGGGCAAGCCGTACCGTCGTCCCACGAAGGACCCCGTGCGGATGCTTGCCTTCGACGCGTTGCGGGCGGTGGACGAGAGGGACGCGTACGCGAATCTCGTGTTGCCGCCGCTGCTGCGCAAGGCGCGGGAGAAGGGGGACTTCGACGGGCGGGACGCGGCGCTGGCCACGGAGCTGGTGTACGGGACGCTGCGTCGGCAGGGGACGTACGACGCCGTCATCTCGGCGTGTGTCGACCGGCCGCTCCGCGAGGTCGACCCGCCGGTGCTGGATGTGCTGAGCCTCGGCGCGCATCAGCTGCTCGGGACACGGATCCCGACGCATGCCGCCGTATCCGCGTCGGTCGACCTGGCGAGGGTCGTGCTCGGGGACGGGCGGGCGAAGTTCGTCAACGCTGTGCTGCGGAAGATCTCGCAGCACGATCTCGACGGCTGGCTGGAGCTGGTCGCGCCGCCCTATGACGAGGACCCCGAGGACCATCTCGCCGTGGTGCACTCGCATCCACGATGGGTCGTCTCGGCGTTGTGGGACTCGCTGGGGGGCGGGCGCGCGGGCATCGAGGATCTCCTCGAAGCCGACAACGAGAGGCCCGAGGTGACCCTCGTGGCCCGCCCGGGGCGCTCCACCGCCGATGAGATCCTCGGCGCCCTCGGAGAGGAGAACGCGCTGCCGGGGCGCTGGTCGCCGTACGCCGTGCGGCTGTCCGAGGGCGGCGAGCCGGGCGCCATCGACTCCGTACGCGAAGGGCGTGCGGGCGTGCAGGACGAGGGCAGCCAGCTCGTGGCGATCGCCCTCGCCAACGCGCCCCTGGACGGACCCGACAAGGCCTGGCTCGACGGCTGTGCCGGACCCGGTGGCAAGGCGGCCATGCTCGCCGGACTCGCCGCCGAGCGCGGGGCCCTGCTGCTCGCCTCCGAGAAGCAGCCGCACCGGGCCGGCCTCGTCGCCAAGGCGCTCGCCGGGAACCCGGGGCCGTACCAGGTCATCGCCGCCGACGGGACACGGCCGCCGTGGCGTCCGGGCACGTTCGACCGCGTACTGATGGACGTGCCCTGCACGGGTCTTGGTGCCCTGCGCCGTCGTCCCGAGGCCCGTTGGCGGCGGCGCCCCGACGACCTGGACGGGTTCGCGCCGTTGCAGCGCGGACTGCTGCGTACGGCACTCGACTCGGTGCGGGTCGGCGGAGTCGTCGGGTACGCCACCTGCTCGCCGCACCTCGCGGAGACCCGGGTCGTCGTTGACGACGTGCTCAAGCAGTACGGCGGCTCGGCCGAACTCCTCGACGCGCGCCCGCTCTTCCCGGGCGTACCGGCGCTGGGCGACGGCCCCGACGTACAGCTGTGGCCGCATCTGCACGGGACGGACGCCATGTATCTGGCGCTGATCCGCCGGACCGGCTGAGCTCGGCCGTCAGGCCAGGCTCAGCCCGTTGGTCAACGCCCGTTGGTCAACGCCCGTTGGTCAACGCCCGTTGGTCAACGCCCGTTGGTCAACGCCCGTTGGTCAACGCACGTTGGCCAGCGACAGGATGGCCGGTTTGGTCCGGCGGTCGGGCTACTCCGACGGGCCTGTCGGCTTCGACGCCGGTTTCGTGGGCCCGGACCCGGTGGCCGTCGGTGGATCCGCCGTGCCCCCGTCCTCGTGGGCCAGCCGGTGTGGCCACCAGACCTTCGGGCCGACGTCCAGGAACAGGGACGGCACGAGGACCGAGCGCACGATGAACGTGTCGAGCAGTACGCCCAGGGCGACCGCGAAGCCGATCTCGGCGAAGGCGACCATGGGGAGCGTGCCGAGCGCGGCGAAGGTTCCGGCGAGGACCAGGCCTGCCGAGGTGATGACCGCGCCGGTGGTGGCCAGGCCCGTCACCACGCCCTTGCGGGTGCCCTGGCGGCCCGCCTCCTCGCGGATGCGGGTGGTCAGGAAGATGTTGTAGTCGATGCCCAGCGCGACCAGGAACACGAAGACGAAGAGCGGGAAGTCCGTCGCCTCGCCCGCGTAGTCGAAGATGTGGCGGAACGCGAGCGCACTGATCCCCAGCGCGGCGGCGAAGGACAGCACCACCGTGCCGATCAGCAGCAGCGGGGCGACCAGGGCGCGGAGCACGCCGCACAGGATCAGCAGGACGACGATGAGCACCAGCGGGATGATCAGGATGTTGTCGTGGGTCGTCGCCTTGTCCATGTCGAGCAGGGAGGCCGTGCCGCCGCCCACCTGAGCGTCGGCGTCGGGTACGTCGTGCACGGCGTCACGCACCCGCTCCACCGTCTGTTTCGCGGCCTCGCTGTCCGCGGGGGCGGTCATGGTGGCCTCGAAGAGGACCTTGCCCTCGAACTCGGGTTTCGTGCCCGGTGGCAGGCCGAGGGACTCCGGTACGACACCGCTGGTGGCCGCGACCGCCTGGCCGACGTCCTCGGCCTGGGCGCGGTTGCTGACGACGACGAGCGGATCGCCGCTGCCCGCCGGGAAGTAACGCGCGGACACCTCCTGGCCGACGATCGAGTCGGGTTTGCCGGTGAAGGCGTCGGCGTTGCTGATGCCCTCCGCGCGGAGCTGGATGAGGCCCAGCGAGAGCAGCGCGAGCGCCGCCACCGTGACAGCCCAGATCATGCGGGGGCGGATGGAGATACGGCGGCCCATGCGCGCCCAGACACCGCTCTCGGTCGGGTCGGGGGAACCGAAGTGCGGGATCACCGGCCAGAAGATCCAGCGGCCGAAGATCACCAGCAGGGCAGGGAAGAGGGTCATCATCGCGGCCAGTGCCACGGCGACGCCGATGGCGGCGACCGGGCCGAGGCCGCGCGTCGAGTTCATCTCGGCGGCGAGCAGCACCAGCATGCTCAGTACGACGGTCGCGCCGGACGCGAGCACCGCCGGGCCCGCCCGGTGCAGGGCGAGCGCCATCGCCTCGTGGCGGTCCTCGTGGCGGCGCAGTTCCTCCCGGTAGCGGGCCACCAGGAGCAGGGCGTAGTCGGTCCCCGCGCCGAAGACGAGGACGGTGAGAATGCCCGCGCTCTGGCCGTTGACGGTCAGGCCCGCGTGCTCGGCGAGGAAGTAGATCACCGCCTGCGCGGTGAACAGTGCGGCGACCACGCCGAGCAGCGGGACCAGCAGCAGGGTGGGACTGCGATAGGTCAGCAGCAGCATCACGATGACGACGAGCATCGCCGAGAACAGCAGTGTGGAGTCGATGCCCTCGAATGCCTCGGAGAAGTCGGCGGACGTACCGCCGGGGCCCGTTACGTGCACGGCGAGCCCGTCGCCGCCCTTGCCGACGACGTCACGGATCGAGTCGACGGCGGGCGAGATCTCCTCCCAGCCCTTCTCGTCCATCCTGATGGGGACGAGGATCTGGGCCGCACGCGGATCGGTCTGCCGGTCGAAGACCGGGCCGCGGGTCTCCGCGCCGAGGATGCCGTGCGCACGCAGTTCCTTGATCTGGCGTGCGTCCTCGGCGATCTGTGCCCGTTCCTCGGCCGTCAGGCCGCTCTCGCGGGCGTACACGACCACCGCGGGGATCTGTTCCGGCCTGAAGTCCTCGGAGATCTCCAGGACTTGGGTGGACTCGGCGGATCCGGGCAGCCAGGACGCGGCGTCGTTGTCCTGCGCGTCGGTGAGTTTCGAGGCGAAGGGCGCGATCAGGAACAGCAGCACCAGCCACAGTCCCACCACGATCCATTTGCTGCGTCGGCCGCACACCAGCCAGCCGATGCCGCGTCCCCGCTTCCCCTGTGCGTCCGTCATGGCGACCCCCGTAGCCGCGTGTGGAGCTGGTGGGCCGACAAGGATGGCACGGGCCGCGAGGCGGGTGCAGTCCCTCGGCGGGGTTGGTATATACCGATCGGTCCCGGTCGAGGACCTGGGTGACCTCGGGGACCTCGACGACCGGGGAGAACAACCGGCGCCGGACATGGCAGGCTTAACGCATGGCCGCGCAGATCAACCCCAGCATCCTGTCCGCCGACTTCGCCCGCCTTGCCGAGGAGGCAAAGGCGGTGGAAGGGGCTGACTGGCTCCATGTCGACGTGATGGACAACCATTTCGTCCCGAACCTCACGCTAGGTGTGCCGGTCGTAGAGTCTCTGGCGCGCGCTACGGACACGCCGCTGGACTGCCATCTGATGATCGAGGACGCCGATCGGTGGGCGCCGCAGTACGTAGAAGCGGGTGCCGGTTCCGTCACCTTCCATGTCGAGGCGGCCGCCGCACCCGTGCGGCTCGCCCGCGAGATCCGGGCCAAGGGCGCCCGGGCCTCCATGGCCCTGCGGCCCGCGACTCCCATCGAGCCGTACGAGGATCTGCTCCCCGAGCTCGACATGCTGCTGATCATGACCGTCGAGCCGGGCTTCGGAGGCCAGGCCTTTCTCGACATCATGCTGCCCAAGATCCGCCGCACTCGCGAGTTGATCAACAAGCACGGCCTCGAACTGTGGCTGCAGGTCGACGGCGGGGTCTCGGCCTCCACCATCGAGCGCTGTGCGGAGGCGGGCGCCGACGTCTTCGTCGCCGGTTCGGCGGTGTACGGGGCGGCCGACCCCGCCCAGGCGGTACGTGCATTGCGCACGCAGGCGGAGGAGGCGACGGCCCAGGCAGCATGGGCATGCGACCACTGAGCCAAGGGAACGTGAACGCCGCCCCTCAGGGCTGATCAAGTACGCCGGATCTGCAAGGATGAACGGCGAATCCAGAGTGTGAACAGCAGTGAGGAGATCGCCGTGTCGGGTATGTCGGCGGGCCGGTCGGCCATGCGGATGGGACCCGCTGAGCTGGTGCAGGCGGCGGCCATGGCCCGCCGTTTCTACCTTGAGGGCAAGTCCAAGATCCAGATCGCCGAGGAGTTCGGCGTCAGCCGCTTCAAGGTGGCCAGGGTCCTGGAAACCGCCCTCGAACGGGATCTCGTGAGGATCGAGATCCGCGTCCCCGCCGAGCTGGACGCGGAGCGCTCGGACGCGCTGCGCGCCCGCTACGGCCTGCGGCATGCCGTCGTCGTGGAGTCACCGGCCGAGGCCGAGGAGTCGCCCGACCCGGAGAACCTCGGTGAGGTCGCCGCGGACCTGCTCGGTGAACTCGTCGCCGAGGGCGATGTGCTCGGCCTCGCCTGGGGCCGCTCCACCATCCACATGGCGGCGGCGCTCGACCGGCTTCCGCCGTGCACGGTGGTGCAGTTGACGGGTGTCTACGACGCCGGGACGGCCGAGCGCGGGTCGGTCGAGGCGGTCCGCCGGGCCGCCCAGGTCTCCGGCGGGGACGCCCACCCCATCTACGCGCCGATGCTGCTCCCTGACGTGGCCACCGCGGCCGCGCTGCGCAGCCAGACGGGGATCGCCCGCGCCTTCGAGTACTTCGACAAGGTCACCGTCGCCTGTGTGTCGATCGGCTCCTGGGAGGCGGGCATCTCGACGGTGCACGACATGCTCACCGAGGACGAGCGCGCCCACTACGCCACGCTCGGGGTGGCCGCCGAGATGTCCGCGCACCTCTTCGACTCCGAGGGCCGCCGCGTCGGCCGGGACCTGGGCGAGCGGTGCATCACCGTCGAGGCCGACCGGCTGCGGCGGATCCCCGAGGTCGTCGCCATCGCCGGCGGCCAGCGCAAGGCCGCCGCCATCGACGCGGTGCTGCGCTCCGGCCTCGTCACCAGCCTGGTGACGGACACGGCGGCCGCGGACTACCTGATGACGGCGGGTTCGGCACCGCGTCCGGCGCTCGGCCGGACCGATCCGGACGGCGTCTGACGTCCACCGCCGCGGGCCGCACGAGGTGTCTCACCCGGTGCCGCGCGGGGACGGGGCCGGTTCGGCCGCGTCAAGCCGTGGTTCGCCCCTTCCCTGCCAGGGAGGGGGCGTTTTCCGTTGGGCTCGGACCTTCCCGGACCCGGCGACGGCCTGTCCTCGTGAACCGCCGGCGGGCACACTCTCCTGAACGCGGCCGGGAGGGGAAAGAACAGTGAGCGACCGTCTCGACGAGCCGCCCCCCACACGCGGCCGGCCAGGAGCTCGCGCGCTCCGACGGGCTCGCTGGGTGGCGCGAGCGCTCGCCGCCCACGAGCGGTACACCGAGACCGGCGACGTACGCAGCCTGCACGAGGCCGTACGCCGGCTGCGGGCGGCCCGCCTGCTGACCCCGCGGGGCCATTCCGACCGGACCGCGCTGTTCACCAATCTGTCCGTCATGCTGCTCGCACGCTTCGCGTACTCGGGGCACCGCCGCGATCTGCGGCGGGCCGTGCGCTGTGCCGAGACAGCCGTGCGCATCACACCCGCGGCCGACAAGGGCCGAGCCGCGGTCCTCGCGAGCCTCGCGGCCGCCCTGGAGGCACGCGCCGAACGGGACGGGCACCCCGACGATCAGCTGCGGGCGGTCGAACTGTCCCGGCAGGCCCTGGCCGCCACGCCCCCAGACGACCCGGAGCGTGCCGGGTATCTGTCCGATCTCGGTACGGCCCTGCAGCGCGGCTTCCTGAGCACCGGACGGCTCGCCCACCTCGACGAGGCCATCCACCTCGGCCGGGACGCCGTGGACGCCGAGCGGAACGACGCCCGGCGGGCACTCCTGTGGGCCAACCAGTCCAACGCGCTGAGGCTGCGCTACGAGCACCTCGGAGACGTCGCCGACATCGACGGCGCGATCGAGGCGGTGGAGCACGCGGCGGTCACGGACACCCCGGACATCGCCACGCGGGTCGCCCTGCTCACCAATAGCGCGGCAGCACACCGGCTGCGCTTCGATCGCGTGGGCGACCCGGACGACCTCGGCCTGGCCGTGGATCGTCATCGATCGGCGCTGCGAGCGGCGGGGGCGAACCCGGCGCTCCGGGCCGCCGTGCTCACGGGGCTCGCCGGAGCGCTCACCGACCGCTTCGAGACGAGCGGCGACGTCGACGACCTGGACGAGGCCGCGGAGGCGTGCCGGCAGGCACTGGGAGGCGTCGGCACGGACGATCCACTCCGTGTTCCCGCCGCCGCGGCGCTCGCCTCCGCCCTGCGTGCCCGCCATCGCACGACGGGCGTCGCAACGGATCTCGACGAGGCTCTCGAAGCCGGTCGAACCGCGCTGACCGGGAGCCGGACCGATCAGCCGGAACACACCACCCACCGCTCGAACCTCGCCAACATCCTGTACGACCGCTTCGAGCACCACGGCGACCTCACCGCGCTCGACGAGGCGGTCACCCTGCTCTCCTCCGTCGTGAACACCCTGTCCGAGGACCATCCGGGCCTGTCCCGTCACCAGAGCAACCTGGCTGCCCTGCTGCAGACCCGCTTCGAGCACACGGGACGGATCACCGATCTCCACGACGCGCTGTCCGTACTCGACTCTGCGGCTTCCTCCTCGGCGGCCGGCAAGGTCCCGCGGCGGGACCGACCGCGCCAGGCCGCGGCCCGGGCGGACGCCCTGGTCACCCGGCACCGGCTGACGGGTGATCCGGCAGACCTCGACCACGCCGTCGACAGCGCCCGTGCGGCCGTGGCGGCCGCGGTCTCCCCGGGCGACTCAGCGAGCCATCGCAGCGGTCTGGCCGCGATTCTCCAGACACGTCACGAACTGCGCGGCGAACGCGGAGACATCGACGAGGCCGTGGAACAGGCCCGCGCCGTCCTCGCCACGACCGCGGAGCGCCACATCGCACGCGCCGAACGGCTGTCACGGCTCGGCCTGGCGCTGCTGGCCCGTTCGGAGCACACCCGGCAGGCGCAGGAGGATCCGCTGGGCGGGCACCCGGCGAGCAGCACCCCGGCGGACGACTCCCGGGCCGTGCGCGGTGGCCAGGAGGGCCGAGGAAGGGCACGGCGGAGTCCCGCGGACGCGGACGCCGACCTCGACGAGTCGATCGAGCTGGCCCGGGCGGCCGCCCGCAGCACCGCGCCCCACCAGCCCGAACGGGCCGGCCTGCTGTCGAACCTGAGCAGCGCCCTGCTGGTCCGGGGCGACCTCGACGGCGGCCCGGCCGACCTGGACGCCGCGGTCACCGCGGCGCAGCAGGCAGTCGACGCCGTCCCCGTGCTCCACCCCGACCGGCCGAAATACCTGTCCAACCTGGCCAACGCCCTGTGCGGCAGACACGGGCGGGGACGGCACCCCGGTCACAGCGCGGACCTGGACACCGCTGTCGGGCTGCTGCGCGAAGCCGTGGCCGAAAGAGACCCGGCACACCCGGAACAGGCCACGCTGCTGTCCAACCTGGCAGCCGCCCTCCAGCACCGAAACCGCGACGGCGGCGACCGGACGGAGAGCCTGGCCGCACTGCGCGGGGCCGCCGGAACCCGGAACGCGGCCAGCTGGGTGCGGCTGCGCGCCGCCGACGCCTGGGCCGACTGGGCCTGGCGGACCGGTGAGCCGGAGGAGGCGGCGAGCGGCGGCCTCACCGCGGTCCGGCTCCTGCCGGAACTCGCCTGGCACGGCGTGGACCGGATCACCCGGGAGCGCCACCTCGGTGCCTGGAGCGGACTGTCCAGCCGAGCGGCGGCGGCGACGCTCGCCGCGGGGCGGCCGGAAGCGGCCCTGGAGGCCCTCGAACTCGGCCGCGCCGTGCTGTGGACCCAGTTCCTGCAACAGACGGAACCGCTCGACGAACTCGCCGCGGCACACCCCGAACTGGCCGACGCGCTACGCAGGGTCCGTCATCAGCTGGACCGGTCCCACGGCAGGGTTCCGCTGCTTCCGGGACCGTAATCGGGCCCGGCGTGATCCGTCCGCCACGGTGTCCTTTCGGCCTTGTTCCGTCGTCAGACCCGCCGCAGCATCGACACGGTGGCGAAGTTGACGTCGTCGAGTGCGCCGCGCACCCTTCGCAGGCCCTCGGCGAGTCCTGGCGCCACGGCACTCAGGGCGTCCATGTCGTCATGGAGGTGCAGGTGCTGGTTCCACAGCACGGCCCGTCCCTGCTCCAGGCTCCGGAAGGCGTGCTCCGCGTCCTGGGCGGCCAGTCCGGCCGCGGCCGCGTCGCGCGCCACGGTCGCCTGCCGCATCAGCCCGTGCTCCTGGTCGGAACGTTCCAGACCGTGCCAGGCCACGAGGGGCAGGAGGACACCGGCCTCCGCGTACCCCTGGACAGCGGAGTCCCAGGAGCCCCGTTCCGCCTCGAACTCCGCCCACTGCCGTGCGCAGGCCAGCCGGAGCGCCACGGGTGAAGCCGCGGCAGCCGAGCCGGACCGCCACGCCTCGACGGCCCGGTCACCGCGGCCCTCACCCGCCGCGTCGGCTCGCAGCGCCGAACCGAGGTTCAGCGCGGCACCGGCCAGGGCGGGATGCCGCTGGGGGAGCGAGCCGACCGCTTCGCCGCAGACCCGGATCGCATCGTCCAGATCGTCCGTACGGCCGTCCTGCTCGAACCGGCGCAGCAGGATCAGCCCCAGCGTGCTGAGACTGCCCAGGTGCCGGGTGGGCAGGGCATCCGCCGCCGCGGTGTCCCAGACGGCTTCCCGGAGAGCGCGGGCGGCGGCGGTGAGGTCGGCGGAATCGGCGTCTGCGTGCGTGCGGCGCCGGTGATCGAAGCGGCTGAGGAGCGCCGTGGCGTAGTTGTGCGCCCGGTTCACCAGCCCGGGGTGCCCCGGCTCGGACAGCTCCACCGCGCGCCGGGCCGTGTCGACCGCGAGTTCGAGGTCCTCCTCGTCGCCCTCGGCGTCCCCGCGGACACGCAGGACGGCGCTCGCGTTGGAGAGCAGGACGGCGAGCGCCGAAGGGTCGCCGACGAGTTCCTCCTGGCGGCCGACGGCCTGCCGGGCCGCGGCTGCCGCCCCGGTCAGATCGTCTCGGGCGCCCAGCAGTTCGTAGCGGTCGTGCAGGGCGGCGGACAGGTTCTGCCATCGGATGACGGCGCTCGGGTCGCCGGGAACGGTGGCCTCCACCGCCGTCCGGCACGCGGCCACGGCACCTTCGATGTCCCTGCGCGCGTTGGCCAGGGTGGCGCGCACCGCCCGAGCCATGCCCAGATTCGTGTGGTGCTGAGCGTAGAAGGGGTCGTCGGGGGCGGCCGAGGCGGCGGCCTGCTCGCACAGTTCGACCGCGGCGTCGATGTCGTCCGGACGTTCCCCGACGACGAAGCGGGCGGTCAGCGCGGCCCCCAGTTTCCCCAGTGCCGTGCCGCGCAGGGGATGTTCCGCCGACGCGGCCTCGACCGCTTTGACATGGGCGGAGACGGCCAGCTCCAAGTCGTCGGGGTCGTTCGAGTGCTCGAAGCGGGCGTGCAGGGAGTCCGCGAAGTTGGCCAGGCAGCCGACCCGGTCGAAGGCGTCCGGCGGGCACGCCGCGACGGCCCGCGCTCCCGTGGAGACGGCCAGGTCGAGCTCACCGCTGCCATGGCGCTCGGCCCGCATCCGGTACGCCAGGCCCAGGTTGGACAGCCGGGCGGCCAGGTGATCGCTTCCCTCGGGGGTGGCGCCGACGGCCTGCTCCAGGAGATCCGTGGCGCGATGCAGCACGCTCGGGTCGGGGTCGGTCCTGGCCCGGCCCAGGAGGTCGGCGCCCAGCAGGGCCAGCCCGTCGTCGAGGCCCGCTCCGATGGCCGCGAAACTGTCGTCCGTCACCAGCTCGGCGGCGGCGAGACGTACTTCCGTCAGGAGCCGCAGCGCCACGAGACGTTCGTCCTCGTCGCCGCCGTACAGGAAGCGCAGTGCCCGCAGGGCGGCCACGGCGTGTACGGCTTCGACCGGGGACGCGCCCTCCGGGGTCGCCGAGACACGAAGGAGCCGGTCCGCCTCGTTCAGCGCGCTCGGGTCCAGCAACGCCTGTCCGTCCCCCGCGCCTCCCGCCTCGATCCGCTTCCACAGCGCGCGCAGCAGGAGGTCCGCCTCGGCCGGATCCGTCACGAGGACGGGCCCTCGTGCAGCAGGACCCGCAGCAGATCGCCGGCTCCCTCGTGCGTGACGTCCTCCACCACGTAGTGGTCGGCCGTCCAGGGCGCGAAGGTCAGCGGGATCTCGTCCGCGGACCGTCCGGGCAGCACGACGGGGAGGATCTTCTTGAGCCAGACGTCCGGGGCACGGTGCTGCAGATCGGCCAGACGCCGGTACTCGGAACGCAGGCCCAGGTTCCGTCCCGCCGGAAGCTCGTCCTCCGCGACCTGCCGATAGGCGGGGGACGCGATGAGGAGCACGAAGTCGGCCCGCATGATCTGTCGGGTGGTCCACGTCTCCCAGTTCCGGCGCTCGTGCTGGTCCGCCTGGTCGTAGCGGACGTCGAGACCCTGGTCGCGGAGCAGTTCGTACAGCCGGCGGACCGCGTCCTTGTGGTCCGGCGTCTCATGGGCGTACGAGATGAAGACGCGGCCCCGGTTCCCGCGCGGGCGGCCGGCGGTGACGGCCGTCCTCGACCGTTCCGAGGGCGCCGTCGGCAGGCGTACGAGGAAGGCGTCGTCGAGGGAGGCGGGATACAGCCGTACGTCCGGATCGAGCGCGATGCGGTACCTGCCCTCGGCGGTCACCCGGATCTCCTCGCACCCGTCAGGCAGGGTGAGTACGAAGCAGCCGGTGTGCGACCCGGGCAGGACCCTCTCCGTGTGGCGCCACTTGACGAAGGCCTTGCCTATCCCGAAGCAGTCGATGTGTGGGTTGATCGCGGGCATGCCGATGGTGGCCGCGGGAGAACCGGCGGGCCAGCCGTGGCTCTCGCCGTTGCGCTGGGCGAAGTGCAACTGGGGCGTCAGCGTGTAGATCTCCGGTGCCGCGGGGGTGCTCACGTGGCGCGGCAGGGCGTCGACGACGGGGGTGTCGTCCGCACGATCGACGAAGGTGAACCCGACCTCGACCCAGGCGAACACGACTTCGGGGTCCAGCGTGAACTCGTAGTGGGTGCGGACCAGATAGGAGGCCGTTCCGGCCTGCTCGCTCGGTACCGGCTCCAGGCGGTGGATCTGCCAGCCGCCCAACTCGATCAGACCGATGGCGACCCTGCTGGGCGAAGCCTCCATCGACTTGGTGGACGGGGTCAGGAAGAGCGGGATGTCGCCGAGGACTGCATCCATGCATTTCTCCGAAGGCCGACGTGTCTGGCGCAGGCGCACAGTACGGTAATTACCAGTCAAACGGGGCAGTAATCGAGTCGAACGGGCCGGTGCGCGTGACCGCTGACGCAGCGTGGGAACGTCATTCACGACAGGTCGACCGGCGTATGGCCCTGGCCAGGGAGTGGGACGAACTGGTCGCTGAGGTCCGGAAGTTGGACGGCTTTCACGACTTCCTGCAGCCACCGCCCCTGGACTCCCTGCTGAGGGCCGCCGAGCACGGGCCTGTCGTTGTCGTCAACGTCAGCCGCTGGCGGTGCGACGCGCTCCTCGTCCGGCGCGAAGGCCTGGAGACCGTGGCCCTGCCCGAGCTCCTCGCGGACGACGTCTCCCGACACGTGGCGGACTACCTGAGAGTGCTGCGGGACGATCTGAGTGCCGAGGCCGGGACGTCGTTCAGCCAGATCATCGCGGCGCGTCGACGGGCCCGCCAGGAGCGTGAAGCCGTACTGCGCTCGGTCATGGAGTGGCTGTGGGACGCGGTGGCCGCTCCGGTGCTCGAAGCGCTCCGGATCACCTCGGCCCCCGCCGACGGCGAGTCACCGCCCCGGCTGTGGTGGTGCCCGACGGGACTGCTCACCCTGCTGCCCTTCCACGGGGCCGGCCACCACGCGGCCGGGGACGGGCGTGCGGTGATCGACCGCGTCGTGTCGTCCTACACACCCACCCTCAGAGCGCTCGACAAGGCCTCGAAGGCCGCTGAGGGCCGGGCGGACCGTTCGGAACGGCTGCTGTTCGTGGGGGTGCCCGACGCACCGGACCAGATTCTGCTCGTCGACGACGTGGCCCGGGAGCACGACTTCCTGAACGCGCGGTTCCCCGGCGGCATCAAGGTGATCGAGGGGGCGGACGCCACCGTGGAGGAGGTGCAGGCCGCCCTGTCCGCCCATCGCTGGATCCACCTCAGCTGCCACGGCGTGCAGAACCTCGACGATCCCTCCGCGGCCGGACTGGTCCTGTCGGACGGAGTCCTCACGGTCACCCGGCTGAGCTCCGCCCGCTACACCGGGGACTTCGCCTTCCTCTCGGCGTGCCGGACCGCCACGGGAGGTCTGAGCCTGCCGGACGAGGCGATCACGCTCGCCGCCGCGCTGAACTACACGGGATACCGGCACGTGGTGGCGACTCTCTGGTCCGTGGACCCGGCCGTGGCCGCGGACGTCACGGAGGCCGTCTACCCCGGACTGATGGACGGGGAGGGGCGTTTCCGCCCGGACCGGGCCGCGTACGCCGTCCACGATGCCGTCCGCTCACTGCGCGCGGAGGGCCGATCCCTGGACGACTGGCTGCCGTTCACCCACACCGGTCCCTGAGCCCGGGAGCCGGTGCCGCGGCGAGCTCAGGAGGAGGGGTGTCATGGACGGTCGGACCACATCGAGAGTGGACCCGGCCTGGCGGGAGCCGTTCGACGAGGCCCACGCCCGGATCGCCGCGTACGTGACCGGGGGAGACGCGAGCGGAGTGACGGGACCGGACGTCCCGGAACTGGCCGAGGACCTGTGGACACTGGCGCGGGACGACGACGGAGCAGTGCCGCTCGACGTCGCGCTGACCGTGGCCGAGCTGTACTGGCGCCGGTATCAGGCGCGTCAGGACACGGACGACGACACCGAGGATCTCGGTCACGCCGTGGCCCTCTACACCATGATCGCGGAGGTGGCGGGCGACGCCGTGCCCGAACCGCTGCGGCCCCTGTTGGCCCAGGCGGCGGCGCAGGTCGAGGAGGGCGCGTCGCTGGATCCGACGGATGCGGTGCTGGACCGCGCCGCCGACCGGCTGGAGGCCGCGCAGAGCGGCGAGTCGCCGGCCACCCTCGACGAGGCGATCGGCCTCTTCCGGTCTCTGCTGGACGACTCTCATCGCCTCCCGGAGGGCGACGCCCGCAGGTTCGCGGCGCTCTCCAATCTCGGACTGGCCCTGCGCCTGCGAGCGGAACGGACCGAGCACGGCGGCATCGACGACCTCGACGAGTCCGTACGGCTTTCGCGTGACGCCCTGCGGCTCGGCGACGCGGAGAACAGGGCCGCCTGTCTCGGCAACCTGATGTCCGGCCTCGGCACCCGGTACGGGTGGACCGGTGACGACGCCGATCTCGACGAGGCGGTCCTCGTCGGCGAGGAGGCGGTCGCCGCCGCCCGGGGCGAACCCGGATGGGCCGCCTGCGCCTCCAACCTCAGCGGGCTGCTGAGGATCCGTTTCGACGTGCGCGGCGGCGGGGCGGATCTGGACGAGGCGGTGCGGTTGAGCGCCGAGGCCGCCGGAGCGACGCCGGAGGACGACTCCGCCCGGAGTCTGCGCTGGTCCAACGTGAGCAACGCGCTCGCCGCGCGTTTCGATCTCCGCAGGCACCCGGACGACCTGGACGGCGCCGTGGACGCCGGGCGGAAGGCGGCAGCCGCGGTGGCCTCCCAGCCGGGGCTCCGGGCACCCGTGGTCGCCAACCTGGGCAACCTGCTGCTGACCCGCTTCGAGCACTGGGGGGAGACGGCAGACCTCGACGAGGCGATCAGGCGGGGACACGAGGCACTGGCCGCGGGACACCTCGGCGCACCCGCGGAAGCCGCGCTCCGCTCGAACGTCGGCAACGCCCACCGCTGTCGCTTCGAGAACGGCGGAGACGTACAGGACCTCGCGCTGGCCGTGTCGATGACGCGGGAAGCCGCGGACGCCACCGGGGAGCGCGAACCGCAGCGGGCCGGCCGGTGGTCCAATCTCGCGATGGCGCTGATGGCCGCGTACGAGCACTCCGGGGGTGCCGCGTACCTCGAAGACGCGGTCGAGGCGGGCCGTACCGCGGTCCGGGCCTCGGGAGCCGACCAGAGCAGGACGTCCAAGTACCTGTCCAATCTCGCGATCCTGCTGGCCGCCCGGCAGGGGACCGGTGACCTGGAGGAAGCAAGGGCGGCGGCGACGTCCGCCGTCACCATGCTGCCGGAGGACGACCCGGCCCGCGCGATCCGTCTCCTCAACCTGGGGACCCTTCTGACCGAGGCTGCCGGGAAATCGGGGGAACCGGCGGCGTCACAGTCGCACGGTGCCGCGCTCGCCCGCTTCCGGCAGGCGGCGGAGCTGGTCACCGCGGCGACATCGGTGCGGCTGACGGCCGCGCGCCGGGCAGCCGACTGCGCGGCAGGAGCGGGTGATCACGCCTTGGCCCTCACGTCCTACGCCGACGCCGTGGCACTGCTGGAGCGTCTCGTCACCCGGCGCATCTCCAGGCCCAGCAAGGAGAGACAGCTGGTCGGCCACGTCCGGCTGACCGGCGACGCGGTGGCCACCGCTCTCCTCCTCGGGAAACCCGACAGAGCGGCCGCCCTGCTGGAACAGGGAAGGGGAGTGCTGTGGTCCCAGCTGCTCGACCTCGATCCCGACGCCGAGTTCGCGGCCCGGCATCCTGCACTGGCCGCGCGGCTGGCGGATGTCGCCTCTGCCCTCGACTGACCTTCAGGAACCGCGGACGGGAACTGGCAGGCGTATTTTGATCGTTGCCGTTCCATGTTTTGATCGGTGTCTTTCGGTGAGTAATTCCTTACGCATCGTATCGATGACGTAGGGGTGGGAAGGGTGATGGCTGATGGATCCGGTGTCGCTCGGATTGCTGGCGGCGCTCGCCGGCGGGGCTGGTGGCGAGCTCGGACGTGAGGCGTGGGCCGGTCTGACCGCACTCGTCCGACGCCCGTTCCGGCGCGGGGACGACAGCACCGCACCGGTCCCCGCGGTCAGTTCGGGGGAACCGGAGCTCGTGCGACTCGCACAGGATCCCGACGACCAGAGCGGTGCGCACGCGCTCAGCACCGCTCTGGCGGTGCGGGCCGCGCTGGACTCGGACTTCCACACGGCCCTCGTGGCCTGGCTGCGGCAGGCCGAGGCGGTGCGCACCGAGGAAGGCGCCGTGCACAACACGATCAGCGGCGGCATCCAGCACGGACCGGTGCTGCAGGGCCGCGACTTCTCCGGTCTGACCTTCGCCTCCGCGTCCGCGCAACGGCCCGGACGGACCGACCGCGACGGGGAGGAACCCGGCGGAACCGCTCAGTGAGTGTCGGCGATCTGCTGCACCTGGTCGACGAGCCTGTTCCACAGGGCCTCGAACAACTCCTCCTTCGAGTACGACCTCACGCCGGGGGTCGTACCGAGGACCGAGTAGTCGTGCATCTCCAGTTTCACTACACCGGCGTCACGGTCGAACACCGGTGTGGCCGTGCCGTTGGTGCGGTTGCGGCCGTCTGACCAACCGCCCTGTGCGAGCGCGAAGTTGAGGACGTCGTCACGCCCCATGCCGCCGAGCTGGATGTCGATCCCGTACACGGTCCTGCCCCGATGCTCCACGCGCACCTTGAGTTCGGACTCGGAATTGCGGACCGTGCAGACGAACCCGGACCCTTCCATCTGTGCCGATGCCACTTTGTACCGTTCGGTGAGAAAGCGGAACGACTGTTCCAGCTCGCGGTACTTACTGAAGGCCTGCGGGGTCGTGACCGGCATGCGCAGCGATGGCCCCTCGGCGGTGACGGACCCTCTGATCCGTTGCTCGAAGGCCTGAGCCAGCGCCTGCGGGGTGTAGTCCTCGCAGCGGAGCAGCCCGACAGCCGGGCTCAGCAGCTCCGGAGGGACGACGACGTCTCCGAACGTCACCGGCAGGAGGTAGTCGTCGGGATTCTCGATCGCGGGCACGAGCATCGCCCTGAACTCATCCATCGGATAGGGCTTCGCCAGGTACTCCCGCGACAGGAAAGGTGCGACATAGCGTGCCTGGCTGCCGTTGTACGCGCCACGGAACCCCGTGATCAGATTGCGGCCCCACAGGTGGATGGACTGATCGCGGTCGTACATCACGGTCAGTTGGCGGCCTTTGCAGGCCTCCACCACTTGTTCGACGTAGGGTCGCTGTTCGCCCGCGAAGGAAACGGCAAGATCGTAAACAGGGTTCTGCTGACGCATGAACGGAGCTTACGACGCCGTATGTGTCAGGCGTCCGTGTGACGGGGAAGAAGCCTGCGGCACCAGTGCCTGATCAGGGAGTTCGAAGAGGTGGAGCGGTGACGAGCGAGCCCGTGCCCGGCACGCACAACAACATCGGTGGCGGTATCTTCCACGGCGCCGTCATCCAGGCGGGCAGCGTCGGGAGCCTGACTGTCACCGCCGAGCCGGCACCCGTCCCTCCGCTGGGCGCGGTGGCCGCGCCCTCGTCCGTGTTCATCGGCAGGGACGCCGAGTTGGCCGATCTCCTGGAAACGATACGGCCGGACGGGGGAGCGGTCCGGGTGGGGCTGGTGAACGGTCCCGCCGGTGTGGGAAAGAGCGAACTGCTCCTGCACGCCGCCCACATCGCACTGGAACGCGGGTGGTTTCCGGGCGGGGCGCTCTCCATAGACCTCCAGGGGTACACGGACGGCCTGCCGCCGCTGGCACCCGGTGAGGCTCTCGGACGGCTGCTGCACCGGCTGGGGTTGCCCGCGGACGCCATTCCAGGGCACGTGGAGGACCGTGCCGCCGCCTACCGGGCCTGTCTGGAGGACCGCTCGGTCCTCGTCCTGCTCGACAACGCCGGCGACAGCTCGCAGGTCCGTCCGCTCCTGCCGTCCGGCGGCTGTGCCGCCCTGGTGACGAGCCGCCACCTGCTGCCGGCGCTGGACGACGTACGCCGGATCCCGCTCGGACTCCTGCCGCCCGGGCCGGCCGGCGACCTCCTGCTCGCCGCCGCCTCGCCGGACGCGCGGACGGAGGCCGAGATGCGGACGGCCCGGTTCCATGCGCGGAGGATCGCCGAACAGTGCGAGGGACTGCCGCTGGCCCTGCGCGTCGCCGCCGCGCGGATCCGGGGCGAGACGCCCGAGCGGTTCGCGGAACTCGCCGAATGGATGGACGACGAACGGAAGAGACTGGTGGAACTGGACGACGGCGAGCGCACCGTCACCGCCGCGTACCGCGCCAGCTACCACCGACTCGGCGATGACCAGCGGCTGTTGTTCTGCCTGCTGGGCATGCACCCCGGACCCCGCGTCGGCGTTCACGCCGCGGCCGCGCTCGCCGACCTGCCGATGCGCGACGTGCGGCGCCTGCTGCAGGATCTGCGCAACCTCCACCTGATCGCGGGGGACGGGCCCGGCCACTACCGGCTGCACGATCTCCTGCACGTGTACGCCCGGACCCGCGCTCACGAGGAGATCGCCGAGGACGTCGTCCAGGCGGCCACGGACCGACTGATCGACTATTACCTGTACACGGCCGACCGCGCCGATCGCGCGGTGGCGCCGGGACGTTACCGCCTGCCGCACTCCGTGGCCCGGCCTCCGCACATGACACCGGACCTCGACGACCGGCAGGCCGCGCTGGCCTGGTTCACCGAGGAGATGCCGCACCTCACCGCCGTGCTCAGAGCCGCCGCCACCACCGCGGAGCCGGCCAGGTGCTGGCTGCTCGCGGACGCGTTGCGCGGTTACTTCTTCCACGTCAAGGCCTGGGACAGCTGGCTGGACACGCTCGACGTGGCGCTCGGCGTCGCCACCGCGGCCGGGGAACAGAAGGTGCAGGGGGTACTGCACAACAGCATGGGAATCGCCCTCATCGAGCTGGACCGGTCCTCGGACGCGGCTCGGCACTACCGGGAAGCGGAAGAGCTCTTCAGATCGGCGGGCGACGCGCACGGGGTCGCCACTTCGGTGGAGAACCATGCCTGGGTGCACCAGTACGCAGGCGACCACGTGGAAGCCCTCGCCTGCCACCAGAGGGCACTCGACGTCTACGAAGAGCTCGGAGCCCGCCGGAACGTGGCGATCGTGCTGCGGGGCATGGCGCTCGCCGAGATCGAACTGGGCCGGTCCGGGACCGCGATCTCGTATCTGACACAGGCGCTCGACGCCTTCCGGGAACTCGGCCTGGACCTCGACGCCACCATGGCTCTCAACGGACTGGGCGAGGCATGCGCCAGGGCCGGTGACACCGACGAGGCACGGCGGTTCCACCTGTTGGCACTGCGGCAGAGCCGGGCGTGCGGCAGCGTCTTCGAAGAGGCCCGGGCCCGCGACGGGCTCGGCACCCTCAGCGTGCCGGTCAGCCCCGGCCGCGCCGCGCACCACTGGCGGCGGGCACTGCTCCACTACGAGGCGCTGCGTTCCCCCGCGGCCGAGCGGGTCCGGGGCCGGCTGGACGCACTGCCGCACCACGTCTCATGAACGAACGGCTGGGGGGCTCTTGCGAGCGGACACCGAGGACCGCGGAGACTACGACGTCTTCTTCTGCTACTCCTGGAAGGACAAGGCCCGCGCGGACCAGCTGGTCGAACTCCTGGCGGCGGAACAGGTGGACGGCAGACCGCTGAGGGTGTTCCAGGACCATCGGGCTCTGGAGGACTACGACCAGATCTCCGCCTCCGTCCAGGAGGGGCTGCGGCGCTCGCGGTGCCTGGTCGTCCTCTTCTCCGAGAGGACGCTCAGGAGTCACTACTGCCGCGCGGAGCTGCGGTACGCGCTCTCGGCCGCCCGCCGCCTGGGCGGAACGGCCCAGCGGGTGATGCCGATCCTGCACCGCACCGAGTACGAGGACGTCCGTCCCCAGACCCTGGGCGCGGTGCGCCTGCCGGATCCGCGGACGTCCTCCGACGAGCACCTGATCGGCTCGGTGGCTGCGCGCGTCCGACGGACCGACGTCCGCAGGTTCGGTGACGCCCCGGAACCCGGGGCACCCGACTGGCACCCGTCGCCCCTGGTGGGAAACAGGGCCTTCCGCGGAAGGGACGTCGAACTGTTCGAGGTCCACGACGCCCTGCACGCCCACCACGACCCGGGCTCCGGCGGCGTGCCGGTGGCACGCATCGTGGGGCTCGGAGGCCAGGGCAAGACGATGCTCGCCGAGCAGTACGCGCGCGAGTTCGCGGCCGACTACCCCGGTGGGGTCTTCGTCCTGCGGGGCTTCGGCAGTCACCTGGCCGGCCGGACCACCGACCACCACGTGCGATCGCGCATCGGGGATCACATCGCGGAGTTCGCCGGGTCCATGAACGTCCCTGGGCTGGAGGGCCTGGACCGGCCCGCGGTACTCAACGCGTTCCGCGAACATCTCGGACGCCGGAAGCAGCCCTACCTGTGGATCATCGACGACCTGCCCTCGGGCCTGGACGAGAAGACCTTCCGAGCCCTCCTCGCTCCGACGGCGGACGGCCACACCCTCGTGACGACCCGGTACCGGTCCTCGGCCGAGGAGTATCCCTGGGGAGGCGAGGTCCTTCTCGGTGAACTCGACGAGGGCGCGGCACTGAGCCTGCTCACCAGCCATGTGCGGCCGGCCGACGGGGACGAGGTACGGTCCGCGCTGGCCGTGGCCGAGAAGCTCGGCCGCCACGCCCAGGCCGTCGCGGTGGCGGCCGGACTCCTGGCCGACCCGGATCAGGGAGGCTTCGACGGACTCCTGGACGCGATCGCCGCGCCGGGGCCGGACGCCGTGGAACTCGCCTCCCGCCTCGGCAGGGACCTCCCCACCGGTTACGGAGCGAGCATCGCCACGGCCATGCTGCGCAGCATCGACCGGCTGGACCACCGAGGACACGAGGTCCTGCGGATCGCGAGTCTGCTCGCTCCCACCCCGCTCCCGCAGAGCCTGTTGGAGGGCGTCGTCGCACGCAGCGACGACGGGGCGCCCTCGGAGGCCCGCACGTTCGTCGAGGCCGGTTTCGCGGACGCGGTGGACAAGTCCCTCGCCCGAGCCCTCCTCCCCGCGTCCGTGGCAGGGGAGCGACTGTGGACCGTCCACACGCTCGTGAGCCGCACCCTGCGCTTCGCCGACACCGGCGACACCCGCCGAACCCGGCTCAGGCAAGGGGCTCTGGAGGAGCTGACCGAGGCACTGGAACAGAGCAAGACACGTTTCGTCCACCGCCTGCTGACCCACCACCTGCCCCATGTCCAGGAACTGCTGACGAGCATGGAGGGCGAGGACGTCCTGCACCTCGCCAACGAGGCGAGCCGGGTGTACGCGGAACTGGGCGACGGCCGCGGAGCCCTGGACCAGTTCGAGCGGCTCCACACGGCATCCTCGCGGCTGCTCGGCCCCCACCACGAGATAACCCTGAAGACGCTGGCAGGACTGGGCGTCGGGCACGGGCTCATGGGCGACCACGTCGCCGCACTGAAATGCAAGCGAGCGGCCTACGAGGGGCTGGCCGCGGTCCTCGGAGAACACGACCCCGAGGTCCTCATCGCGCGGAACAACGTGGCCGTGACCCTGAGCGACACGGGCGACCGGGCCGCGGCCCGCGACGAGTACGCCGCGATCTACCGCATCCGGCGCCGCGTCCTGAACGTGCAGCATCCCGACACCCTCATGGCGTTGAACAACTACGCGATAGAGGTCGGCAGATGCGGCAACCACCGACTCGCCCGTCGGCTCAAGGGCATCGTGCACACACGGAGCCGTACCGTCCACGGGGAGCGCGATCCGAGAACGCTCGACGCGCTGCACAACCTCGCCGCGAGCACGGCGGCACTGGGCGACCGGGCCACGGCCCACGACCTGCTCGTCCAGGTCACCGAGGCGCGGCGCGAGGTTCTCGGCTCCGATCACGTGGACACACTCACCTCCCAGGAGGGAGCGGCGGTGACGGCCGCCTCGCGCGCGGAGGCCCTTCCCCTGTTGCGGGACGCCTACCGGCTGCGCCTGACCGTGCAGGGGCCGGCTCATCCGGACACGGTCCGGGCGCTGGTCACCCTGCTGGAGTGGAGTCTGCCCCGGGACACCGTCGCCGCCGCGCGGGCACGCGCGGACCTCGACGAACCGGACGAGGCCGTCCTGGCGGGCCTCCTCGCGATGGACCTGCACGAACGGCTGGTCGCGGAACGGGGTGCGGACCATGCCGAGACCGCGGTGGCCCGGTGCCAGCTGGCGCACGCGCTCGCACTGCAGGGTCCGGGCCTGAACGCCGACCTGCTGATCGAGGACGCGGCCGACGGACTCGCCGAGGAACTGGGCAGAGCCGCCCCGTGGAGCCGCGGCGCGGAGATCCTCAAAGCCTGGATCCAGGACGTGGAGGACCGTGGATGAGCCGCCCCCGCTTGCCGCTCGGCCCGCCCGCGAGTTCTACTGCACCCCACGATCACCATGACCGGCTCGGAAGGGCGTCCGGATGACCGAGTACGTGCTCACGCTCGACCTGGGCGGTGTCACCGACAAGGCGGGCCTGATGGACCGCTGTGCCCACGAGCTGGCACTGCCCGACTGGTTCGGGCGCAACTGGGACGCCCTGACCGACAGTCTCTCCGACCGCACCGTCTGGCCCGAGACCGCGGTTGGGCGGGAGCTGCTGGTCGTCGTGCGGAACTGGCGGGCGTACGCGACGGCGCGGCCCGACGAGTGGAAGACCGCTCAGGAGGTGTTCGCCGAGGCGGCCGACCGCACCCCCGCGCTCACCGTGGCGCTGGCGCTTGGAGGATCCCACCAGTAGCCCCTTGACCAGCCTGGACGATCGGCCCGGGGGGTGCGCACCCACTGGCATGGGACAATGAGGTACGTGCTCTTCCCTCGGGCTGTCCTGTTCGGGGGCCACCTCTGAACGACCGGGATGTGCAGCACGTGCGTTTCCTCAACGACATCCAGCCCGCGTACGACCTGACGTACGACGACGTCTTCATGGTGCCGAGCCGCTCCGCGGTCGGTTCGCGGCAGGGCGTCGACCTGGCTTCGCCGGACGGCAGCGGCACCACGATCCCGCTGGTGGTCGCCAACATGACGGCCATCGCGGGCCGCCGGATGGCCGAGACGCTGGCCCGCCGGGGCGGGCTCGTCGTCATTCCGCAGGACATCCCGATCGAGGTCGTCACCGAGGTCGTCTCCTGGGTCAAGAGCCGTCATCTCGTCCTGGACACCCCCATCGTGCTGGCCCCGCACCAGACGGTCGCCGACGCGCTGTCCCTGCTGCCGAAGCGCGCGCACAACGCCGGTGTCGTGGTGGACGACGAGGGCAGGCCGGTCGGTGTGGTCACCGACGCCGACCTGAACGGGGTCGACCGCTTCACGCAGCTGTCCGAGGTCATGTCCCGGGACCTGCTGCTGCTCGACGCGGACATCGAGCCGGGCGAGGCGTTCAACAGGCTCGACCACGCGAACCGCCGCTATGCCCCCGCCGTGGACAAGGACGGCAGGCTCGCCGGCATCATCACCCGCAAGGGCGCCCTGCGCGCCACGCTCTACACACCGGCCACCGACGCGGACGGCAGGCTGCGCATCGCCGCCGCCGTCGGCATCAACGGCGATGTCGCGGGCAAGGCCAAGCAGCTCCTCGCCGCCGGCGTCGACACACTCGTAGTGGACACGGCGCACGGCCACCAGGAGTCGATGATCGCCGCGGTCAAGGCGGTCCGCGGGCTCGACCCCCGGGTGCCGATCGTCGCGGGCAACATCGTCGCCGCCGAGGGCGTACGCGACCTCATCGAGGCCGGCGCGGACATCATCAAGGTCGGTGTCGGACCCGGCGCCATGTGCACCACGCGCATGATGACCGGAGTGGGCCGCCCGCAGTTCTCGGCCGTGCTCGAATGCGCCGCCGAGGCGAAGAAGTTCGGCAAGCACGTGTGGGCCGACGGCGGGGTGCGCCACCCGCGCGACGTCGCCATGGCGCTGGCCGCGGGCGCTTCGAACGTGATGATCGGTTCCTGGTTCGCCGGTACGTACGAGTCGCCGGGCGACCTCCAGCAGGACGCCAACGGGCGCCTCTACAAGGAGTCGTTCGGTATGGCGTCCGCGCGCGCGGTGCGCAACCGCACGTCGGAGGAGTCGGCGTACGACCGCGCCCGCAAGGCGCTGTTCGAGGAGGGCATCTCGACCTCGCGGATGTTCCTCGACCCGTCCCGGCCGGGCGTCGAGGACCTGATCGACTCGATCATCGCGGGCGTCCGCTCCTCCTGCACCTACGCCGGTGCCAACTCCCTGGAGGAGTTCGCCGAGCGGGCCGTCGTCGGCGTCCAGAGCGCGGCCGGCTACGCGGAGGGCAAGCCGCTGCACGCCAGCTGGAGCTGACGCCACTTCCGACTCCCTTCCGTACGGCCCCTGTTGTCCCGCATGCCGGGAAACGGGGGCCGTGCCGTTCTCGGTTGTCGCTAGGGTCGGGCGGATGAGGATCGACATCTGCAGGGCCGAGGACATCGCGGTTCTGGAGCGGTACATGCCCTCGCACAGCGTGGACGGGAGCCACCGGGCGCGGTTCGCGCGGCAGGAGACGGGTGACAGCAGCTATCTGATCCCCTGGCTCGACGGCCGGCCCGTCGGTCACGCGGAGGTCCGCTGGACCGGGTGCGAGGCTCCCGAGGTGCGGGCTGCCCGGCCTGGCTGTCCCGAGCTCAACGGGTTGTTCGTCTGGCCCGCGTCGCTCCGCTCGCGGGGCATCGGAACGGCACTGGTGCGTGCCGCCGAGGAACGGGCCCTCGCCCGCGGCGGCTTGCTCATGGGGCTCGGCGTGGGCGACGACAACCCGTCAGCCGCGCGGCTCTACGCACGGCTCGGCTACCGGCCCGCCGTGTCGTACGTCGACCGCTGGGCGTATCTCGACGTGGACGGTGTACGCCAGGTGTGCGCCGACCCCGGTGTCTTCCTGGTCAAGGACCTCTCGTCAAGCCCTCTTGACGTCAAGCCTGCCTGACGGGACGCTGGGGTCATGACGACACCGCAGAGCCTCGAGCCCCAGTACACGCTGCTGACCGCCGTGGCCCGTCTCGATGAACTGCGCGTGCGGGAGTCGCTGGCCGGGGCGGGGAGCGACGAGGAGGCCCTCGACCGGGGCGAGCTGCTCGAACTGCTCGCGCTGAGCGAGGTGGTGGCCCGCAAGGCCGCGTACGGGCGGCAGTTGAGCGTGCGCGCGGCGCGTCGGGCCGGGGCCTCCTGGTCGCAGATCGGGTCGGCCCTGGGCACCAGCAAGCAGGCCGCCTGGGAGGCCCACAACCGTTGGATCGACGAGCAGGCGGCGGCCCACGGGCGGCCCGGGCAACTGGGCTTCGACGAGAACGACGTGGCCGAGGCGCGGGCCATCGCGGGGGATCCGGACGGGGTCTGAGGGCGGCCTCGGGGCTGCCCTGAGGTCGGGCGGCGGGTCTGTGCGGCGAGCGGATTGGCGTCCCGCCCGAGTCGCTTCCGGGTCTCCGGACGGGGTCTGGCAGCGGGCCGGCACGAGTGGCCTCTCGGGCCGGTGCGGTGGACGAGCGAGCGGCCTCGGCGGTGGTCGCGCGAAGGGTCCCGGCGGTGGCCGTGCAACGGTTGACGAGCCCCGCGCAACGAACACTCGCCTGCCCGTGATCAACGCAACGATCTTGCGGAGGCGCGCAAGGTTGCTGCATTACGGCTGGAAAGGCCGTGCTCGTAGAGTCGTGCGCTGAACGTAGTGTGGCGGGGACCCCGTGCACGGTGGTCCCCTTCCTTCGGGCTGCCGTGGGGCCGCGCCGCCCTGACCGGCAGCGATGAAGGAGCCAGCCGCGTGCTCGACCACGGCGCACCCCCGCAGTCCCGCAGTCACCCCACCCCCGAGCCTCCGGGAGCCGGCGCCCGCCTGATGCGCCGCAAGCCCGTGGAGAGCCTGGTCGCGGAGGGTGGCCAGGGCGAGGGCGGCAGCCTGCGGCGCTCCCTCGGCCTCTGGCAGCTGACGATGATCAGCATCGGCGCCACGCTCGGCACCGGCATCTTCGTGGTGCTCGGCGAGGCCGTCCCCAAGGCCGGCCCGGCCGTCACCGTCTCCTTCGTGATCGCCGGTCTCACCGCGCTCTTCTCCGCCCTCTCGTACGCAGAGCTGGCCGGCACCATCCCGGTCGCAGGGTCCTCGTACTCGTATGCGTACGCAACGATGGGCGAGCTCATCGCCTGGATCTGCGGCTGGTGTCTGGTCCTGGAGTACGGCGTCTCCGTCGCGGCCGTCGCCGTCGGCTGGGGCGAGTACCTGAACGAGCTGCTCGACGGCACGATCGGTGTCACCATCCCGGACGCGCTCTCGGCGCCACCCGGTGACGGCGGCGTCTTCAACCTGCCCGCGCTCATCGTCGTACTGCTCGCCATGGCGTTCCTGCTCGGCGGCGCCCGCGAGTCCGCGCGCGCCAACACCGTCATGGTCGTCGTGAAGATCGCCGCGCTGCTGCTGTTCTGCGCGATCGGCGTCCAGGGCTTCCGCTCCGGCAACTACGAGAACTTCATGCCGCTCGGCATGGCGGGCGTCAGCGCCGCCGGAGCGACCCTCTTCTTCTCGTACATCGGGTTCGACGCGGCCTCCACAGCCGGCGAGGAAGCCAAGAACGCCCAGCGTGACCTGCCGCGCGCGATCATGCTCTCCCTGATCATCGTGACCGCGCTGTACGTGCTCGTCGCGGCCGTCGCCGTCGGCGCGAAGCCCTGGCAGGGGTTCACCGACTCGGAGGCCGCGCTCGCCGGGATCATGAAGGACGTCACCGGAGACGCCTTCTGGGGCACGCTGCTCGCGGCCGGCGCGGTCATCGCCATCGCGAGTGTCGTACTGACCGTGCTCTACGGGCAGACCCGCATCCTCTTCGCCATGTCCCGCGACGGGCTCGTACCGAAGGTCTTCTCGCGCGTCCACCCCAAGACCGGTACGCCGCGCGTCAACACGGTCATCGTGTCGCTGTTCTGCGGTGTCCTCGCCGCCGCGATTCCGCTCGGGCAGCTCGCCGACGCGACCAGCATCGGCACGCTGTTCGCCTTCGCGCTGGTCAATGTGGCCGTCGTGGTGCTGCGGCGTACGCGGCCCGAGATGCCCCGTACGTTCCGGGTGCCGCTGTCGCCGGTGATGCCCGCGCTGGGCTTCGCCTTCTGCGTGTGGATGATGGGCAGCCTGGACACCGTGACCTGGGTCGTCTTCGGGGTCTGGATGGCCGTCGGGCTCGTGTTCTACTTCAGTTACGGCTATCGCCGCTCCCGTCTCGCCACTCCAGAGAAGTGATCCACCCGCAGTGCTGAACGATCTCGACGAACGCATCGTGCACGCCCTCGCCGAGGACGCCCGCCGCTCCTACGCCGACATCGGGCAGGAGGTGGGGCTGTCCGCGCCCGCGGTGAAACGGCGGGTGGACCGGTTGCGGGCGACCGGGGCGATCACCGGGTTCACCGTTCGGGTCGACCCGGCCGCGCTCGGGTGGGAGACCGAGGGGTTCGTCGAGATCTACTGCCGACGGAACACCTCGCCGGAGACGATTCAGCGGGGGCTTGAGCGTTATCAGGAGGTTGTGGCCGCGTCCACCGTCACGGGGGAGGCGGATGCGATGGTGCAGGTCTTCGCCTCCGACATGCGGCATTTCGAGCGGGTGCTTGAGCGGATCGCGGGGGAGCCGTTCGTGGAGCGGACCAAGTCGGTGTTGGTGCTTTCGCCTTTGCTGCGGAGGTTTTCTTCGGGGTCGCCCACGTAGGGGGTGTGCGGGGTGGTGGGGGCGGCTGCGGGTGTGTCGGGGCTGGTCGCGCAGTTCCCCGCGCCCCTGAAGGGGCCGGGCTCAGAAGTCGGACTGGCCCGACTGGCGGGCCAGGGCGTTGTTGGCTATCGAGTTGTGGACGCTGAAGGTGATCGCGTCCGGGCGGTAGCGGTCGTCGGACCATTCGACCGGGCGGCCCTCTCGCGTCGTCGTCACACGGCGGACGCGTAGGAGGGGGCTGGTGCGGCGGACGTCGAGGAGTTCGGCGTCCTGGGCGCCGGCGGCCACCGCGTCGATGACGTGCTCGCCGTAGGCGAAGACGAGGCCGCTGTCCTCGTACAGGCGCTGGGTGACCGAGGGGCAGTCCGGTTCGACGGCCTCGACGGCGGGGGAGATCCAGGCCGCGTAGACCGTGCGCTCCAGGAGGACCGGTTCGCCGTCCAGGCCGCGTACGCGCAGGACGTGCAACACCGGGGTGCCCGCGGCCAGTTGGAGGCGGACGGAGTCCTCGGCGGTGGCCGGACGGTACCGCGACGACACCACGTGGCCCGTCGCCTCGCGGCCCATCGCGCGGGCCCACTGGGCGAAGCTGCGCAGCTCCTCGAAGGACTGGCTGCGGCGGCTCGCGAGGACCACGCGGCGCGCGCCCTGCCGGGAGCCGATGAGGCCCTCGGCGGTCAGGGCGGCGACGGCCTGGCGGACCGTACCGCGGGAGACGCCGTAGCGGGCCGCGAGGTCGGTCTCGGCGGGCAGTCGACTGCCCACGGTGTACTCCTCGCGGTCGATCGCCCTTCTGAGTTCCTCGGCGATCTCCTCGTGTCGCGTCGCCATGCTCCCCCTCTGTGCGCAGCTGAGTACCGCTTGATCAGCCTAGACGAGGATCGGCGGTGGCATGTGCGCTCGGCGAGTGGCAGGGAAACCAAGGGTCACGGTTTCGACAATGTTTACGAGCAGGTCACCAACGCCGGGCCTACTTGGGCCAACTTGTTCAGACAAGTTCTGCTGACAAGCTCTGCGTCTCATGTGATCCCTGCGCGCCCCTGGAGAAGAACGTGACCGTGTCCCTGCCCAGAACAGCCGTCTTCGTAGGCGCCGCCGCACTCGCCCTGAGTGCCTGCGGCGCGGCCCCCGACGACGCGTCCACCACCACCGACGGCAGGAGCGCCGACACCGCGACCTCCGCGGAGGCCTTCGGCGGCATGGACGCACTGGTGAAGGCGGCCAAGAAGGAGGGCACGCTGCAGGCGATCGCACTGCCCCGCGACTGGGCCAACTACGGCGCCCTCATCGACGGCTTCCAGAAGAAGTACGGCATCAAGGTCGAGGTCGAGAACCCCGACGGCGCCAGCCAGGACGAGATCAACGCCGTGACGTCGAGGAAGGGCCAGGACCGGGCGCCCGACGTCCTCGACCTGGGCAGTTCGTTCGCGCTCAGCGCCGCCCAGCAGGGACTCCTCGCGCCCTACAAGGTCGCGGGCTTCGCCGACATCCCCGAGGGGCAGAAGGACGCGAAGGGCCGCTGGTTCAACGACTACGGCGGCTACATCTCCATCGGCTGCGACGCCAAGCGCGTGAAGCCCTGCCCGACCACCTTCGCGGACCTGCTGAAGCCGCGGTACAAGGGGCAGGTCGCCCTCAACGGCAACCCCACCAAGTCCGGTTCGGCCTTCGGCGGCGTATGGGCGGCCTCCCTCGCGAGCGGCGGCTCCTTCGACGACATCCAGCCCGGCCTCGACTTCTTCGCCAAGCTGAAGAAGAACGGCAACTACACGCCCGTCGAGTCGACTCCGGCCACGGTCGAGAAGGGCGAGACGCCGATCAGTATCGACTGGGACTACCTCAACGCCGGATACGCCGAGGAGTTCAAGAAGAAGGGGCTCGACTGGAAGGTCGCGGTCCCCTCCGACGGCAAGTTCTCCCAGTACTACTCGCAGGCGATCAACAAGGACGCCCCGCATCCGGCGGCCGCCCGCCTGTGGCAGGAGTACCTCTACAGCGCCGAGGGCCAGAACCTCTGGCTCAAGGGATACGCCCGCCCGGCCCTGATGACCGCCATGGAGAAGGCCGGCACGCTCGACAAGACCGCCGCCGCCAAGCTCCCCGAGGTCTCCGGGACGCCCACCTTCCCGACCGAGGCCCAGCAGAGCAAGGCCAAGACCGTGCTCGGCCAGGGCTGGGGCAAGGCCGTCGCCGGATGACCGCGACCCTCACCCGTGTGGACGTGGCGCCCGTCGCTTCCCCGAAGCGGCGGCGCCACGCGCCCGGCTGGCTCGCCGTCGTCCCGCTGCTCGCCTTCGTGGCGCTCGCCTTCGGGATCCCCGCGCTGGCCATGCTGAACGGCGCGTTCACCGTCAAGGACCCCACCACCGGGGCGACTTCGTACACCACGGCGAACCTGACCGCCTCGCTGAAGGGCGCGTACCTCACCGCCCTGCTCGGCAGCGTCAAGCTGTCCGCCGTCTCGGCGGTCATCTCGACGGTGTTCGGCCTGCTGGTCGCCCAGGCCGTGGTGACCTCCCGCTTCCGCGCTCTGCGCGAGGCCGTGCTCACCGCGTCCGGCGTGCTCGCCAACTTCGGCGGCGTCCCGCTGGCCTTCGCGTTCGTCGCCACGCTCGGCAACTCCGGTGTCCTGACCCGCCAGTTGGGCCTCGCCGACAAGGGCTGGAGCCTCTACAGCTTCTGGGGTCTGGTGATCGTCTATCTCTACTTCCTGATCCCGCTGATGGTCCTCACCATCACGCCCGCCCTCGACGGACTGCGCGTCCAGTGGCGCGAGGCCGCGCGGAACAACGGGGCCACCGCCGTCCAGTACTGGCGGCACATCGCCCTGCCCGTCCTCGCGCCCTCACTCCTCGGCGGATTCGTACTGCTCTTCGGCAGCGCCTTCGCCGCGTACGCCACCGCCGCGGCCATGGTGGGCAGTTCGGTCCCGCTGGTCACCCTGCAGATCGCCGACGCCATCTCCGGCAATGTCCTGGTCGGCCAGGAGAACGTGGCGCTCGCCCTCAGCCTCGACATGGTCCTCGTCGCGGGCCTGGTGATGGCCGTGTACCTGCCCCTGCAACGACGGAGCGCGCGATGGCTCGACAACTGAACCGGTCCGTACGTCCCTGGCGCGGGGTCGTCCTCGCCGGCGCCGCGCTCTACTTCCTGGTGCCGCTGGCCGCGTCCGTCGTCTTCACGGTCGACGTGCCGGGGGAGGGCATCACCTTCGACGCGTACACGCAGATCTTCGGCACCGACGGGTTCGTCTCCAGCCTGCTGCTCTCGCTGGAACTGGCCGTCGCCACCATAGCGATCGTGCTGCTGCTGATGGTGCCCGCGATGGTCGCGCTGCGGCTCGGCGCGCCGAAGCTGCGGCCCGTCGTCGAGATCGTCTGCTCGCTGCCGCTCGTCGTCCCGCCCATCGCGTTCGTCGCCGGGATCGGCACGGTCCTGAAGTGGGGGCCCGAACACCTCTCCCGCACCCCGCTGTTCCAAACGTTCGTGTCGATCCAGAACCCCGACTTCCCGTTCGTCCTCGTCCTCGCGTACGTCGTGATGGCGCTGCCGTTCGTGTACCGGGCCCTGGACGCCGGGCTGCGCGCGATGGACGTACGCACCCTCGTCGAGGCGGCCCGCAGCTGTGGCGCGAACTGGCCGCAGGCGCTCGTACGGGCCGTGCTGCCGAACCTGCGCGGGGCACTGCTCAACGCGTCGTTCCTCACCCTGGCCCTGGTGCTCGGCGAGTTCACCGTCGCCCAGCTGCTCGGCTTCCAGCCGTTCGCCGTGTGGATCGTCAACGTCAGCGGCTCGCAGGCCCAGTTGTCCGTCGCCGTCTCCGTGCTCAGCCTGCTCGTCACGTGGGCACTCCTCCTCGCGCTCGCCGGATTCGGCGGGCGCTCCCGTACCGCTCCCCGGGGATGAACCATGACCGCAACCACGCTTGAGAAAACGGCCACGACGGCCGCGACCGTCGAATTCCGGGGCCTGCGCCGGGAGTTCGGCCGGACCGTCGCCCTCGACGGGCTGGACCTGACCGCCCGGCCCGGTGAACTCCTCGCCCTGCTCGGCCCGTCCGGCTGCGGCAAGACCACGGCCCTGCGGATGCTCGCCGGGTTCGAACACCCCGACTCCGGTGAGGTGTTGGTCGACGGCGAGGACGTCACGCGCGTCCCGGCCCACCGGCGCGACGCCGGGATGGTCTTCCAGTCGTACAGCCTCTTCCCGCACCTCAGCGCGCTCGACAACGTCGCCTTCGGGCTGCGGATGCGCAAGGTGCGTACGGCCGAACGGCAGTCGCGCGCGGCCGAGTTGCTCGAACTCGTCGGCCTCGGCGACAAGGGCACGAGCTTCCCGCACCAGCTCTCCGGAGGTCAGCAGCAGCGCGTCGCGCTCGCCCGCGCGCTCGCGCTGCGGCCCCGCGTCCTGCTCCTCGACGAACCGCTGTCGGCGCTCGACGCCAAGGTGCGGCTCACGCTGCGCGAGGAGATCCGCCGGCTCCAGCAGGAACTGGGCATCACCACACTGTTCGTGACGCACGATCAGGAGGAGGCCCTGTCGATGGCGGACCGGGTCGCCGTGATGCGGGCCGGACGGCTCGAACAGTGCGCTGCCCCGGCCGAGTTGTACGGGCGGCCCGCGACCGCGTTCGTCGCCGAGTTCGTCGGCACGATGAGCCGCATACCGGGGCGGGTGACCGACGGGACGGTCGAGGTGCTCGGACAGCGGCTGCCGGTCGACGGTGAGGCGCCCGCATCTCCCGAGGTCGACGTGCTCGTACGGCCCGAGGCGGTGCGGGTGACGGCCGAGGACGCCTCGGACGCCCGGGTCGTCGCCTCCGCCTTCCTCGGCGCGGCCACCCGCGTCACCGTCCGGCTCGCCGACGGAACCGAGGTGAAGGCCGACCTGCCGACCCACGAGGCCGCCGCGCTGGGCGCGGGCACCGCCGTGACCGTGAGCCTGCCGGAACGTCCCGTCCTGGTCGCCGACCGCCTGTGAGAGAGAGCCGCGTGACCCCCCACACCACCCCCGCCCCCTACCCCCCTCGCCATCCCCAACAGCCGCTCCAGGCCGTCCTGTTCGACATGGATGGGACCCTCGTGGACACCGAGCGGCTGTGGTGGGACGCGGTCGAGCACGTTGCGGCGGGGCTCGGCCGGTCGCTCACGGAGGCCGACGAGGAGGACGTGCTCGGGCGGCCCGTCGAGCACACCGCCGAGACGCTGAGCCGGGCCACGGGAGCCCCGTTCGCCGAGGTCGCCGCCGATCTGCACCGGGAGTTCGCCGTCCGGGTGCGCTCCGGAATCGTGGCCAGGCCCGGCGCGCTCCGGCTCCTCGACGCACTGGCCGCGGACGGCGTGCCCACCGCTCTGGTGACCGCGTCACCGCGCGCCATCGCGGACCTCGTCGTCGAGGGCCTGGGCGCCGGGCGCTTCGCGGTCACCGTCACCGCCGACGACACCCCGCGCACCAAGCCGGCCCCCGACCCGTATCTCGCCGCCTGCCGAGCCCTCGGCGTCGAACCCGCCTCCTGCGTGGCCGTCGAGGACACCCGGACCGGTGTCTCCTCGGCGGAGGCGGCGGGCTGCGCGGTGCTCGCCGTGCCGTCGCTCGCGCCGATCGCCGCCGCGCCGGGCCGCACGGTCCGCGAGAGCCTGGAGGACGTGACCCCGGCCGGACTGCGCGACATGATCACCACCCGTCAGGCGCCTGAGTCTTCTGACCTGCCCGGCTCGTCCGACCTGCCCGATCCATCCGATCCATCCGATCCGTCCGACCCGCGTGAGCTTCGCGTGATGAGCTGGAACCTCTGGTACGGCGGCACCAAGGTCCGCCGGCACCGCGAGAAGCAGCTCAAGATCATCCTGGCGGCCGGAGTCGACATGGTCGGCCTCCAGGAGACGTACGGCACCGCCGCCCGGGAACTCGCCGATGCGCTGGGCTGGGAGTACCACCAGGCGGGCGAGAACCTCGGCGTCATCAGCCGGTATCCGATCACCGGCCGGCTGGGCGCCGCTGACCCCGGCTTCTACGGGGCGACCGGCGTACGCGTCACGCTCGGCGCGGACCAGGACATCGTGCTGTGGAGTGCCCACCTCGACTACACGCCGTACGGCCCGTACGAGGCCTCCTTCGACGGGCTCGCCGGGCCCGAACTGGCGGCCCACGAGGCGGGACGGCTGGGGCAGCTGCGGGAGATCCTGGCCGCGATGGCCCCGGACCTGGCGACCCGCGACACCACTCCGGTCCTCCTGGTCGGCGACTTCAACGCGCCCTCCCACCTGGACCGCGAGGACGCCGAGTGGCCCGTGACCAGGGCCGCCGAGGAGGCCGGCCTGCGCGACTCCTACCGGGAGGCGCACCCCGACCCGGTCCGGAGCCCCGGCCACACCTGGTCGCCGGTCCACATCGAGCACGAGGACGGCAGTGGACGCCCGGAGCCGCAGGACCGGATCGACTACGTGCTGTACGCGGGCGCAGGGCTCCGGGTCCTCGACTCCCGGACCCTCGTCACCGGTACTCCGCGTCCCTGGCCCGACGTCGAGGACAACGACTGGCCGTCGGACCACGCTGCGGTGATCACGACATTCTCGCTGGGCCGGGCCGCCCGTCCGGACTAACATCGGTGTCATGACCAGGCGACATTGATCCACCAGTTGTGCCTCCCGAGGGGCCCGAGGACCGCCTCGGACGCCGTGTCTCCGGCGTCCGAACTGTCCCTGCGGTCCCTGCGGGAAGGCCTCATGACTCACTCACCTGCGCGTGCGCCCGGCACCGGCTCCGGCCCCGCCGTCCGGCGGCTGACGACCACGCTGTACGGCTACGCGTTCCTCGACGACTTCGTCCTGCTCTACCCGGTCTACGCCCTGCTGTTCAGCGACACCGGGCTCACGGTGTGGCAGATCTCCTCGCTGTTCTGCCTGTGGGCGCTGACCGGCGTCCTGCTGGAGATCCCGTCCGGCGCCTGGGCCGACGCCGTCTCGCGGCGACTGCTGCTGTGGTTCGGACCGCTGCTCACGGCCACCGGATTCGCCCTGTGGGTGTTCGCCCCGTCGTACTGGGCGTTCGCCCTCGGCTTCGTCCTCTGGGGCGCCAAGGGAGCGCTCGGCTCCGGCGCTCTGGAGGCCCTGGTCTACGAGGAGCTGGACCGGCTCGGCGCGGCCGACCGGTACGGCGCCGTCATGGGCCGGGCCCGTGCGGCCGGGCTCGTCGCCGTGATGGCGTCGATGCCGCTGGCCGGGCCGGTGTTCGCGTTCGGCGGCTACCCGGCCGTCGGGCTCGCCAGTGTGCTGGCCTGTCTGCTGACGGCGGCCACGGCGGCACGGTTCCCGGAGCACCGGGAAGCGGCCGATGCGGCGAAGGACGGCGACGCCCGCCGCGAGGGGCCGGGCGACGACCCCGGCGGGGGACCGGGCGACGAAACCGGCGAACGGCCGGGCGGCGCACCTGGTGTGGGCCCGGGCGACGGCTGGACCAGGACGCTGCGGGCCGGGCTCGCCGAGGCCCGTGGTGACCGGTCCGTCCGTAGTGCCCTGCTGCTGGTCCCGGCCGTCACCGCAGTCTGGGGCGCCCTCGACGAGTACACACCGTTGCTCGTCCGCGACACGGGCGTCGCGGAAAGCGCCGTCCCGAACTGGCTGTTGCTGATCTGGGCGGGGGCGACGGTCGGCGGGCTGCTCGCCGGTGTCGGCCGTCGGCTGGGCACGGGCGGGTTCGCCGGGCTGCTCGCGGTCTCCGCGGTGGCACTGGCCGCGGGGGCGTGGGTGCGGACCCCGGCCGGGATCGGCCTTGTGGCGCTCTCCTTCTGCGGTTTCCAGTTGGCGAGCGTGCTGGCCGACGCCCGGCTCCAGGACCGGATCGGCGGAACCGGCCGTGCCACCCTGACCTCGGTGGCCGGGGTGGGCACCGACCTGACCACCATCGCCGTGTACGGCGCCTACGGGGTGATCGGGTCGGCGACCACGCACGGCGCGGCCTTCGCCTTGTTCGCGGTGCCCTACCTGGTGACGGCCGCGCTGCTGGCGGCCGCGGGGAAGGGGCTGCCGACAGGGAAGGGACCGGCGGGGAAGCGGGCGGCCCGCGCGGCTAGAACTTCGGGCTCCAGGGCACGACCGTGAAGTCGCCCGTGCCCTTCTTGATCTTCTCGAAGGGCGCGGAGCTGACGCACTTGGGCAGGTCCTTCGTCTCGACGGGGTTTCCGACGGAGGCCCAGCTGTACCCGAGCCGGTCGTGTCGTCCGGTGTCGTGGACGGTGATCCCGACCCGCTTGCCCTCGGCACCCGGCAGGTCCGAGTCGGTGATGACACCGGAGACGACGGCCACCTTGCCACCGGTGAGGAGGCAGTCCACCTCGGCCTTCGCCCAGGCACCGTCGCCGTCGACGTAGTGGCTCCACTCGAAGGTGCCGGTGGCCTTCAGCGGATCGTCGTTGTCCTTCGCCGCCAGGTGCGCGTCGAAGGAGAACGTGATGTCGTCCCCGGCGGACCGGTACAGCTTCGCGGTGCCGGTGAGCGCGGCGGCCTCGCGCTGCCGCTCACCGGCCGCGGAGGCGATGGACGCCGAGGCAGTGGAGGCAGTGGCGGACGAGGTGGCCCCGGCGGCTCCCGTGGCCCCGGCGGTCACGAGCAGAGCGGCACCGAGCACGGCGGTCTTCGTACGGCGGTTCATGTCGGCCCTTTCGGTGGTTCGTTCGGTGGTTCGGCGACTGGTGCGGACATCACTCACTGTCCCGGCGCCGACGCCGTGCCACATCGCGCCGCAGGCTGCACCGCGCCTCCGCCACCCGGCGGGGGAGTACACCCCTGGCCTGCACCCCTGGGAGTACGGGCCCTCGTGCCAGGGGTATGCATGCCATGGGGCGCAACGAATCGCCGCCGTACCGCCGACGGACGCAACGATTCGTTCACCGGCGCGCAACGGCTCCTCCTTGTCCGCCCGAGCCTGCCGCCCGTACCGTCTATCTGGCCCCCAAAACCCCTCCGATTCCGGTGAGGATCACGCATGCGCACCGCCCTGCTCCAGAGCTCCGGCCGTCCCGGCTCGGTCGTCGAGAACCTCAAGGTCCTCGACGAGGCCGCGGGCCGTGCCGCCGCCGCGGGCGCCGGGCTCCTCGCCGCCCCGGAGATGTTCCTGACCGGCTACGCGATCGGCGCCGACGTGCACCGGCTCGCCGAGCCCGCCGACGGCGACTCCGCGGACGAGATCGCCGAGATCGCGTCCCGGCACGGCGTGGCGATCGCCTACGGCTACCCGGAGCGCGCGGCGGAACTGGTCTTCAACTCGGCCCAGTTGATCTCCGCCGACGGCACGCGTCTCGCCAACTACCGCAAGACGCACCTCTTCGGCTGCTTCGAACAGGAGTGGTTCACCCCCGGCGAAGAGCCGGTCGTCCAGGCCGAGCTGGACGGCCTCCGCGTCGGCCTGATGATCTGCTACGACGTGGAGTTCCCGGAGAACGTCCGCGCGCACGCCCTCGCCGGCACCGACTTCCTGGTCGTGCCCACGGCCCAGATGCACCCGTTCCAGTTCGTCGCCGAGTCCGTCGTACCGGTGCGCGCCTTCGAGAACCAGATGTACGTCGCGTACGTCAACCGGGTCGGTACGGAAGGGGAGTTCGAGTTCGTCGGGCTCTCCACGCTGGCCGGCCCCGACGGAGGCGCCCGGGCCCGCGCCGGCCGCGGCGAGGAACTCGTCCTCGGTGACGTGGACCCCGTCCTCCTCGCCGCCTCGCGCGAGGCGAACCCGTATCTGAAGGACCGCCGCCCCGGCCTCTACGGGTCCCTCGTCTGACCCGCCCAGTTCCCAGACCCACCAGCCTCACCCCAGCTTTCCCCGCAAGGAGTCCGTACCCCATGACGTCCACGGTGCCCCCCGCCGTCCCGCACACCGACGCGCAGCCGCCGATCACCATGTTCGGCCCGGACTTCCCGTACGCGTACGACGACTTCCTCGCGCACCCCGCGGGCCTGGGCCAGCTACCGGCGACCGAGCTCGGCACCGAGGTGGCCGTCATCGGCGGCGGGCTGTCCGGCATCGTGGCCGCGTACGAGCTGATGAAGATGGGCCTCAAGCCCGTCGTGTACGAGGCCGACCGGATCGGCGGCCGGCTGCGGACGGTGGGCTTCGACGGGTGCGACCCCTCCCTCACCGCCGAGATGGGCGCTATGCGCTTCCCGCCCTCCTCCACGGCACTCCAGCACTACATCGACCTGGTGGGGCTGCGGACCGAGCCGTTCCCCAACCCCCTTGCCGAGACGACCCCTTCGACCGTGGTCGACCTCAAGGGCGAGTCGCACTACGCGACCACCGTCGACGACCTGCCGCAGGTCTACCGCGAAGTGATGAACGCGTGGAACGCCTGCCTCGAAGACGGCGCCGACTTCTCCGACATGAACCAGGCCATGCGCGAGCGCGACGTGCCGCGCATCCGCGAGATCTGGGCGAAGCTCGTCGAGAAGCTCGACAACCAGACCTTCTACGGCTTCCTCTGCGAGTCCGAGGCCTTCAAGTCCTTCCGGCACCGCGAGATCTTCGGCCAGGTCGGCTTCGGCACCGGCGGCTGGGACACCGACTTCCCGAACTCCATCCTGGAGATCCTGCGCGTCGTCTACACCGAGGCCGACGACCACCACCGCGGCATCGTCGGCGGCAGCCAGCAACTCCCGCTGCGCCTGTGGGAACGCGAACCGCAGAAGATCGTGCACTGGGCGTACGGGACCTCGCTCGCCACCCTGCACGACGGGACACCGCGGCCCGCCGTGACCCGCCTGAACCGCACGGCCGGCAACGGGATCACGGTCACCGACGCCTCCGGCGACATCCGTACGTACCGGGCGGCGATCTTCACCGCCCAGTCCTGGATGCTGCTGTCCAAGGTCGCCTGCGACGACGCGCTCTTCCCGATCGACCACTGGACGGCGATCGAGCGCACCCACTACATGGAGTCGAGCAAGCTGTTCGTGCCTGTCGACCGGCCGTTCTGGCTGGACAAGGACGAGGAAACTGGTCGGGACGTCATGTCGATGACGCTCACCGACCGCATGACGCGGGGCACCTATCTCCTCGACGACGGTCCGGACAAGCCTGCCGTCATCTGCCTCTCCTACACCTGGTGCGACGACAGCCTGAAGTGGCTGCCGCTGTCCGCGAACGAGCGGATGGAGGTCATGCTGAAGTCGCTCGGCGAGATCTACCCGAAGGTCGACATCAGGAAGCACGTCATCGGCAACCCGGTGACCGTGTCCTGGGAGAACGAGCCCTACTTCATGGGCGCGTTCAAGGCCAACCTGCCCGGCCACTACCGCTACCAGCGGCGCCTGTTCACCCACTTCATGCAGGACCGGCTCCCCGAGGACAAGCGGGGCATCTTCCTCGCGGGCGACGACATCTCCTGGACGGCCGGCTGGGCCGAGGGCGCCGTACAGACCGCGCTCAACGCGGTGTGGGGCGTCATGCACCACTTCGGCGGCAGGACGGACCCGGCCAACCCGGGCCCCGGCGACGTATACGACGAGATCGCCCCGGTGGAGCTCCCCGAGGACTGAGAGCCCGAGCCTCTTCGGGGCGCGGGCTGATCACCGTGCTTGCAGCGGAGTGAGCAGGCAACGGCCGACCAGGCCGACCCCCGTGTCGAGCCGTTCCACGAACTCCTCGGCCAGATCGGGGAGTTCGCGCAGCGCCCACACCGCCCGGGCCGCGGACCACGCCGCGTCCCGGGCCCGGTCCAGGCTCCACGCGCCGAGCAGATGGGTCAGCGGATCGGCGATCTGGAGGAGATCGGGGCCCGGCATCAGATCTTCGCGGATGCGCTCCTCCAGCGAGACGAGGACATCACCCACGCGGTCGAACTCGTCCTCCAGCTCGGCCGGTTCGCAGCCGAGCGTACGACAGGTGTCCACCACGGCGAGCGCCAGATCGTGCCCGATGTGCGCATTGATACCTGCGAGCGCGAACTGCAGCGGACGTACTCCGGGATGGCGCCGGAGTTGGAACAGCGGCCGCCAGCAGGCGGGCGGACGGCGCTCGTCCGCCACCGCCTCGACGGCGTCCAGGTAGCGCTCCGCGAACCGCACGTCCAGCGTGATCGCGGCGCGGGCGTCGGTGAAGTGCCCCGTCTCCAGGCGCCGGTCGACCTCCTCGGTGACGGCGAGGTAGACACGGTTGAAGACCGCGACACCGTCCCGCTCGGGCCAGGCCGCACCGAGCGCACGCATCCGGTGCACCACCGCGTCGACGCTGTGCACGCGGACGGTGTCTTTCCCGAAGCGTTCCAACCGCACCATGGGGGCAGGGTCCCAGGCCTAGGCTGTACGGAGGGCCGCCGGGCCGAGCGCTTCCCCAGAACGGGGGAACACGCGGGACCCGACGGAGGGGGGAGCACCACGTGTCAGGGCAACGTGCCCAGCGCCTGGCCGTACGCAGGGCCGAGCGCAGGCGTGCCGCCCGGCGCGGCGCCATGGCCGCCGTGGCGTCCGCGGTCGTCGCGGTCGGCACCGTGACGGGGATGATGTCCGCGCTCGACGACGGCCGCGGCAGCGACGAGGCGCGCCCCGAAGTCACCAGCTCACCGCTCCTGCAGCCGCTGCCCGGCGTGCCCACGCCGTCGCCCTCGAAGACGTCCGCCTCACCGTCTCCGTCGCCCTCCCCGTCCAAGGCCAAGCCGAGCCCGAAGCCCTCGAAGAGCGCGTCGACGAAGCCGAGGACGGAACCCGTGTCGGTACAGCTGTACCGCCACCCCGAGTCCCAGGTCCTCGACTGGGTCCGCGACCACCGCGACGACCCGCGCCGCCCGGTGATCGAGTCCCGGATAGCCGACCGGCCGGCCGCCGTCTGGTTCGCGGACTACACGCCGTCGAACATCACCGCCCGCGTCAGGGCGGTCACTTCGGCCGGCTCGGCGAAGGACCGGGTCCCGGTCGTCGTCCCGTACGCGATATCGAACCGCGACTGCGGAGGGGCCTCCCAGGGCGGTGCGCCGGACCTCGGGGCGTACGACGGGTGGATCGACAAGTTCGCGGCGGGCCTCGGTTCCGAGGAGGTCATCGTGGTCCTGGAGCCGGACGCGATCGCCCAGTCGGACTGCCTGTCGGAAGGCGACCGGGCCGCCCGTTTCGCCTCGCTGGCCCGCGCGGGACGCGTCCTCAAGGCGGCGAACCCGAAGGCGCGGGTCTACTTCGACGCGGGCCACTCCGACTGGAACACCCCGGAGAAGCAGGCCGGGCTGCTGCGCCGGGCCGGTGCCGCGTCCGCCGCCTCCTCGGACGGCATCTTCAGCAACGTCTCCAACTTCAACCGGACGGGCGACGAGGTCGCGTACGCCCGCCGGACCCTCGACGCCCTCGGCGGCCCCGCGAGCCTGGGAGCCGTCATCGACACCAGCCGCAACGGCAACGGCGCTCCGGCCGACGGCGAGTGGTGCGACCCCGCGGGCCGCAAGCTCGGACAGGCGCCGACCATGAGAACCGGAGAGGCACGGATCGACGCCTATCTGTGGGTGAAGCTGCCCGGTGAGTCCGACGGCTGCAAGGGCGCGCCCGGGACGTTCACACCGGACTACGCCTACGACTTGGCGCGCTGACCGCCCGCCGAGCCCGAGCCCGATCCTGAATCGGAGCCCGAGACCGATGCCGAGTCGGCTTCCGGGTCGGAGCCGTACGACGACGTGCCCTCGTCCAGCAGCGGCTCCTGCGACTTGAGGTGCGCCGGGGCCAGCGCCCGCAGCGCGTGGTAGCCGATGATGACGACGAGCGTGCCGAGCGCGATGCCGCTCAGCGAGAACGTGTCGGTGAACTCCAGCGTGACGTTGCCGACGCCGATGATGATGCCCGCCGCGGCCGGCACCAGATTCAGCGGATTGCGCAGGTCCACCCCGGCGTTGAGCCAGATCTGCGCGCCCAGCAGGCCGATCATGCCGTACAGGATGACGGTGATCCCGCCGAGCACACCGCCAGGGATGGCGGCCACGACCGCGCCGAACTTCGGGCAGAGGCCGAAGAGCAGCGCGAAGCCGGCGGCGGCCCAGTAGGCGGCCGTGGAGTAGACACGGGTCGCGGCCATCACGCCGATGTTCTCGGAGTACGTCGTGTTGGGCGGGCCGCCCACGGCGGTGGAGAGCATCGAGCCGACGCCGTCCGCGGAGATCGCCGTGCCCAGCTTGTCGTCGAGCGGGTCGCCGGTCATCTCGCCGACCGCCTTCACATGGCCCGCGTTCTCGGCGACCAGCGCGATGACGACAGGCAGCGCCACGAGGATCGCCGACCACTCGAAGGACGGGCCGTGGAAGTTCGGCAGCCCGATCCAGTCGGCCCGGCCCACGGCGGAGAGGTCGAGCCGCCAGTGGTCGGTGAGCTTGCCGCTCGCGTCGACCGAGTGGATCCGCCCGAAGACACGGTCGAAGACCCACGAGATCCCGTACCCGAAGACCAGCCCGAGGAAGATCGCGATACGCGACCAGAAACCGCGCAGGCACACCACGGCCAGCGCGGTGAACACCATCACGAGCAGCGCGGTCCACTGGTCCTGCGGCCAGTACGTGGAGGCGGTGACCGGCGCCAGGTTGAAGCCGATCAGCATGACGACCGCGCCCGTGACGATCGGCGGCATCGCGGCGTGGATGATCCGCGCCCCGAACCGCTGCACCGCGAGGCCCACGAGGAAGAGCGCGACCCCGACCACGAGGACGGCACCGGTCACGGTCGCGCTGGTGCCGCCCTGCGCGCGGATCACCGCCGCGACGCCCACGAAGGACAGTGAGCAGCCCAGATAGCTGGGCACCCGGCCGCGGGTCGCGAGCAGGAAGATCACCGTCGCGACGCCCGACATCATGATCGCGAGGTTCGGGTCCAGGCCCATCAGGACGGGCGCGACGAAGGACGCCCCGAACATCGCCACTACGTGCTGGGCGCCGAGCCCGGCCGTACGCGGCCACGACAGCCGTTCGTCGGGGCGGACGACCGCCCCCGGCGCGGGCGTGCGCCCGTCACCGTGCAGCTTCCAGCGCACGCCGAGGTCCATGGTGGGGTTCCGCTTTCTCTGCACGTCGAGCTCTGTACGTCGAGATCCTGACGTCGACGGACCGACGTCAGGATCCGTGAGTGAAGATCAGCGCCATGGTAGGGCGGAGCGGGGAGAGCGGCCGGTTCAGGGCCGGCGATCCGGAATCGGCGCGTCCACCGGGGCGGCCTTCCCGCCGGTGGTGCGGCCGCTGGCACGCAGCACGTTCGCGAACGAGGCGAGGCCGAGGGTCAGCACCGTCACCAGGACGAACGACGTCACCAGGCTCGTCGCGTCCGCGACGGCCCCGATCGCGGACGGCGCGATCAGACCCGAGGTGTACGTGATGGTGGCGACGCCCGCGATGGCCTGGGAGGGATTGGGGCCGCTGCGACCGGCCGCCGCGAAGCAGAGCGGGACGACGACGGCGATGCCGAGGCCCAGCAGGGCGAACCCGGCCATGGCCACCGCGGCGTTCTGGGCCAGTACGACGAGCAGCGCACCCAGGGTCGCGAGGGCGCCGCTGACCCGTACCGTGCGGACCGGGCCGAAGCGGTCCACCACCGGGTCGCCGGCGAACCGCGCGATCGCCATGGTGAGCGTGAAGCCCGTGGTGGACGCGGCCGCGACTCCGGCCGAGCTGTCGAGGACGTCCCGCAGGTACACCGCCGACCAGTCCAGGCTCGCCCCCTCCGCGAACACCGCGCAGAAGCCGATCGCGCCGATGAGCAGCGCCGACTTGGGAGGCAGCGCGAAGCGCGGGGGCGGTTCCTCGTCCTCGGTGGGCCGCAGGTCCAGCACCCACTGGCAGGCGGCCACGCCGATCAGCGTGAGCGCCACGGCGGCGAGCGCGTGGTGCACGCGCGCGTCCGAGCCCAGATGGGCGGCGACGGTGCCGGCCGCGGAGCCGACCAGGGCGCCCGCGCTCCACATCCCGTGCAGCCCGGACATGATCGACTTGTCGAGCCGGTACTCGATCTCGACACCCAGGGCGTTCATCGCCACATCGGCCATGCCCGCCGTCGCGCCGTACACGAAGAGGGCCATGCACAGGGTGAGCAGGTTCGGCGCGAGCGCCGGGAGGGTGAGTGCGAGCGTCCACAGCGCGATCAGGCCGCGCAGGGCCGCGCGGGCGCCGAAGCGGTGACTGATGCTGCCCGCGAGCGGCATCGCGACGGACGCGCCGATCGCCGGGAACGCGAGCGCCAGGCCGAGCTGGCCCGCGCTCACGGAGGCGTGGTCCTGGATCCAGGGGACGCGGGTCGCGAACGAACCGGTGACGGCACCGTGCACGGCGAACACCACCGCCACCGCGTACCGGGAGCGCTTCACCTCGCGCTGGTCGTAGACCACTTCACCCATCTTCCCGGCCCCTCCTTGTCCATTGGCAGCACACTCCCCACTGTGCTGCCGTAAACTATCAGGAACCCTGCCTGATAGATAGGCGGTATTGGGCCTGCCGTCCAGGCGCCCCCGATCTGGAAGGATCCCGGCATGCCCGCATCACCGAGCACCGCCCGGGCCATCAACGACCGGCTCGCCCTGCGTCTCCTCCAGCAGGAAGGCCCTTTGACGGCAGGGCAGTTGAAGCAGCTCACCGGTCTGTCCCGGCCCTCGGTCGCCGACCTGGTGGAACGCCTCGCCGCGGCCGGACTCATCGGCGTGGTGGGGGAGTCGGGCGAACAGCGACGCGGTCCGAACGCCCGGCTGTACGGGATCGTCGCCGACCGCGCCCACCTGGCCGCGCTGGACGTACGGACCGAGGGTGTGGCCGTCCTCGTGTCGGACCTGCTGGGCTCGGTGCTGGCCGAGGCGTCGGTGCCGATCGGCGACGGCACGGACACCGGGCCCGCCGTCGAGCAGGCGGTCACCCTGGTCGAACGTACGGCCAAGGAGGCGGGCGTCGAGCGGCTGCACACCATCGGCGTCGGAGCCCCGGGGCTGATCGACCCCTCCACCGGCGAACTCCGCGACTCCTCGGGGCTGCCCGAATGGCACCGCCGCCTCGCCGCGGCGTTGCAGGAGCGACTCCCGGCCCGCGTCCTGGTGGAGAACGAGACCAACCTCGCCGCACTGGCCGAGCAGCGCGACGGGGCCGCACAGGACCGCGACACCTTCGTCCTGCTCTGGCTCGGCCACGGCATCGGCGCGGCCGTCGTCCTGGACGGCGTCCTGCGCCGGGGCGCCTCCGGCGGTACGGGCGAGATCGGCTTCCTTCCGGTGCCCGGCACGAGTGGCCTGCCGTCCGCGACGGGCTGCGAGGGCGGCCTGCACTCCCTCGCGGGCGCCGCCGCGATCTGCGAACTGGCGGCGCGCTACGGGATCGTGGCACCCGCCGAGCCCCACGAACCGCACGCGGCGGCGCTGGTGCGCGAGGCCGTGGCGCGAGTCGCGGCCGACGCCGAAGACCGCTTGGCCTCCGGCTTCCTCGACCTGCTCGCCGAACGCGTCGCCCTCGGTGCCGCCTCCGTCGTCGCCGTCCTCGACCCGGGGTGCCTGGTGCTCGCGGGCGAGATCGGCGGGGCGGGCGGCGAGACGCTGGCCGCCCGTGTCCAGGACCGGGTCGGCCGGATGTCACCGCTGCCCACCGAGGTGCGGGCCGGCACCCTGGGCGGCGGGGCCGTGCTCCGCGGGGCGCTGCTGATGGCGCGGGACGGCGCCCAGGACGAACTGTTCGCACCTCCGGAGAGGTGAAGGCGCCCGGGTCCGGGTAACGGAGACCCGGCGGCGGGGCAAGGGCCTCCGTCACCGCCGCCGGGTCGTTCTGGGGGGCGGGCCGGCGAACGCGGAGCCCGTACAGGCGTCGGTGAACGCAGACCCTAAAGAGGACTAGACCAAAGCGTCAATAGGTATGGACCAATCATAAGCCGCTGTGCCTGAAAGGTAGTTGGTCCGTCACGAGTGTCCAGTGAAGTCCATCGGCACACCCTGTGAGGCAGCCCACAACATTCGCCCGCATGGGTGTCGATCAGGCGTGGCACACTGAGTCTGTACCAGAAGCAGCGCACTCCGGGGTCGGTGAAAGTCCGAACCGGCGGTTACAGTCCGCGACCCGGTCGCTTCCAGCGGCCGGTTGACCAGGTGAAATTCCTGGACCGACGGTTAAAGTCCGGATGGGAGGCAGTGCGCGGCGGGCGGGCATTCGTGCGCGCCGCCGTCTGTTTCGACGTGTCCCTCGGGATCCGTCCTACGCGGCGTCGCCCTCGGTGTCCTCGCTCGCTCATAGCTGTCGTCATCGACAGGCCCCGGAGTCCGTGCCCGAAATGGCAGGAGGACCCGGGAAGTGTTCACCGGAATCGTCGAAGAGCTGGGTGAGATCACCGCCGTCGAGAACCTCGGCGACGCCTCCCGTTTCCGGCTTCGTGGCCCCGTGGTCACCGAAGGCGCGCGCCACGGCGACTCCATCGCCGTCAACGGCGTCTGTCTGACGGTCGTCGAGCACGAGGACGGCGAATTCACCGCCGACGTGATGGCGGAGACCCTGAACCGCTCCAGCCTCGGCGTCCTCGCCGTCGGCTCCCGCGTCAACCTCGAACGCCCCATGGCCGTGGGCGAGCGCCTCGGCGGGCACATCGTGCAGGGCCATGTGGACGGCACGGGCGAGGTCATCGAGCGCAAGCCGTCCGAGAACTGGGAGATCGTGAAGATCTCCCTCCCCGCGGACCTCACGCGCTACGTGGTCGAGAAGGGCTCCATCACCGTCGACGGCATCAGCCTGACCGTCGTCGAGGCGGGCCCCGACTTCTTCACCGTCAGCCTCATCCCGACCACCCTCGACCTGACCACGCTCGGCCTCAAGCAGCCCGGCGACCCGGTCAACCTCGAGGTCGACGTGATCGCCAAGTACGTCGAGCGACTGCTCGGCGCGCGGGGGGAGCAGCCGGCCGCTCTGCCCGGCACCCAGGGAGCGACACCGTGAACGTGCTCAACTCCGAGGCGTTCACGCTCTTCGGCCAGCACATCAAGTGGGCCGACATGATCGGCAACGTGATCGGTCTGATCGGCCTCGCCCTCGGCTGGCGGCGGTCCATCTGGACCTGGCCCGTCCAGTTCCTGTCCGGTGCCATCCTCCTCGCGGCCTTCGCCACCGCCCACCTCTCCGGCAGCGCCGGCAAGCAGGTGGTGGTCATGGCCGTCGCCCTGTGGGGCTGGTGGCAGTGGAACCGCGGCAGGGGCGGTGCGCAGGACGGTTCCATCGCCGTCCGCTTCGCCACCTGGCGCGAGCGCGGGTACCTCCTCGGCGCCGCGGCCGTCGGCACCCTCGCGGTCGGCAGCCTGTTCACCGCGTACCCGACGCTGTCCTGGGACCCCTGGCCGGACGCGTACATCTTCGTCGGCACGGTCGTCGCGATGTACGCCCAGGCGCGCGGCATGGTCGAGTTCTGGTTCGCCTGGCTGCTCGTCGACCTGGTGGGCGTGCCGCTGAACTTCGCCAACGGCTTCGCCTTCTCCGGTTTCGTCTACATCATCTACGGCGCGCTCGTCCTGTGGGGCATGCGCGACTGGTGGCTGCGCTCCCGCAAGGCCGGGCAGCCTCTCCTGGAAGGAGCCCCGGCATGACAACGGCGCCGGTTTGGTACAGCACAGGACACGATCAGGACGCCTCGGACTTCGCGCTCGACCCGGTCGAGCAGGCCATCGCCGACATCGCGGCGGGCCGCCCGGTCGTGGTCGTCGACGACGAGGACCGGGAGAACGAGGGCGACCTCGTCCTCGCCGCCGAGAAGGCGACCCCCGAGATCATCGCCTTCATGATGAGCGAGTGCCGCGGTCTGATCTGCGCACCCATGGAGGGCGACGAGCTCGACCGCCTCCAGCTCCCGCAGATGGTCGAGAACAACACCGAGTCGATGCGCACGGCCTTCACGGTCTCGGTCGACGCGGGCCCCGCGTACGGGGTGACCACCGGCATCTCCGCCGCCGACCGCGCCACCACGCTCCAGCTGCTGGCCGGCGGCGAGGCCCAGGCGAGCGACCTCGTGCGGCCGGGCCACATCTTCCCGCTGCGCGCCAAGCCCGGCGGCGTCCTGGCCCGCAACGGCCACACCGAGGCCGCCGTCGACCTCGCCCGGCTCGCGGGTCTGCGCCCGGCCGGCGCCATCGTCGAGATCGCGGGCGAGGACGGCCGGATGCTGCGGCTGCCCGAGCTGATCCCGTTCGCCCGCAAGCACGGCCTGACGATCATCTCCATCGAGGACCTGATTGCCTACCGCCGCACCGCCGAGCCCACCGTCCGCCGCGAGGCCGAGACCCAACTGCCCACCGCCTTCGGCGAGTTCACCGCCTTCGGCTACCGCTCCATCGTGGACGGCGTCGAGCACGTCGCCCTCGTCCACGGCGAGATCGGCGACGGCGAGGACGTCCTCGTCCGCGTCCACTCCGAGTGCCTCACCGGCGACATCTTCCACTCGCTGCGCTGCGACTGCGGGCCCCAGCTCGAAGCGTCCCTGGAGCGCATCCAGGCCGAGGGCCGCGGCATCGTCGTCTACCTCCGCGGCCACGAGGGGCGCGGCATCGGACTGCTGTCCAAGCTGCGCGCGTACGAACTGCAGGAGCAGGGGCACGACACCCTCGACGCCAACCTGGAGCTCGGCCTGCCCGCCGACGCCCGGGACTACGCGGCCGGCGCGCAGATCCTGGAGGACCTCGGCGTGCGCAGCCTGCGCCTGATGACCAACAACCCCGAGAAGACCGAAGCGCTCGTCCGGCACGGCCTCAAGGTCAACCACCGCGAGCCGATGCCCGTACAGGCGGGCGAGCACAACCTCCGGTATCTGCGCACCAAGCGGGACCGGATGGGGCACGACCTGCCCTGGCTGGACACGACCACCGTGTCGGCCTGCGGCAACCAGTAACGGAAAAGTACGAGGAGACACACACGTGAGCGGCAAGGGTGCACCCGAACTGTCCGTACGCAACTGCAGCGACCTCCGGGTCGCCGTCGTCGCGGCGCAGTGGCACGAGAAGGTGATGGACGGACTCGTCGACGGCGCGCTGCGCGCCCTGCACGAGCTGGGAATCGACGAGCCGACCCTCCTGAGGGTCCCCGGCAGCTTCGAGCTGCCGGTCGTCGCGAAGGTCCTCGCGGGCCGCGGGTACGACGCGATCGTCGCGCTCGGCGTCGTCATCCGCGGCGGCACCCCCCACTTCGAGTACGTGTGCCAGGGCGTCACCCAGGGCCTCACCCAGGTCTCGATCGACACCGGCGTGCCCATCGGCTTCGGCGTCCTGACCTGCGACACCGAGGAACAGGCCCTGGACCGCGCGGGTATCGAGGGCTCGAACGAGGACAAGGGGCACGAGGCGGTGACGGCCGCCGTGGCGACGGCGGCCACCCTCCGCTCAGTATCCGAACCCTGGCGCTAGAGGCACCGACAAGTGCAATAAGGTGGGCGTCACCATGTCCAATAAGACGTTCGAGGAGCTGTTCACCGAGCTCCAGCACAAGGCAGTCAACGGCGACCCCGCCACCTCCCGCACCGCGGAGCTGGTCGGCAAGGGGGTCCATGCCATCGGCAAGAAGGTCGTCGAAGAGGCCGCCGAGGTCTGGATGGCCGCCGAGTACGAGGGCAAGGAAGCCGCCGCCGAGGAGATCTCGCAGCTGCTCTACCACGTCCAGGTGATGATGGTCGCCCGCGGAATCTCGCTGGACGACGTCTACGCCCACCTGTAAGTCTCCTGGTCCCACCCAAAACCCGTCACGCGAAGGAAGCCGACCTCATGCTGCGCATCGCCGTCCCCAACAAGGGTTCCCTGTCAGGCCCCGCGGGGGAGATGCTGCATGAGGCCGGCTACCAGCAGCGCAGGGAGGCCAAGGAGCTCAGGATCGTCGACCCGGAGAACGAGGTCGAGTTCTTCTACCTCCGCCCCCGCGACATCGCGATCTACGTCTCCTCCGGCAAGCTCGACATCGGCATCACCGGCCGGGACCTGCTGATCGACTCCGGCGCCAACGCGGAGGCCATCCTCCCGCTCGGCTTCGCCCGTTCCACCTTCCGCTTCGCCGGCAAGCCCGGCACGGCGACAGACCTCGCGGACCTCGCCGGCAAGACCGTGGCCACCTCGTACGAGGGCATCGTCGCCAAGTACCTCGCCGACCACGGCGTCGACGCCTCCGTCGTCCACCTCGACGGCGCCGTCGAGACGGCCATCGAGCTCGGCGTCGCCGAGGTCATCGCGGACGTCGTCGAGACCGGCACCTCGCTGCGCAACGCGGGCCTCGAGGTCTTCGGCGACCCGATCATGAAGTCCGAGGCCGTCGTCATCCGCCGCACCGGCGCGGAGGCCACCGGGGCCACCGAGGAGACAGAGCCCAAGGTGCAGCAGTTCCTGCGCCGCCTCCAGGGCGTCCTCGTCGCGCGGACCTACGTGATGATGGACTACGACTGCCGCGTCGAGCAGCTGGAGAAGGCCGTCGCCCTCACGCCGGGCCTGGAGTCGCCGACCGTCTCGCCGCTGCACAACGAGGGCTGGGTCGCCGTGCGCGCCATGGTCCCGTCCAAGGAAGCCCAGCGGATCATGGACGACCTGTACGACATCGGCGCGCGGGCCATCCTGACCACGGCCATCCACGCCTGCCGCCTCTGAGGACCGCCCGCCATGTCCGACGCACCAGAGCTGCCCGCTCTTCCGGTCACCTTCCGGCCGGGCCGCACCCGAGCCGTCCTGCTGACCGCCGGCGCCACGATCTTCGTGGTCATCACCACAGTCGCGATGCTGCTGGAGAAGCTCAGCCCGGGGGAGCGCACCAGCTTCGTCTTCACCGGAGCCCTGCTCTTCGGGGTGCTCGTGCTGCTCTCGCGGCCGAAAGTCGTCGCCGAGGAGTCCGGCGTGACCGTCGTGAACATCGCCGGCCGCCGGAAGCTGGCCTGGGCGGAGATCGTGCAGGTCAACCTGCGCCCGGGCGACCCGTGGGTGTTCCTGAACCTCAGCGACGGCACCAGCCTGGCCGCGCTCGGCATCCAGCCGGGCATCGCCAAGGAGCACGCGATCCGCGACGCCCGTGCGCTGCGGGCCCTCGCCGAAGCCCACTCCGTCCACGAGCCCGACGGACCGCAGGAAGACGAGCACGACGAACATCACGCCTGACTCTCGGCCTTCCACCCTGCCGTACGGGCCCATGTCTTGATTAATCTGTTGGCGGAGGCGTTTTCGTTGCGCCTCCGCCTCCGGCTTCCCACCCGGGATCCAGAGGCCCCCTGCTATTTCGAGGAGTGACTCCCTCCAGCGATGGACGGATCGTCCTGTAGTACCTGCGCCGCCCCCTCCCGACATATCGAGGCGGCGGCATGACCATCCCCCTGCTGCTCCTCGGAGCGGCGTTCCTGTTGATCCTCGCCAACGGCTTCTTCGTGGCGGCCGAGTTCGGCCTCGTCACGGTGGAGCGCCCCGACGCCGAGAAGGCCGCCGCCGAGGGCGACCGACGGGCCCGTACGGTCGTCAACTCACTCAAGGAGCTGTCGTTCCAGCTCTCCGGCACCCAGCTCGGCATCACCATCACCTCCCTCGTCGTCGGCATGCTCGCCGAACCGGCGCTCGCCGAGCTGCTCAACGGCCCCATCACCGCGGTCGGCATCCCCGAGGGCGCCGTGTCCGGTGTCGCCGTGGTCGTCGGCATGCTGCTGGCCTCGGCCGTGCAGATGGTGATCGGCGAGCTCGTGCCCAAGAACTGGGCGGTCTCCAGGCCCATGCAGGTCGCGCGGTTCGTCGCGGGCCCGCAGCACGCCTTCTCGACCGTGTTCCGGCCGGTGATCTCGGGGCTGAACTCCGTGGCCAACCGGCTCGTCCGCACTCTCGGCGTGGAGCCCACCGCGGAGCTGGCCTCCGCCCGCACCCCCGGCGAGCTGGTCTCCCTGGCCCGGCACTCGGCCCAGGCGGGCACCCTGGAGCAGGACACCGCCGACCTCTTCGTCCGTACGCTCTCGCTGGCCGACCTCACCGCGCAGCACGTCATGACCCCGCGCGTGAAGGTCAGCGCCCTCCAGTCCTCCGCGACCGCCGAGGACGTCGTGAACCTCACCCGTGCCACCGGCCTGTCCCGCTTCCCCGTCTACCGGGAGCGGATCGACGAGATCGTCGGCATGGTGCACCTCAAGGACGCCCTCGCGGTGCCCTCGCGGGACCGGCTGCGCACGCCCGTCACCAGGATCGCCCAGGCCCCGCTGCTCGTCCCGGAGACGCTGCCCGTGCAGCCCCTCCTGGAGCGGCTGCGCAACGAACAGCCCATCGCCGTCGTCGTCGACGAGTACGGCGGCACGGCCGGGGTGGTCACCCTGGAGGACATCGTCGAGGAACTCGTCGGCGAGGTCCGCGACGAGCACGACGGCCACGATGTCCCGGAACTCGCCGCCGCGCCGGCCGAGGACGGCCGGCCCGCCTGGGACGCCGACGGCAGCTGCCGGGTCGACATCCTCCAGCGCATAGGCCTGGACGTCCCCGAGGGCCCGTACGAGACGGTCGCCGGCCTGATCGCCGATCTGCTCGGCCGGATCCCCGCACCCGGTGACAGGGCGGAGCTGCCGGGCTGGCGCCTCTCCGTGCGCCAGGTCGGGCACTACCGGGCCGAGCGGGTCCGGCTGGTCAGGACCGCCGGCACCGCTTCGGCTTCCTCGGCTTCCTCGGCTTCCGTTTCCGCTTCCGTGGTGGAGGCCGTGCGATGAGCGTGCTCCAACTCCTGTTCGCGGTCCTGCTCGTGCTCGCCAACGGCTTCTTCGTCGGCGCCGAGTTCGCGCTGGTCTCCGTCCGCCGCAGCCAGATCGAACCGCTCGGCACCGCACGGGCCCGCCAGGTCATGTACGGCCTGGAGAACCTGCCGCAGATGATGGCCGCCGCGCAGTTCGGCATCACGGTCTGCTCGCTGACGCTCGGCGCGGTCGCCGAGCCCACCGTCGCACACCTCCTGGAGCCGGTGTTCCACGCCGTGCACCTGCCCGAGGGCATGATCCACCCGCTCGGATACGTCATAGCCCTCGCCGCGGTCGTCTTCCTGCACCTCGTCGTCGGCGAGATGCTGCCGAAGAACCTGGCGATGGCCGCCCCCGAGAAGACCGCGCTGTGGCTCAGCCCCGGCCTGGTCGCCTTCGCCCGGCTGTGCAGGCCGGTGACCGTGGGCCTCGGCGCCTGCGCCCGCGTCATCCTGCGGCTCTTCCACGTCGAGCCCAAGGACGAGGTCGAGGCGGTCTTCACAAGTGAGCAGCTCAACCGGCTCGTCGAGGACGCGGGACAGGCGGGCCTGCTCGACCCCGAGGAGCAGGAGCGCCTCGAGGACGCTCTGGAGCTGGGCTCCCGCCCGGTCACCGACGTGCTCCTGGACAGCGAGTCCCTGGTGACCGTCGGCCCCTCGGTCACCCCGGGCCAGGTCGTCGCGCTCACCGCCCGCACCGGGTACTCCCGCTTCCCGGTGGCCGCCGAGAACGGCGCCTTCATGGGCTATCTGCACGTGAAGGACGTACTCGACCTGGAGGAGTCCGAGCGGGCCGTGCCGCAGCAGGTCTGGCGCCCCATGACGACCCTCGGGGCCGAACTCCCGCTGGACGACGCCCTGACCGTGATGCGCCGCGCCGCGACGCACCTCGCCCAGGTCGCCGACGCGTCGGGACGTGTGCTCGGCCTGGTCGCCCTGGAGGACGTACTGGAACTGCTGGTCGGTGAGGTCCGCGACCCGGCGCACCGGGAGACTCCGGCGGTACGGGTCGGCGAGCCGCGCAAGGAGACGCCGGAACCGGCCCCGGGCCAGGAGACGGCGGAGCAGGCACTGGCGAGCTGACGCGGAAGGCCCGCGCCCCTGTCTTCAGGGGCGCGGGCCTGTGACATCCGCGGCTCCGCCGCGACTCACATCGGTGAGGGATCCTGCGGCCCCCGCCCCGACAACACCTCGCCGTACGCCTGCATGAGATCGGCCAGCCGCAGCGTGGAAAGATCATCGCGCGTGAGGTGTCCCGGATACACCGACAGCCGCAGATCGCGATACGCGCAGCTCTTCTCGTACAGGGTGCGCAGAAACCGTCCGTTGCCGAGCTCGTCGATCCAGCCCTGGTCGACGACGTGCCCGCTGATGGAGCGCAGCTCGTCGAGTGCCTCCTCGTCCCACACGTCACCGTTCTCCGCGGCCAGCACCTCACCGATCGAGGTGAGTTCGAGCGGACGGTACGAGGGGAAGTCGACGCGGGTCGTGAAGCGGGACGAGAGCCCGGGGTTGGCGGCCAGCAGGCGGTCCATGCCCTCGGGGTAGCCGGCGAGGATCACCACAAGGTGGTCGCGGTTGTCCTCGGCACGCTTCAGCAGAACCTGGAGCGCCTCGTCGCCGTACGCGTCGCCCTTGCCGTAACCGGAGTTGGAGAGCGAGTAGGCCTCGTCGACGAAGAGGACGCCGCCGATCGCGGAGTCGATCAGCTCGTTGGCCTTCACGGCGGTCTGGCCGAGGTACTCGCCCACCAGGTCGGCGCGCTGGGCCTCGACGAGATGGTCGCCGCCGAGCAGGCCGAGCGCGTAGAAGACCCGGCCCAGGATACGGGCCACGGTCGTCTTGCCGGTGCCGGAGGGACCCGAGAACACAAAGTGCCGCTTCGGCGGCTGGACCGGCAGACCCTGCCCGGCCCGCAGCCGCGCCATGTTCAACTGCGCGGACAGCGCCTTCACTTGGCGCTTCACCGGTTCGAGACCGACCATGCGCTCCAGCTCCAGGAGCGCCTCTTCGAGCAGTGCCGGATCGGTGGGACCGGTCGGCAGATGCGGCGGAAACACCGGCACGATGGCCTTCTCGCGGACCCGGTCCGCCTCGGAGGGCAGCGCGCCCGGCGGCGGCAGTTCGGGATCGGAGAGCTTGAGATCACGGCCCTCGCCGCCGAACAGCGGGTCGACGCCGTCCGGGCCGTCCAGAATGTCCTGCCCGACACCGGTGAGCGTGATCGCCGCGAAGTCGGCCGTGTCGTCGTACCCGTCGCCCTCGGAGATCGCCGCGAGCCGCGCGGAGGTGTCCATGAAGGCCGGGTCGACCCGGTGCACCGCCCGGTACAGGGGCAGCGCCGCGGCGGAGCGGCCCGTGCCCTCGTGCGCCCGCGCCAGCCAGTACCGCAGCTCCTTGCGCTGCGGCTGCTCGCTGCGACAGCGCATCAGCGCGGACGACAGCAGCGGCTCGGCCTGCCCGAACATCTCCAGGCGTACCCGTGCCATACCACCGAAGAGACCGGCCTCGATGCCCAGCATCGGATCGGCGATCAGCGGATCCGTGTGGCGGACCAACTGCTCCCAGTCCTTGACGAGATACGCCCGGCAGGCGTGCAGGAACCGCACCTGCGGATCCGCGTCCACGGGCGGCAGGCTCGCGAGCGCCCGGTCCAGCTCCGGGACATGACGCCCGTCGAGCCAGTGCGAGGCGTGCGCGAGCAGCAGATCGCGCGGCGACTCCAGGACGGGCTGCACCCACCAGCCCAGCCAGTACCAGGAGTTGAGCGTCCGCCGGTGGCGCGAGCGCTGTTCCCCGAAGCGCTCCCGGTGCCGGAACATCCGCAGCAGCGCCGTCGTCGTGTCGATGCGCAGCGCGTGCAGCCCGAGCCAGCCGTCGGCCATTCCCGGATCCATCCGGACCGCGGCGCGGAATTCCTCCTCCGCCTGCGGATAGGCCCCCATCGTGTACGCGTCCACACCTCGCAGCCAGGCGAGGTCGGCCGGGGCCTCGGGGCCCTGCGTGCCGAAGTCCATCACGTCCCCCACAAACCGTGCCCCCGTTGAACGCCGGGCGGGCCGGTGCCCGTCGGCAGTCTTCGTCGAACCGCTGTGCCGCGGACGGGAGTTGCGTTCGGTGCGGAGAGCAGCCGTCCGAATGTCGCACCGAGAGGCATCGTACCTGCGGGGCAGTACCGGGCCGAAGGGTGCCGCACGACAGGTTCTCCGAGGTGGGAGCAGATGGGGCGCACTCGACTTGGTGACTCAGGGTGAACGAATCACGCCTCGGAGCGTCCGAAAAACGGCTGTGGGCAGAACGAAGCCCCCGATCACGGGGGAACAACCGGGGGCTTCGCGTCTGCGGGGCGGCCCCAAAAGGCCGCACATTCAGAAAGTAAGTCCTGTACGGCCCCCGGGTCAAGCCGAGTTGGGGCACTCAGGCAACTTCTCAGATGTGGGTCTTCACAAGTTCAGCACACAGACGCTGGCCCGTCACGGTCCGTGACGGGGAGGCTCTTCACTGACGTCGCAGCAGATCCCTGGAGTACCTCGTACCCCTCTGAACACTGCAGCACCAGAAGATCGGCGAACGGTTTTGACGGGTCCTTGGTGAAGTGCCGGCGCTCGGCGCGGACCCACCCCTCCCAGAACTCGTTCTGCGCTGAACCGTCCCGCTGCCGCCCGCGCGCCCACGCGTCGTCGTCGGCCAGCTCCATCCACAGCAGCCGCGCCAGCCACGGTCTGAGCGCGCGACGGCCGGCGCCCACCCCCTCGACGAGGACCACGGGCGCGGGCGGCAGCGCGCGGGCCGGTCCGAAGCCGCGTGTCTCCCAGTCGTACGGCAGATAGTGCGCCGTCGTGCCGTGCGACAGCGGCTCCACGACCTCCCCGAGCAGCCGCCCGGTCCAGGCGAAGAGCTCCTCGTGCGTGGCGATGTCGTCCAGGTGGAGCACGGGGACCGCGCCCAGCGCCTCGGCCAGCCGCCCCGCGAACGTGGTCTTCCCCGAGCCCGCGTGCCCGTCGACGCCGACGAGCCGGACGGGTCCGCAGGAGGGCGGCAGCCGGTGCAGCCGGGCGGCGAGGGCGTCGAGGTGAATGAGGGATCCCTTGGTGCGGTGCGGTGCTCCTGGGCTTCACTCTACCGAGGCCATCCTCGGGCGAACGGGGGAGAAGGCGCCCTATGTCCTGTCGCGGCCATGCCAGTGGTATCGACCAATATTGGTCGGCGCCGCGACGCGCGAAGTGCTGGCAGAAGCCGTGATCGCGAACCATAGTTGGCCCACACCCACGCATTGGACCAGCCCGTTCCGGACACCTGGGGGTCACCCGTCCATGACCAGAGCTGAACAGCCGTCCCGCAGAAGCCTCCTGGCCGTGGCGGTCGCCGCGGCCACCGCGGGCGCCGCGAGTCCGGCGGCGGCCGCCGCCGGCTCGACGGCCGGCCCCGCGAGAACCCGGACCGCCGCCCCGTCGAAAGCCCCGTCAAGCCTCGTGGACAACCATGCCTGGACCTCGTACACCGACTGGCGCGGTGGTACCGCGGCAGGGACCCGTGCCGTGCCGGGGACGCGCCCGGGCCTGGTGATCGGGACGCCCGAGGGCCGCACCGACTACAAGGACCCGCACACCGGCACGACCGCCACCTGGGAGTACGCGCGCTGGACCTCGCCCGTCCACCGCCTTGCCGTCCCCGCGACCGAGGTCATCCCGTCCTGGAACGCGCGGACCCCGGCGGGCACCTGGCTTCAGGTCGAGCTGTCGGGTACGTACTCCGACGGCAAGAAGACGCCCTGGTACGTGATGGGCCGCTGGGCGGCCGGGGACCGGGACATCCGGCGGACCTCGGTGGACGACCAGAGCGACGGCCGGAGCAGTGTCTGGACGGACACCTTCTCCATCGACGACGCGGCCTCCGGGCTGCGCCTGGTGTCGTACCGGCTGCGGCTGACCCTGTACCGCAAGCCCGGGACCGCGGCCACGCCGACCGTGTGGCGGCTCGGCGCGATGGGCTCCGACGTCCCGGACCGCTTCACCGTCCCGGCCTCGACGCCCGCACTCGCGCGGGAGCTGACGGTGCCGCGCTACTCGCAGGAGATCCACGCCGGCCAGTACCCCGAGTACGACAACGGCGGCGAGGCCTGGTGCAGCCCCACCTCCTCCCAGATGATCATCGAGTACTGGGGTCGGAAGCCCACTGCGGCGGACCTGGCCTGGGTCAAGCCCGAGTACGCGGACCCGCAGGTGTGCCACGCCGCCCGGTTCACCTTCGACCACCAGTACAACGGCTGCGGGAACTGGCCCTTCAACGCTGCGTACGCCGCGACGTACAAGGACCTCCAGGGCGTGGTGACCCGGCTCGGCTCGCTCGCCGACCTGGAGACGCTGATCGCCGCCGGAATTCCGGCCATAACGTCCCAGTCGTTCCTCAAGACCGAACTGACGGGAGCGGGGTACGGCACCGCGGGCCATCTGATGACGGTCATAGGGTTCACCGCCGACGGCGACGTGATCGCCAACGACCCGGCCTCGCCGGACAACAACGCGGTCCGGCGCGTCTACAAGCGGCGCGAGTGGGAGAACATCTGGCTCCGTACCAAGAGGTACAACGCCTCCGGGGCTGTCGTCTCCGGTACCGGCGGCGTCTGCTACGTCTACTTTCCGGCCCGTCCCACGGCCGGCCAGCGGAAGGCGCTGACGGCGGTGGGCATTCGCTGAGCGACGGGCAGCTGTGACGAGACTGCCGTGACGGGATTGCTGCGACGGGGCTGCTGTGGCGGGTGCCACAGCAGCCCCTCGCGCGTGACCAAGCTCTCCCCCGCAAAAGCCCGATCCGGTGGCAAGGTGGACAGAACGACGGGGGGAGTCCACCGCAACACCGACGTGAGCGAGCTGCCATGACCACGACCTCAGCCACCGCCGGACGGGTCCGTACCCGTACCGGCGGCCCCAAGGACGACGGCCCGAAGATCCTTGAACACATCGTGGGCTGGACGTTCGTGGTGGTGCTCGCGATGCTCGTGACACAGCTCGGCCTCGTCTGACCGCGGTCGAAGAGAGTCGAACAGGCTGGTGACGCTGCTCTGCCATACTGCGGGGGTCCCGCTCGCAGTTGGAGACCAGGTCCGGAATTGAGTAACAGTCAGCAGCGTGGTGCCGACCGCCCCGGAGCGCGCGGCACCGACCGTTCCTTAGCGCGCCGCGCCGAACTCATCGCCATCGGGCGGAAGTTGTTCGCCGACACGTCCTACGACGCACTGTCGATGGACGACATCGCGAAACAGGCGCAGGTGGCCAAGGGGCTGATCTACTACTACTTCAAGTCCAAGCGCGGCTACTACCTGGCGATCGTCCAGGACTCGGTGGCCGAGCTGATCTCCCGGGCGGCCGGCGGCCTCGAACTGCCCCCGGAGCAGCGGGTCCACCGCACCATCGACGGCTATCTGCGCTATGCCGAGCACAACCACGCCGCGTACCGCACCATCATCAGCGGGGGTGTCGGTTTCGACGCCGAGGTGCACGCGATCCGGGAGGGCGTGCGGGAGGCGATCGTCGAGACGATCGCCGAAGGGGCGTACGGGCGACGGAAGATCGCCCCGCTGCCACGGATGGCGCTGCTCGGCTGGCTGTGCAGCGTCGAGGGCGCCACCCTCGACTGGATCCACCACTACAACCTCCCGCGCGACCTCATGCGCGAGCTGCTGGTGAAGATGCTCGGCGGCACGATGCGCGCCATCGAGGAGCTGGACGCCTCCTACCCGGCACCGAAGGCCGCACGCCGGGACGTATGACATGAGTGGAGGGCGGGAGCCCGCCGACCGGCCCCCGCCCTTCACCCAACTGCCCTACCGTCGAAGCTAGTTGATCGCCCTGATCAGCTCGCCGTTCGACGTGTCACCGCTCAGCTCCCAGAAGAACGTGCCGCCCAAACCCTGCGCGTTCTTGTAGTTCATCTTCCCGGCGATGGTCGACGGGGTGTCGTAACTCCACCAGTTGTTCCCGCACTTGGCGTACGCGGTACCGCCGACCGTGCCGGTGGCCGGGCACTTCGTCTTGAGCACCTTGTAGTCGTCGATGCCCTGCTCGTACGTGCCCGCCGCCGGGCCCGTGGCCGTGCCGCCGGGCGCCGCCTGGGTGACACCGGTCCAGCCGCGCCCGTAGAAGCCGATGCCGAGCAGCAGCTTCGAGGCCGGGATGCCCATGCCCTTGAGCTTGGCGATGGTCGCGGAGGTGTGGAACTCCGCCTGCGGGATCCCCGAGTAGGAGTTCAGCGCCGAGTGCGGAGCCGTGGGACCGGTCGCGTCCCAGGCGCCGAAGAAGTCGTACGTCATCGGGTTGTACCAGTTGACGTACTGGGCGGCGCCCGCGTAGTCCGCCGCGTCGAGCTTGCCGCCGGCCGTGGCGTCGGCCGGGATCGCCGAGGTGACCAGCGCGGAGCCGCCGAACTTGGCGCGCACCGCCGACATCAGGTTCTTGTACGCGGCCCGCCCGCTGGTGTCACAGGTGGCGCCGCACGAGTTGGGGTACTCCCAGTCGATGTCGATCCCGTCGAAGACGTCCGCCCACTTCGAGTTCTCGACCAGGTCGTAGCAGGACTGGGCGAAGGCGGCCGGGTTCCTGGCCGCCTCGGTGAAGCCCGCCGACCAGGTCCAGCCGCCGAAGGACCACAGGATCTTGAGCTTCGGGTGCTTCTTCTTCAGCTCGCGCAGCTGGTTGAAGTTGCCGCGCAGTGGCTGGTCCCAGGTGTCCGCGACGCCGTCGACCGACTCGGCCGCGGTGTGCGTCCGCTCGGTCGCCGCGTAGTTGTCGCCCATCGCGCACTTGCCGCCGGTGACGTTGCCGAAGGCGTAGTTGATGTGCGTCAGTCTGGCCGCCGAGCCGGACGTCTCGACGTTCTTGACCAGGTACTTCCGGTCGTAGGTGCCCCATTCGGTGAAGTAGCCGACGACCTTGGAGCCGGCTGCCTTGCGTGCGGCGGCCTGTGCGTCGGGGCCGGCCGCGGTGGCCGTGCCCGCGCCGACGAGCAGCCCCGCGCCGAGAACGGCGCAACACGCTGCGGATACGAGCGCCCGGAAACGGACGCGGGGGCGGAGCGAGGTGAACATCGTGTCTCCACAGGAGGGGGAGGGGAACGCGCGCCTGTTGGCATGAGCGCGGTGAAGCGTTGGGGCGAAACAGTAAGAGGACTAGACCAGTGCGGTCAATGGTTCGGACCAATTCGGCACGGGATTCGACGCAGGAGTCCCTTACTCTGGAGTAAGCGGTCGTTAACTGGTGACTGGATCCCGCCGATCGGGCATACTCACAGCGCACAGCCGCTGATCAGCCGCTTCCGTGACCCGGCGGCGCCGAGCGTCGGCAGTGCCCAGTGAGACCCGGCGGGGCAGCCCCACCCAGGTGTGCGTTCGCCGAAGTGCCCGACAGGGAGGAGAGCGTCACCATGCCCGACCGCGCCCCGCAGCCGGTGGACCGTCAACTGCCCACGGACGAGGCCCGGGATCTGATCTCACTCGTCCGCGACATCGCGCAGCGCGAGATCGCCCCGAAGGCGGCCGAGGAGGAGGACGCCGGGCGCTTCCCGCGCGAAGTCCTCACGCTGCTCTCGGAGTCGGGCCTGCTCGGCCTCCCGTACGAGTCGGAGTACGGCGGCGGAGACCAGCCGTACGAGGTCTATCTCCAGGTCCTCGAAGAGCTGGCCGCCGCCCGCCTCACCGTCGGCCTCGGCGTCAGCGTGCACACGCTCGCCTGCCACGCCCTAGCCAACTACGGCACCAAGGAACAGCAGATCGAGCATCTCCCGGACATGCTCGGCGGCGGCCTTCTGGGCGCCTACTGCCTCTCGGAGCCGTCCTCCGGCTCGGACGCGGCGTCGCTGCGCACCAAAGCCGTGCGGGACGGCGAAGACTGGGTGATCACGGGCACCAAGGCCTGGATCACGCACGGCGGAGTCGCCGACTTCTACACCGTGCTCGCGCGCACCGGCGGCGAGGGGGCGCGGGGCATCACCGCGTTCCTGGTGCCCGGCGACGCCGAGGGGCTGAGTGCCGCGGCGCCCGAGAAGAAGATGGGCATGAAGGGCTCACCCACCGCCCAGGTCCACTTCGACGGGGTACGGATCCCGGACGACCGGCGCATCGGCGACGAGGGCCAGGGCTTCGCGATCGCCCTGTCCGCGCTCGACTCGGGGCGGCTCGGCATCGCGGCCTGCGCGATGGGTGTGGCCCAGGCCGCGCTGGACGAGGCCGTCGCGTACGCCACCGGGCGGCAGCAGTTCGGCCGCCCGATCGCGGACTTCCAGGGCCTGCGCTTCATGCTCGCGGACATGGCGACCCAGATCGAGGCGGGTAGGGCGCTCTACCTCGCGGCGGCCCGGCTGCGCGACGCGGGACGGCCGTTCGCCAAGCAGGCGGCCATGGCGAAACTGCACTGCACCGACACCGCGATGAAGGTCACCACGGACGCCGTCCAGGTGCTCGGCGGGTACGGCTACACCGCGGACTTCCCCGCGGAGCGCCTCATGCGCGAGGCCAAGGTGCTGCAGATCGTCGAGGGCACCAATCAGATCCAGCGGATGGTCATCGCCCGTCACCTCGCGGGTCCTGAGTCGCGCTGAACCTCCCGTACGCGTACATCGCCGAGGGCGCCGCGAGCCGGGCCCACTCCGGGTCGTGGCGGCCCGGCAGGGTCCGGCCCCGGTCCGCCCAGGTGCGGATCAGGGCGCGGTAGATGGGGGGATCCAGGGGCTGAGGGTGTACGTGGGATGCCTGAGACCCCTGCGATCCCTGGGTTTCCTGTGCCCAGTGAACTCCTTGTGTCCACTGAGTCCCCTGTGTCCACTGGGTCCCCTGTGTCCATTGAGTCTCCTGCGGTCCCAGGTTCCCCAGGGACCCCTGGGGAACCGATTCTGCCGACGTGGGGAAGAGGATCCGGCGGCGGCGCTCCGCCTCTGCGTATGTGGGGGTCATACCGAGGCCAACGGGTCCACATGCGGACAGGTCACCGGCGCGCGGATTCGCCAGTGAGTTCGCGGCACGCCCTTCTCGGTCCCGCTCTTGTCCGGGGGTGCCGCCGGTCCGTACGAGGGGCGCACCCCTCCGGGCGACGTCACGCGCCGTACGCCCCGGGAGGCAGCCGATGCCCGACGACCGCCCCGTAGCCCTCGACGAGTACCCCGTGCACCAGGTGCCTACGACCGGTGCATCTTCCAGGTCTTCGACCACCAGGGGCGGGCGCTGCTCGTCCTGGGGCTCGGGGTGTACCCGAACGTCGGCGTGATCGACGCGTACGCGACCCTGCGCACCGGCGACACCCTGCACGCCGTACGCGGCTCCGACGCGCTGGACGACGACACCAGGATGACGATGGCGGTCGGTCCGCTGCGGATCGTGGTCGAGCGCCCCTGAAGGACTTCGTCCTGAGCTGCGCGGCCGACCCCGACGACCCGGACGGACTGTCGTACGAGATCAACTGGTCGGCGGACTTCCCCGCGCTGTGGGAGCCGCATCACGTCCAACGCCGGGGCGCCCGCCTCACGTTGGAGGGCCGGCGCTTCGTGCAGGCGGGCCGGTGCGAGGGCTGGATCCGGGTCGCGGGGGACGAGACACGGCTGTCGGGCGACAACTGGACCGGCACCCGCGACCGCAGCTGGGGCACGCGCCCCCTGCCCGGCGAGGAGGGCGGCAGGCTCGCCGAGGAGCACCGCACCGAGGGCTTCCACTGGCTCTGGTGTCCCGTCCGCTTCGAGGACCGCTTCCTGATGGTCATCACCCAGGAGGACGCCGACGGCTACCGCACCCTGAACGACGCGACGCTCGTACGGAACGGGGAGCGGGACCGCCAACTCGGCTGGCCCCAGGCCGAGATCACCTACCGGAGCGGAACCCGGCACCCGGAGCGCGCGATCGTCCACCTCGGCGACTTCCGCAAGCCGTCGGAGCTCGGCGTCGAGATCCTCACCTCCTCACCGCTCGCCGTCGGGGCCGGCTATCCGCCTGCCGAGGGCTGGCAGCACGGCACCTGGCGGGGACGCGGCTGGACCGACCGGCGCACGTACGACCTCTCGGACCCGGCCGCGCTCGGGCTCGCCGCGTACGGCGTGACCGACCACGCCGCCCGCTTCACGATCGACGGACAGGTGGGGCACGGCATCTTCGAGCACAGCTCGTTCGGACGGCACGACCCGAGCGGGTTCACCGGCTTCGACTCGGTTGCCCCGTAGGGAAGTTGACGCGAGGGAGGGAGCGGATCGATGGCAACGGCACCCCGTCCGCGTACGACCACACGCGACCCGGAGGAACTCGCGCGGCGGCTGACCGCCTGGCTCGCCGGACGGCTGCCCGGCGCCAAGGCGGTCGACGTCCGCGTCCCCGCCTCCAACGGACTCTCCAGCGAGACCCTGCTCTTCGACATCGAGCACCCCGAACCCCCGTTGCGGGCCTGCGCGTTGAGGCTCGCGGCGGATCCGGCGGCGTACACCGTCTTCCCGGTCTACGACCTGCCGCGCCAGTACCGCACCATGCGACTGGTGGCGGACCGTACGGACGTGCCCGTACCGCGGGTGTGGTGGCTGGAGGAGGACCCAGGACCCCTCGGGGCGCCCTTCTTCGTCATGGAGCGCGTGGAGGGCCGCGTACCACCGGACGTCATGCCCTACACGTACGAGGGCAACTGGCTGCACGCCGCAAGTGACGCCGAGCGGGAGCGACTTGAGGCCGCGTCGCTCGGACTCCTCGCCCGGCTCCACGACCAAGTCCCGCTGCGCGACGCGGACTTCCTCGCCTCGCCAGGGAACGGCAGCCCGCTACGACGTCATGTCGAGGCCCAACGTGCCTACTACGAATGGGTGATTGACGGACTGCCGCGGTCACCCCTGATCGAGGACACCTTCGACCGGCTCGACGCGCTCCGGCAGCGCGACGAGGGCGAGACGGTCCTCAGCTGGGGTGACGCACGCATCGGAAACGTCATCTACGACGGCTTCGAACCCGCCGCGGTCCTCGACTGGGAGATGGCGGCCCGGCCTGCGCGAGTTCGACCTCGCGCAGGACCTGCCGCTATTCCTGCACCACGACAGCGTCTCTGACTGGCTTGGCGATCCTGCAGGTTGCACAGGATCATGGTGCGGGAAATGCGCCGCAAGCCAATCGTCTTCGTGGCTAATCAGGTTGGTGGAGCCCATGAGCCATGGTGCAGGGCAGTGACAGGAGCTGAGGACCGCTCAGGCGGAAACCGGCCGTTCGGTGCTCAGGCGGCCTGGTCGCGCATCACCGGCACCCGCATGGGGCGCGAGCCTGGGCCGGCGACGTGCGAGAACGGCTGCGTACGCCAGTCGAGACCCTGAGGGAGCGTCAACAGCAGGGCGGTGTCCTGCTCCTGAGCCTCCATCGTCTCGTCGGCGGGGCGGGCCTCGGCCGCCGTCCTGCCCGTACCGGCGCAGACCGTGAGCCCGAACGGGTTCCACGGCGACGCGCACAGCGCGTGCTCCGGCAGGATCTCCTCGTCCGCGAGGAGCGCGATGGGCTGCGCGCAGTCCGGGCAGATCACCCGGTACATCTCGAAGGTGTCGTACGCGTCGAACTCCTCGGCGTCAGGTTCGACGCCCTCCGGCTCGGGCTCGACGACGGGCTGCTGCCGCTTGGGCGCGGTGCGACCAGGGCGCTTCAGACTCTGCATGGGCTACTCCCCCTCGGGTGGGCCGACAAGGCACTGCGACCTCGACCACAGCAAGCACTTCCCGCCCCGTCTCTGCGGTAATCACGAGAACATCACGGAACCGACCGCTGCTATGTGGCGTTCGTCACATGCCGCGTGCAGGTGCCCGACCCGGTGGTTTTGTCCCCCGGGTGTCTCGCCCGCTTCTTCAGGCCACATCACAAACAGGGTATGACCTGCGCCGCAGAGTACCCGAGCGGATCAAGGGCATGTAGGTTCTCCGCCATGGAGGAGCTGGACCGCCACATCGTGCAGCTGCTCGTCGAAGACGGGCGGATGAGCTACACCGACCTGGGCAAGGCCACGGGCCTGTCCACGTCGGCCGTGCACCAGCGGGTACGCCGGCTGGAGCAGCGCGGAGTCATCCGCGGCTACGCCGCGGTCGTCGACCCGGAGGCCGTCGGGCTGCCGATCACGGCCTTCATCTCGGTGAAACCGTTCGACCCCAGCGCCCCCGACGACATCGCCGAACGGCTGGCCGACGTCCCGGAGCTGGAGGCCTGCCACAGCGTCGCCGGCGACGAGAACTACATCCTCAAGGTCCGCGTCGCGAGCCCGCACGAGCTGGAGGAACTCCTCGCGCGCGTGCGCACGCTGGCGGGCGTTTCGACACGTACGACGGTGGTTCTCTCCACGCCGTACGAGGCCCGGCCGCCGAAGATCTGAACCGCCGGGGTTCTGAACCCCTGGTGTGGGGCCCCGTGCGCGGGGCGCGTGCGCCGAGGGGCGAGACTGTTCCCCATGAGTGAGAGCACCGCCACCTCCCGAACCGTGCTGCTGCGCGGCGGGGAAGTCCACAGCCCCGCCGACCCGTTCGCCACCGCGATGGTCGTGGAACGCGGGCAGGTCGCCTGGGTCGGCTCCGAGGGCGCGGCCGACGCGTTCTCGGACGGGGTCGACGAGGTGGTGGACCTCGAAGGGGCGCTCGTCACCCCGGCGTTCACCGACGCGCACGTGCACACCACGGCCACCGGACTCGCCCTCACCGGCCTCGACCTCTCCGACACCCGCACCCTCGGCGAGGCGATCGCCCTCGTACGGGACTTCGCGGCGGCCCGTCCCGCCGACCGGGTACTCCTCGGTCATGGCTGGGACGCGTCACGCTGGCCCGAGCGGCGGCATCCGCGGCGGGAGGAGCTGGACGAGGTTACCGGCGGCCGCCCGCTCTACCTCAGTCGGATCGACGTCCACTCGGCCGTCGTCACCACGGCGCTGCTGGACATGGCGCCGGGCGTACGCCGGGCGCAGGGCTTCGAGGACGGCGAACCGCTCACCCGCGACGCCCATCACGCCGTACGCGCCGCCGCGTTCGCAGCCGTGACACCGGAGCAGCGCGCCGACGCCCAGCGCGCCGCGCTGAAGCACGCGGCCTCGCTCGGCATCGGCTCCGTCCACGAGTGCGCGGGCCCGGAGATCTCCTCCGAGGACGACTTCACCGGGCTGCTGAGGCTCGCCGCGGAGCAGACCGGGCCCCGGGTCGTCGGCTACTGGGCCGAACAGGCGGAGGAGGGCGTGGCGAGAGCCCGGGCGCTGGGCGCGGCCGGAGCGGCGGGCGACCTCTTCGTGGACGGCGCCCTCGGCTCGCACACGGCCTGCCTCCACCAGCCGTACGCCGACGCCGGGCACACCGGCACCGCCTACCTGGACGCCGCCGCCGTCGCCGCCCACGTGGTGGCATGCACCGAGGCGGGCCTCCAGGCGGGCTTCCACGCCATCGGGGACGCCGCCGTGACCTCCGTGGTCGACGGAGTCCGCGCAGCCGCCGAGAAGGTCGGCCTGGCCCGCGTACGCGCCGCCAGGCATCGCGTCGAGCACGCCGAGATGCTCACGCCGGAGGCGATCGCCGCCTTCGCCGAACTCGGCCTCACCGCTTCCGTCCAGCCGGCCTTCGACGCGCTGTGGGGCGGCGAGGACGGTATGTACGCCGAGCGCCTCGGCGCCGAGCGGGCCCGGGCGCTCAACCCGTTCGCGGCCCTGCTGCGGGCCGGGGTGCCGCTCGCCTTCGGCTCCGACAGCCCCGTCACACCGCTCGACCCGTGGGGCACCGTCCGCGCCGCGGCCTTCCACCGCACTCCGGAGCACCGGGTGTCCGTGCGCGCCGCGTTCACGGCGCACACGCGGGGCGGCTGGCGGGCGGTCGGACGCGACGACGCGGGCCTCCTGGTACCCGGCGCGCCCGCCGACTACGCCGTGTGGCGCACCGACGAGCTCGTCGTCCAGGCCCCGGACGACCGGGTCGCCCGCTGGTCGACCGACCCGCGCTCCGGCACCCCCGGACTGCCCGACCTCACGCCCGGCGCGCGACTGCCCGTCTGTCTGCGTACGGTCGTGGGCGGACGGACGGTATTCGTACGGCCGGACGAGTGATGTCCCGGGGTGGCGCGGTGTCGATCATGGCCCGGCGCTCCGTCGCGCGACCTGCGTATCCTCCGCGCTGACCAGGCATTTGAGGGAAAAGTCCCAGGTCAAACGACTGTTGACAGCTAGCGGCAGGTGGCCGGTAGGTTCGGCCGGGTCCACCACCGGACGTCCGACCGGTGAACTTCCGCGCAGTCGCCGCAGCGCAGTTGGGTCAGGGATGGTGTGCCGCACCGGTACACCGCCACTGGGAGCCAGGCCCAGCGCCCGCGCCACGGGGCGAGGGAACGTTCCGGCTCGGATGGTGTGACCCGGGTGGGGCCCGGACGCTCAGTAGACAACGGCTTTCGGTCGACCCGCAGCCAGCGGGTCCCAGGTCGGCCCGAAGGGCGCCGGGCCCCGATCCGCAGTCCCACCCCCTTCTGGCCCCTTCCGGGAACTTTCACGTCGGTGTCTCACCGGCCTGAAGAGCGACGCTCGCTATGGTGGAGCCCCTCGCACGGAAGTCTTAAGGGGAAGCTGTGAACGACGGCGGTGGGCGACAGTTCGGTGCGCTCGGCACGACCTTGGTGATCATCCCGACCTTCAACGAGGCGGAGAACATCAAGGCGATCGTCGGCCGTGTGCGGGCCTCCGTGCCCGCGGCGCACGTTCTGATCGCCGACGACAACAGCCCCGACGGCACCGGCAAACTCGCCGACGAACTGACCGTCGAGGACGACCACGTCCACGTGCTGCACCGCAAGGGCAAGGAAGGCCTCGGCGCCGCCTACCTCGCGGGCTTCCGCTGGGGCCTGGAGCACGGGTACGGCGTCCTGGTCGAGATGGACGCCGACGGCTCGCACCAGCCCGAGGAACTGCCCCGGCTGCTCACCGCGCTCAAGGGGGCCGACCTCGTGCTCGGGTCCCGCTGGGTGCCGGGCGGGCGTGTCGTCAACTGGCCCAAGTCCCGTGAGTTCATTTCGCGCGGCGGCAGCCTGTACTCGCGCGTCATGCTCGACGTGCCGATCCGCGACGTCACCGGCGGCTACCGCGCGTTCCGCCGCGAGACCCTGGAGGGCCTCGGCCTCGGCGAGGTCTCCTCGCAGGGCTACTGCTTCCAGGTCGACCTGGCGCGGCGGGCCGTCAAGGCCGGCTATCACGTCGTCGAGGTGCCCATCACCTTCGTCGAGCGCGAACTGGGCGACTCCAAGATGAGCCGCGACATCCTGGTGGAGGCCCTGTGGAGGGTGACCACGTGGGGGGTCGGGGAGCGGGCGGACCGGATTCGCGGGCGTCGGAAGTCCTGAGGCCCGGTTGGTTGTGTGGTCCGGCTGGCCTGTCCGGGCCTGTGGTCCGGTTGCCGTCGTGGTCCGCTTGCCGTCGCGGTCCGGCTGACGGGGCGGGCGGCTCCGCTTCACAGGTGGTGCTGACCTCGCGTTTATCCCGTACTGAGCCGTGCCCAGGCACACTGGACGCATGACGACTGGCGCTTCGACTCCGCCCCACCCCGCACGGCCCCGGCGCTCCGGCCCGCTCAGGTACCTGCCGCTCGGCATCGCCGCATGGCTGGTGCTGGAGATCTGGCTGCTGATCGTGGTGGCGGGCGCCACGAGCGGCTTCATCGTCCTCCTGCTGCTGGTCGCCGGATTCGTCCTCGGTTCCGTGGTCATCAAGCGGGCCGGACGCCGTGCCTTCCGCGCGCTGAGCGAGACGTTGCAGCAACAGCAGAGCGGGGCGCTGCCGCAGGGCGGTACGAATTCCGAGGGCAACGGTCTGATGATGCTGGGCGGCCTGCTGCTGATGCTGCCGGGGCTGATCTCCGACGCGCTCGGGCTGCTGCTGCTGGTTCCGCCGGTTCAGAAGGGGCTGAGCCGGTATGCGGAGCGGACCTTCGAGCGCAAGATGCGGGAGGCCGGCGCCGGGACGCTCGGGGGTGCGTTCCAGCAGGCGCGTATCCATCGGCCCGACGGGAAGGTCGTGCCGGGCGAGGTCATCCGGGACGACGAGCCGCGGGGGCGTCAGGAGGACGCGGGGCCGCGGCCGCCGCTGAACGGCTGACGCCGAGGGGTCTTTCTTCGCCCCCGCCGCCCCTTCCCTCCCCCACTCTCGGCTTCGCTCGAGCGGGGGGACCCCCACCGTCCCTTTTCGGGGGCCGGCCCCCGAACCCCCGCTCCTCAAACGCCGGAGGGGCTGAGATACCTCAGGGGCACGAGATACCTCGGGGACTTGAGATACCTGCCGGCCGAGGTACCTGAGGGGCGCGGGGAACTGCGCGACCAGCCACAGCGAACCCGCACCCAATAGACGAACCCGCATCCTCTCAGCCCGTTCGGCGTTTGAGGACAAGGCGCCCGAAAGTCATCCAAACGCACAAAACCGCAGGCACCGTACCCGAAGGTACGGCACCCGCGGTTGGGTGCGTGCGTGTATGCCGCCCAACCCCCGGAGGGGTTACGCGGACTTGCGGCTGTCCCGAGGGTGGACCGCGATGTTCATGGCTCCGGAGCGAAGTACGGCCAAGCGCTCTTCGAGGACCTCTTCGAGCTCCTCTCGCGTGCGCCGCTCCATCAGCATGTCCCAATGCGTGCGCGCGGGCTTGGCCTTCTTTTCCTCAGGGCCGTCGCCGTCCACCAGGAGTGCCTGGGCCCCGCAGACCTTGCACTCCCACTCCGGCGGGATCTCCGCCTCCACCGAGAAGGGCATCTCGAATCGATGGCCCTTCTCGCATGCGTACTCCACGGCCTGGCGCGGGGCCAGGTCGATGCCGCGGTCCGTCTCGTAGCTGGTCACCACGAGGCGCGTGCCGCGAAGAGCTCGCTCACTCATGAATCGTGCCTCCCGGGCTTGTCGCCCACAGGACAGGTGTCGCTGTCGTCGTCATCCGGTCAACGTCCGGTCGGCGGTAAAGATTCCCGCTCCGGGTCATGCGTCGCCGTCGTAGCCGCCCCTTGTTGTACCCACCTGCGCCCGGTTTGTCACATCTGAACGCAGATGTCACCCAGCGTTTCGGCATCTTTGACGCGCAGTAACGGTACGCCTGGCAGGCCAAACGCGTACACTACCGGCCTTTGGCCTCCGGCGCTAAATCCTGTCCGGAACGGGGTTGCCCGCGTCGCGCACCGCCTGGCGTACCGGAACCCTCGCGAGCAGCACGAATCCCAGCACGAAGAAGATCACGAGCGAGATGATCGCGTCCCGATAACTTCCGGTCAGCTGGTAGGTGAGACCGAACAGAAGCGGGCCGAGCCAGCTCATACCGCGGTCGCTCATCTCGTACGCCGAGAAGTACTCGGCCTCCTTGCCGGGCGGCACCAGATGCGAGAAAAGGGACCGGGACAGCGCCTGGCTGCCGCCGAGGACGAGGCCGATTCCGGCGGCGAGGACGAAGAACCAGACGGGCGCGCCGGCGGGCAGGAAGTAACCGGCGCCCAGCGTCACGGTCCAGGCGATCAGCGAGCCGAGGATGATCCGTTTGGCGCCGTACGTCCGGGCGAGTCGGCCCATCCCGAGCGCCCCGGCCACCGCGAGCAACTGGACCAGCAGCACGGCGACGATCAGCGTCGACTGGTCGAGGCCCAGTTCCTCGGATCCGTACACGGATGCCTGCGAGATGACCGTCTGGATGCCGTCGTTGTAGACCAGATAGGCGAGCAGGAAGGCGAGCGTCAGTGGCTGGCGGCGCATGTCCCGCACGGTCGCCGCCAGCTGCCGCCATCCGTGCGAGGACGTACCCGAGGAGGCCGTCGTGCGGCGGTCGCGCAGCCGCTTGAGCGGGATGAGCGTGAAGGCGCCCCACCAGATGCCCGCCGAGGCGAGGCAGATGCGGACCGCCATCGCCTCGGAGACGCCGAAGGAGTCATGGGCCGTGTAGAGGATCAGGTTCGCGACCAGGACCAGTGAGCCCGACGCGTAACCGAAGGCCCAGCCCCTCGACGAGACGGCGTCGCGCTCGTCCGGCGGGGCGATCTGGGGGAGGTAGGAGTTGTAGAGCACCATCGACACGGCCAGTGAGGCGTTGGCCACAATCAGCAGGAGGCCGCCCAGCAGATAGCGGTCGCCGTCCAGGAAGAACATGCCCGCGGTGGCCGCGGCACCCACGTAGGCGGCGACCGCGAGGAGCGGCTTCTTGCGGCCCGTACGGTCGGCCGCCGCGCCCGCCAGCGGCATCACGAAGATCGACAGGATGACGGACGCCGACACGCAGTACGCGAAGAAGGAACCGGCGCGCAGGGGGATCCCCAGCGGGTGTACGAATCCGTCCGCGTCCGCCGCCGCCTTGGCGACCGATGTCAGATAGGGGCCGAGGAACACGGTGAGCACGCTCGTCGAGTAGACGGAACAGGCCCAGTCGTAGACGTACCAGCCGCGTTGTTCGCGCCGCCGTTCCGCGACCTCGTCGACCGCCTGTTCCCGCACGGTGTCGGTGCCCACCCGTGCCCTCGCTTCCCCGTCGCAGTCCCCGTACGCGGACGCCGCGCGGGGCGCCGGGCCGTCAGACCCAGGTGCCGCGGTCCTCCAGGACCCCGCGCAGCGTCTCGATGTGATCGGTCATGATGCCATCGACTCCCAGGTCCAGGAGCCGGTGCATCCGCTCGGCTTCGTTGACCGTCCAGACGTGGACCTGCAGCCCGCGCGCGTGGGCGGCGCGAACGAAGCGGTGATCGACCACGGGGATGCCCGACTGGGACTCCGGCACCTGGGCGCAGACCGCTGAGCGGCGCAGCGGGGCCGGGATCCCCCACGACCGCAGGCGCAGTCCGAGGACGCCCCGGGTGCCGTACGAGGTGGCCAGGCGCGGACCGGCCAGGCGCTGTGCGCGGGCGACCCGCGCCTCGGAGAAGGAGCCGACGCAGACGCGGTCCCAGGAACCGGTGCGGCGGATCAGGTCGAGAAGGGGATGCAGGGCGGGCTCCGCCTTGATGTCGACGTTCCAGCGGACACCGGGGAACGTCTCCAGCAGCTCCTCGAAGAGGGGGACCGGTTCCGAACCCGCCACGCGCGCGTGGCTCACGTCGTCCCAGGGGAGGTCCGCTATCCGGCCCGCCCCGTCGGTCACCCGGTCCAGCGTCGCGTCGTGGAACGCGACGAGTTCTCCGTCCGCCGTGGCGTGTACATCGGTCTCGATGTATCGGTAGCCGGCCTCGACCGCGCGCCGGAACTGGGCCGCGGTGTTCTCCAGGCCGTCCGCGGCCCCGCCCCGGTGGGCGAAGGCGATCGGGCCGGGATGGTCGAGGTAGAGGTGGCGTATCCGGGTGCTCACCCGCGCAGTATCGCCTGCTCCGGTTGCCCCGCGGCAACGACCGTGCTGCCGTCCGATGATGCCGAGGGGACGGTGAACACGCGCAGGAAGAGCTGGGCCAGCGGGCCGATGGCCACCGCGTACAGGACCGTGCCCACGCCGACCGTGCCGCCGAGGACGAAGCCCGTGGCCACCACGGCCACCTCGATGGCCGTACGCACCAGACGGATCGAGCGGCCGGTCCGCCGATGGAGCCCGGTCATCAGGCCGTCGCGCGGGCCCGGACCGAAACGGGCCGCTATGTAGAGGCCGGTCGCCACGCCGTTGAGGAGGATGCCCGCCACCAGCAAGGGGACGCGGATCTGGAGGGCGTGCGCGTCCGGGACCAGGGCGAGCGTGCCGTCCATGGCGATGCCGACCACGAAGACGTTGGAGACCGTGCCGAGGCCCGGGCGCTGGCGCATCGGGATCCACAGGAGCAGCACCACGGCGCCCACGATGATCGACACGACGCCGATCGTCAGCCCGGTGAGCTCGGCGAGGCCCTGGTGCAGGACGCCCCACGGCTCCAGGCCCAGCCCCGCCTCCACGAGCAGCGCCGAACTCGCTCCGTACAGGGCCAGGCCCACGTACAGCTGGAGCAGCCGGCGAGTGAGGTGCCTCGGGGGCGTGCTCGATGGCGGACCTGACGGCTGGTCCGACGGCCGGTTCGGCGGTCGATCCGATGGTGGAGTGGACAAGATGTGCCCCCTGGTGGTGACAGTGGCCTGACTCGTGCCACTCTGTGGCTTGAGAAGAAACCTCTTCCATGGCCAATTCGGGGAAGGTGGACTGGAAATCATGGCGCAGTGGACCTCGGCGGTGGGTGCCGCTCAGCTCGCGCGGCTGCTCAACTCCCAGCAGGAGCGCCCGGCGGGCCCCGGCACACGCCGCCCGCCCGCCTATCGTGCCCTCGCCGACGGCGTGCGCCTGCTCGTCCTCGAAGGGCGCGTCCCCGTCGCCGCGCGGCTGCCCGCCGAACGCGAACTGGCGCTCTCCCTCTCCGTGAGCCGCACCACAGTGGCTGCCGCCTACGAGGCGCTGCGCGCCGAAGGGTTCCTGGAGTCCCGCAGGGGAGCCGGCAGCTGGACGGCCGTACCGGCCGGGAACCCGCTGCCCGCGCGCGGCCTGGAACCGCTGCCGCCCGAAGCCCTCGGCTCCATGATCGACCTGGGCTGCGCGGCCCTGCCCGCCCCCGAACCATGGCTCACGCGTGCCGTCCAGGGCGCGCTGGAGGAGCTCCCGCCGTACGCCCACACGCACGGCGACTATCCGGCGGGGCTGCCCGCGCTGCGCGAGACGCTGGCCGAGCGGTACACCGCGCGCGGCATCCCGACCATGCCCGAGCAGATCATGGTGACCACCGGGGCCATGGGCGCCATCGACGCCATCTGTCACCTCTTCGCCGGGCGCGGCGAGCGCATCGCCGTCGAGTCCCCCTCGTACGCCAACATCCTCCAGCTGATGCGCGAGGCGGGGGCCCGGCTGGTGCCCGTCGCCATGGCCGAGGGGCTCGCGGGCTGGGACATGGACCGCTGGCGGCAGGTGCTGCGCGACGCGGCGCCCCGGCTCGCCTATGTCGTCGCGGACTTCCACAACCCGACCGGTGCGCTCGCCGACGAGGACCAGCGGCGGCAGCTCGTCGACGCGGCCCGCTCCGCAGGCACGGTGCTGATCGTCGACGAGACCATGAGCGAGCTCCACCTGGACGACGACTTCGAAGTGCCGCGTCCCGTCTGCGGGTTCGACCCGGCCGGGTCCACGGTCATCACCGTCGGCTCGGCCAGCAAGGCGTTCTGGGCGGGGATGCGGATCGGCTGGGTCCGCGCCGCCCCCGACGTGATCCGCAGCCTGGTCGCGGCCCGTGCGTACGCGGATCTCGGCACTCCCGTCCTGGAGCAGCTCGCCGTGAACTGGCTGCTCAGCACCAGTGGCTGGGAGCAGGCCTTGGACATCCGGCGCACCCAGGCCCGCGAGAACCGCGACGCGCTCGTGACGGCCCTGCGCCGCGAACTGCCCGGCTGGGAGTACGACGTGCCGCGCGGCGGGCTCACCCTGTGGGTGCGTACGGGCGGTCTGTCCGGTTCACGGTTGGCCGAGGTCGGCGAGCGGGTGGGCGTGCGTGTGCCCTCCGGGCCCCGCTTCGGAGTCGACGGGGCCTTCGAGGGCTATGTGCGGCTGCCGTTCACCGTCGGTGGCGCGGTGGCCGACGAGGCGGCGACACGCCTGGCCGCGGCCGCCCGCCTGGTGGAGTCGGGAGCGAACGGCGGAACGGACGCGCCACGCACGTTCGTCGCGTGACGCCTCGGGCCGCGCCTGCTGCCGTGACGCCTCGCGCAACCGGCGTCCCCGGGAGGCGCGGCGCTCCGGGCCACTACTACCCGGCCAGGGGCAACGGGCGTGCGAGGAGGGCGGAGCGCCGCGCACTCTCGTGCGTGACGCCCGCCCTCCGCCCGCTCAGCCTTCCGCCGGGACGCCCACCGCACCCGGCGCGGTGAAGCGCACGGGGCTTTCCGGGGCCGCGTCCACGAGGTCTGCCGGTGCCGTGTCCGTCGGCTCGGCGTCCGCCGGAGTCGTGCGCGCCGGCAGCAGACCGACCACCGCCCGACGGTGGGCCTCGCTCGTCGCCTCGTCGTACGGGTCCGGGGTCGCCGGGACCTGGAGGCGGTGGACCGGGCCCGAACCCAGCCGGGCGTAACCGCGGCCGGGCGGCACGTCCGGTGTCGGGGTCGTGGGCGGGGGAGACCCGAGCACCGCTTCGAGCCGGCCGGCGGACGCGGGGCCGAGCACGACACGCGCGCGCGTGTGTCCGCGTACCGCCTCGCTGAGCGAGTCCAGGGCGTCGAACTGCTCGGCCACTACCACCGTCACACCTGCCGCGCGGCCGTGGCGCAGCGGCACCTGGAGGAGGGACTGCGGATCTTGGCGGCCGTCGGCCGCCGCGAGATGACCGAGGACCGTCGGACGGTCGAGGAGGAGCCAGAGGGGACGCCTGGTGTCCTCCGGCGGGGCGTGGCCCGCCTGCCGGGCCTGGTTCGCGGCGATGAGCCGGCGCTCCGTCTCGTGCGCCGCCCACTCCAGGCTCGCCAGCGCGCCCGCCAGGCCGCACTCGATGCCCAGGACGCCGTCGCGGCCGGTCAGACACGCGAACTCGCCGCTGCCGGCGCCCTCGACGATCAGTACGTCACCGTGCTGGAGGGCCTGCAGCGCCATCGAGCGCAGCAGGGTGGTCGTGCCGCTGCCGGGCCCGCCGACCGCGAGCAGATGCGGCTCGGTCGAGCGCGCACCGGTGCGCCAGACGACCGGTGGGGCGTCCCGCCGCTCCTCGCCGAAGGTGAGCGGGAGCGTGCGCTGGACCCCGGCCGGGTCGGTGAAGCCGAGGACGGTCTCACCGGGAGCCGTGACGAATCGCTGGGCGGCGACATCGGTGGGAAGCGGCGGCAGCACCGCGACCGAGAGCTGGTTGCCCTCCTCGTCCCACGCGAAGCGGTACTCGCGCCCGCGGCCCGACTTGGTGTGCAGCAACTGCTCGATACGGGCACGCGCGTCCGCCTCCCCGTCGGTGAAGTACGCGGGGTAGTGGAGCGAGAGCTGCGAGACACGGCCGGTGTCGTCGAACTCGTACGAGGTGAAGGCCTTGTCCCACTCGCCGCCGTGGGCGTAGAGCGGGGCCGGGTCCTCGGGGACCGAGAAGTAGGGGACGAGTGCTTCGTAGAGCGACTCGAGGCGCTTGGTCTGCGCCTCGTCGGGTCCGATCGGCCCGGGCGGGGTGCGGTCCCGGCCGTGCCACGCCGACGCACCCATGAGGGTGACGATGGCGAGCAGCGGCCCGTACGGGACGAGGGCCACGACCAGGACGACCGAAGCCACCAGGAACAGCAGTGGACCGCGCCGGTCCTTCGGGGTGTCCGCCCACTTGCGCCGTCCGGCGGCAGCCAGCCGGCGCAGTCCACGGGTGACCGTGATCAGTGGGTGAAGGACGTCGGTGGCGCTGTCGGCGGCCGTCCGGGCCAGGTCCCGGCTGCGTGCGATCTGCGCGCTGCCGGTACTCAGAATGCGGGGAAGAGGGCGCCGGGCCACTGCTGTCTCCTGGAGGTGCGTGCGAACGGGATGGGTGTCAGAACTTGATCCCGCCGAGCAGCCCGGCGAGGCTCGCGCCGCCTGCCGTGATGCTCGGAGCGATGGCCGTGCCCGCGAGGTAGAACCCGAAGAGGGCGCAGACCATCGCGTGCGAGGCCTTGAGTCCGTCCTTGCGGAAGAAGAGGAAGACGATGATGCCGAGCAGCACCACACCTGAGATGGACAGGATCATGAGAGTTCTCCTGGTCGATGGGGACAGTCACCATGAGTACTTCCAGGCTCACAGGATGTATCCATACGATAAAAGGTGCAACAGAGTGAAATTCCGCTTATTTCACCTTGATGGCTCTGCCTGAAAGGGTCTCCAGGGCGGCCGCTCGACGGTTTGCCGGATTCGTGGTGATCTTTGCCTCGGTCGGGCCCGGTCATGTGCCCGCGAAGCCAGTACGCTGGCGATTCACTCGTACGGCCGCACACCGCTGACGGCCGCACGTTCCCGCAGTCCCGTTCGTTGTCGCATGTGTTGTCGCAGTGAGAGGCGGTCCCGCCGATGAGTGAAGCCCCCGACCCCGAGGTCGTGGAGCTGGCGACCAAGATCTTCGATCTGGCCCGGCGGGGGCAGGCCGAGGCCTTGGTGGCGTATGTGGACGCGGGTGTTCCGGCCAACCTCACCAACGACCGCGGCGACTCGCTCGTGATGCTCGCGGCCTACCACGGCCACGCCGACGCCGTCCGCGCCCTCCTGGAGCGCGGCGCGGAGGCCGACCGCATCAACGACCGGGGCCAGACTCCGCTCGCCGGAGCCGTCTTCAAGGGCGAGGACGCCGTGATCCGGGTCCTCCTCGACGCCGGCGCCGACCCCACCGCGGGCACGCCCTCGGCCGTCGACACGGCTCGGATGTTCGCCAAGGCCGAATTGCTCGAACTGTTCGGCGTGCACTGAACAAGACGCCTTGACCAGGCGAAACAACGATTTTGGGGGAGGCGGTACGGGGCCGCCGGAAATGCGGTCGCGGCAGCGAGAACCGCTGGGTCATCATGACGTCGTGATTCACGTACGCGATGGCTGGGCAGGTGTTGCCGCACCGCGCGGACCGTGAAGCGGCCCGCACGGGCCACCGACGAGAGGCAGAGGAAGATGGTCTACAGCAAGCAGGAAACGGCGGGCGCCCCGACGTGTTGTCACGCGGCCAGGTAAAGCAGGATCCCCGGTTGCGTCGACGCTTGATGTGAGGCTGTTTCCCATGTTCGATCCGGTCATAGCGCCCAGCGGTACGCTGCTCGGCCTGCTCCAGAGGGGCCGCGGCGACGGCACGCTGCACGCGCTCACCGCCCCGCGCGCCGAAGCGCTCGCGGCACTGAGCCAGTGCGTGCTGCGCGACCCCCGCCACGACTGGCAGGTGGAGAACCGCTCCCTCTACTACGCCCGTCTCTTCCTCGACCTGAACGGCGAGCTCGACGAGATCGAGGCACACCTCTTCGACGCGGACGACCTCCTCGACACGGAGGAGTCACGCACGGGCCTCGCACTGGCCGTCCTCGGCCACCTCGCCTCGTACGGCAGGCGGGACGCGCTCGAACTGCTCAGGCGGTACGCCGCCTGCGGCGCCAACTGGGCCTGGGCCCTCGACGAGCTGGCGCTGCGCGACGACGACGCCGGACTGCGAGCCCTCGCGGCCCCCGTCCTCGCCCGGTTCCCCGCGGATCCCGAGGGCGAGGCCGAGCTGGCGGTCGTCGTACGGGACTCCTTCGAACCGCGGCCCTGGCGCCTGTGGGCCGACGATCCCCGCGAATCCATCGGCACGCGCGTGCGTGGTGCCCAAGAGGCCGGCTCCTTCGACCGATGGCAACGGCAGATGCGACCGTCCGGGCCCCGCCCGGGGTGGAGCGTGCGGGCCGTCTTCGAGTGGGCCCAGCAAGGCATCGAACGCGGAGCGGCCCTCCATGTGCCGGCCGCGCGCTGCCTCACCGCCGTCGCCGGACCCGAGGACCGCCCCGAGATCATCGAGGCCGCCCGCTCAGGGGACGACGGCGCGCGCTGCACGGCCCTGCGCTATCTCGCCGACAGCCAGGATCCCGACGTACTCGATCTCGTCGAGGCCGCCCAGGCCGCCGCCTCACGGCTCGTCGTGGACGCCGCCGTGGACGCCTTCGAACGCATGCGGTCCATCGCAGCCGTGGAGCGGGCGCGCGGCTGGGTCCACCGGCCCGACGCCCTCGGAGAGGCCGCCGGGCGCGTCCTGGCCTGCCGGGGCGGCGCACCGGACCGGGAGCTCGTCCTCGGCGCCCTGCGCGAGGCCGTCCGGGGCGACGGGCCGGACGCCCCGACCCTGTGGACCCTCGTCGACGGCGCCGGACGGCTGGGCATCGCCAACGCGGCCCCCGTGCTGCGGCATGTCTACCGGGAGACCGCCTCGTCCCATCTGCGCGGGCGCGCGGCCCGTGCGCTGGCCGCCACCGACCCCTCGTTCCCCGCCGGATTCGCCGTCGAGTGCCTCTGGGACTGCGAGGAGACCACTCGTGAGGTGGCCGCACGGAACGCCGAGACCGGTGACGCACGAGTCGTCGACCAGCTCCGGCGGCTCGCCGCTGATCCGGCCGAGGAGGCCGAGGTACAGACCGCGGTACGCAGCCGCATCGGACCGGACGCGTCCGCCGTGTGAGGCACCTGAGCGGGACAGCGATGTGGGACCGCCGTCAGAGGTGGCGTGTGAGACCGGCGTGTGAGCGTTCCGTCGTCGGCCCGTATCCCGTTGGTACGGGCCCGGACGCCCGAGCGTGACCGGCTTGTGATGCGGGGGCGCGCGGAGCGCAACGCTCACGGGACGTTCCTCGTCCGGAAAGATCCACGTTGACGCGTCCACGTCCGGCCCGACGACAACACGGGTATGCGTGTCGTCATCGTGACCGAATCCTTTCCCCCCGATGTGAACGGCGTGGCCCACTGCGCGCTCCAGACCGCCCGGCATCTCGTCGAGCGCGGTCACGCCCCCATCGTCGTCGCCCCGGCCACCGCTGCCGGGAACGGGCCCGACGCCCTCGCGCCGTGCCCCGTCGTCCGAGTCCCCTCGCTACCGCTCCCCGGCTACCCCCAGGTCCGCGTCGCCCTCCCCAGCCGACGCGTCGCAGCCGCGATCACCGAACACCGCGCCGACATCGTCCACCTGGCCAGCCCCTTCGTCCTCGGCGTCCGTGGCATGACGGCCGCCGCCCGGCTCGGCATCCCCGCCGTCGCCGTCTACCAGACCGACCTCGCCGGCTACGCCCGCACCTACGTGCACGCGGGCGAGGCGGCCGCCTGGCGCCGCATCCGCTCGGTCCACGCCGCCGCCGACATCACCCTCGCCCCGTCCACCCCGGCCCTGCACGACCTGGAGGCACACGGTGTGCCCCGGGTACGGCTGTGGCAGCGTGGCGTGGACACCGTCCGATTCCGGCCGGAACACCGGGACGACGCCCTCCGCCGTGAACTCGCCCCGAACGGCGAGCTGATCATCGGCTACGTGGGCCGTCTCGCCCCCGAGAAGCAGGTCGAACTCCTCGCCGGAGCCTGCGGCCTGGACGGCGTACGCGTGGTCGTCGTCGGCGACGGACCCAGCCAGCCGAGCCTGACGCAGGCCCTGCCGGGGGCCGTCTTCCTGGGGCGCCGCACCGGCGACGAACTCGCCCGGATCTTCGCCTCGCTGGACGTCTTCGTGCACACCGGACCGTTCGAGACCTTCTGCCAGACCGTCCAGGAGGCCATGGCCAGCGGCGTCCCGGTCGTCGCCCCCGCCGCGGGCGGACCGCTCGACCTGGTGGCGCACGGGCGTACGGGACTGCTCGTCCCGCCGCGCGACGAGGCCGCCGTACGGGACGCGGTGTGGTCCCTCGCCGCCGATCCCGCGCTGCGGGCCGCGTACGGCGCCGAGGCGCGGCGGACCGTCGAGGGGCGCACCTGGGCGGCCGTCGGGGACCAGCTCATCGGGCACTACACCGATGTGCTGGCCGGACGGGCGGTGGTCGCGGCATGAGCGGGCCCCTGCGGATCGTCCGGCTAGCCAACTTCGTCGCCCCCGCCTCGGGCGGCCTGCGGACCGCGCTGCGCGAACTGGGCGCCGGCTACCTGGCGGCCGGGCACGAGCCCGTACTGATCGTGCCCGGCGAGCGCGCCTCGGACCGCGAGACCGAACAGGGGAGGGTGATCACGCTGCCGGGCCCGCTGCTGCCCGGCACCGGCGGCTACCGCGTCCTCACCGACAGGCGGCGTGTCGCCGGCCTCCTGGAGGCGCTCGCCCCCGACCGCCTTGAGGTGTCCGACCGTACGACGCTGCGCTGGACCGGCGTCTGGGCGCGGCGCGCTCGGGTGCCCGCCGTGATGGTCTCCCACGAGACCGCCGACGGAGTACTGCGCACCTGGGGCCTCTCCGAGGGCATGGCCCGACGAACCTCCGACGCCCTCAACATCCGTACCGCCCACCACTATTCACGGATCGTGTGCACCACGGAGTTCGCGGAGCGCGAGTTCGTCCGCATCGGTGCCCGCAATGTCGTACGCGCCCCGCTGGGCGTCGACCTGGAGGGCCGGCACCCCGCGCTGCGGGACCCGGGGCTGCGGGCCCGGCACGCGCGCGAGGACGAGGTCCTGCTCGTGATGTGCTCCCGGCTGTCCGTCGAGAAGCGGCCCGGTACGGCGCTCGAAGCCCTGGAGGCGATGCTGCGCCGCGGGCGGCGCGCGGTGCTCGTCGTGGCCGGTGACGGGCCGCTGCGGGCCCGCCTCGAACAGCGGGCGCGCGAAAGGCGGCTGCCGGTCACCTTCCTCGGACACGTCGGCGACCGGGCGCTCCTGAGCGGTCTCCAGGCCTCCGCCGACGTGTGCCTGGCGCCCGGGCCCGCCGAGACCTTCGGACTCGCCGCCCTGGAGGCGATGGCCTGCGGCACGCCCGTCGTCGCCAGCGCCTCCTCCGCACTCTCGGAGGTCGTCGGCTCCGCCGGAGCCACCGCCGCGGACAACGGAGAGGCCTTCGCGGACGAGATACGGGGGCTCCTGGACCGCCCCGAGAATGAGCGGCGGGAGGCCGCACGCACGCGTGCGGCCTGTTTCGGGTGGCCGGCCGCCGTCGAGGGGTTCCTCACCGCCCATGACGCCGAGGTCCGTGTGGGGCGGCCCGAGACGCCCGCGACGGCCTCCGCCGTGGAACGGGCTCGGGAGGGTGTCGGATGAGACCCCTGCGGTTCGTGGCGCTCGGTGACTCCCTCACCGAAGGGGTCGGCGATCCCGTGGGCGAGGAGTGGCGCGGCTGGGCCGCGCTGCTCGCCGCCGGGCTCGCACCGGCCGACGCGCCCGTGGAGTTCGTCAACCTCGCGGTCAGCGGCGCCCAGACGCGTGACGTCCTGGAGCGCCAGACCCCGGCCGCGCTGGCCGAGCGGCCGGACATCGCCTCGGTCGTCATCGGCGTCAACGACACCCTGCGGTGCACCTTCGACATCCACGCCGTCGCCGAACGGCTCGACGAGGTGTACGCCGCGTTCACCGGTCAGGGCGCGATGCTGCTCACCGCCTGTCTGCCCGACCCCGGCGCGATGCTGAGGCTGCCCGGGGCGCTGGCCCGCCCGCTCGCACGGCGTCAGCGGGCCGTGAACGCGGTCGTGCACGCCCTGTCCGAGCGGTACGGGGCGGTGCATCTGCATGCCGCGGAGGGCGACTGGGTCACCGACCGGGCCATGTGGAGCTCGGACCGGCTGCACCCGGGGGAGCGGGGGCATCGGCAGCTCGCGCTCCACTTCCACGCGCTGCTCGCCGAGGCGGGCAGCGCCACGGGGGCCGCGCCTTCCGCCGAGCCCGAGTTTCCCGAGCCCACGCGGTCGGCCGGCCTGTGGTGGCTGGCCACCGCCGGGACCGGGTGGGTGGCTCGCCGCTGCACCGACCTGTTGCCCCAACTCCTGAGTCTGGCCGCGTCCGAGGTTCGTCATCGGGCGAGGGGGACGAGCGCGCGGCTCGACCTCAGTGCGTCTCACGCGGTGGCGGCGGCGTTGGCCGCGTTGTCTGTGAGCGGGGAGCGGCCGGATGTCGCGTAGCGCTCCGCGGGTTGGGCCGTTGTACGGGTGCGGGTCCGTCGTTGCTGAGCGCGCAGTTCCCCGCGCCCCTTGAGGGGCGTGCCCAGCACTTGCCTGTGCCCTCGTCAGCGGCGGCGTACCAACACGAACCGTACCGGCGTGCCCGGGACCGCCTGGGCCGCGGCAGGGAGGTCGTCGGGGCGGACGACCGCGATCACCGGGTAGCCGCCGGTGGTCGGGTGGTCGGCGAGGAACACCACGGGGCGGCCGTCCGGTGGGACCTGGATGGCGCCCAACACCATTCCCTCGCTGGGCAGTTCGCCCGGTCGCGCCCGCTCCAGGGCGGGACCCTCCGTGCGCAGGCCGATGCGGTTGCTCGCCGAGGAGACCCGGTAGGTGTGCGTGGTGAGGGTGTGGATCGCCGAGGTCGTGAACCAGTCGTCGCGTGGGCCGAGCGTCACCCGCAGGACGAGTTCGGCGGGGGGCCGCGGCTGCGGAACGACGTCCACGCGCGCGTGGGGGGCCGTCGGTGTCCCCAGGGGGAGCACCGTTCCGTCGGTGAGGGGCGGTGGGCCAAGGCCCGACAGCAGGTCCGTCGACCGGCTGCCGAGCACCGGTTCGACGGCGACTCCACCAGAGACGCCCACGTAACTGCGTACTCCGGAGATCGCCGTTCCCACGGACAGCAGCGCCCCGGCGGGCACGAGCACGGGTGCTCCCCAGGCGGCCGGGCGCCCGTCCACGGTGACCGGGCACGGGGCGCCGCCCACGGCGACGGTGACGGTCGAACGCGGCCGTACGGCGCAGCCGTTGAGCGTGGTCTCCAGGAGGGCCGCCTCGGGCGGATTGCCGACGAGCCGGTTCACCAGGGCGGCGGCGGGCGCGTCGAGGGCGCCGGAGCGCGGTACGCCCAGGTGCGCGTGGCCCGGGCGCCCCTGGTCCTGCACGGTGGTCAGCGCCCCGGCCCGTACGACGGCGAGTGCGCGGTCCGTCATCAGGACTCCACCGGTACGAAGCGGACCGGCGTGCCGGGCGACAACAGGGCGGCGGGCACGCGCGCGTGGTCCCACAGGACCGCGTCCGTCGTCCCGATCAGCTGCCAGCCGCCCGGCGACGAGCGCGGGTACACGCCCGTGTACGGACCCGCGAGGCCGACGGATCCCGCCGGGACGGTCGTACGGGGTGTCGCGTGCCGGGGCACTCCGTAGTGGGCCGGGAGCCCGGTCAGATAGCCGAAGCCCGGGGCGAACCCGCAGAAGGCGACCCGGAACTCGGCCGCCGCGTGGATCCGGGCGACCTCCTGCGGGGACACGCCCCAGTGGCCGGCGACGGCCGCGAGATCCGGGCCGTCGTAGCGGACGGGTATCTCGACCACCTCCTGAGCGCGCGCAGGCGTGGCCGGCAGTTTCGACGTGGTCAGCCGGGCGGCCAGCCCGGCCGGATCGTCGAGGCCGTCCAGCAGGACCGTACGAGCCGCCGGGACGATCTCGCGGACGGAGAGCGAGCCCTCCGCGCGGCGGCGGAGCAGATCGGCGTGCAGGGCCTGTGCCTCCTCGTCCGTGGACACCTCGACGAGCAGCGCACGGTCGCCGACCGGCAGTGCCCTCATACGAACGCCTCCACGCGGATGCCGGTCTCCTCCAGCCGTGCACGGACCAGGCGGGCCAGGTCCACCGCGCCGGGTGTGTCGCCGTGCAGGCACAAGGAGCGGGCCCGAACCGGGATGTCACGCCCGGAGTGGGACGTCACGACACCAGAACGGGCGAGGGTCACCGAGCGTTCCACTACGGCGGCCGGATCGGTGATCACCGCGCCGTCCAGGCCGCGCGGCACGAGCGTGCCCTCCTCGGTGTAGGCGCGGTCCGCGAACGCCTCGGTGACGACCGGGAGGCCGGCCTTCCCGGCCACGTCGAGGAGACGCGAGCCGGGCAGGCCGAGCACCGGGAGCGTGGCGTCCGCGAGCATCACGCCCGCCACGACCGCACCGGCCTGCTCCTCGTCGTGCACCACGCGGTTGTAGAGCGCGCCGTGCGGCTTGACGTAGGCCACGCGCGTGCCCGCCGCGCGGGTGAAGACCTCCAGGGCGCCTATCTGGTAGGCCACTTCGGACGCCAGTTCGTAGGGTGGCACGTCCATCGCGCGTCGCCCGAAGCCCGCCAGGTCCCGGTAGGAGACCTGGGCGCCGATCCGTACACCGCGCTCGGCCGCCAGGTCGCACACGCGGCGCATGGTGGCCGCGTCCCCGGCGTGGAAGCCGCAGGCCACGTTGGCGCTGGTGACGACGGACAGCAGCTGTTCGTCGTCCGTGAGGCGCCAGCGGCCGAAGCCCTCGCCGAGGTCGGCGTTCAGATCGATCGTGCTCATGGAGTGCTGTTCCTCCCGGTCAGGCGACGCGGTACTGCTCGTCGCGGGCGTCGGTGATGAACATCTGGCCCGGCGCGTGAGTGATCGCGAACGGCGGCCGCGAGGCCATCACCGCGGCCTGTGGCGTCACACCGCAGGCCCAGAACACCGGGATGTCGTCCGGCTCGGCGTCCACCGGATCACCGAAGTCGGGGCGGGCGAGGTCCTCTATGCCGAGGCCGCCCGGATCGCCGCAGTACACCGGGCTGCCGTGCACCGCGGGCAGCAGGCTGGTCTCCCGGATCGCCGTGGGCAGGTGCTCGGGCGGCACCGGACGCATGGACACCACCATGGGGCCGTGCAGCCGCCCCGCGGGACGGCACTGGCGGCTGGTCACGTACATGGAGACGTTGCGCCCCTGCTCGATGTGGCGCATCGGCACCCCCGCCTCGGACAGCGCCGACTCGAAGGCGAAACTGCACCCGATCAGGAACGACACGAGGTCCTCGCGCCAGTGGGCCACCACGTCCGTCGGCTCCTCGGCCAACTCGCCGTGCTCCCACACCCGGTAGCCCGGCAGATCGGTCCGCAGATCGGCGTCGTCGGCCAGGACGGTCGTCCAGGAACCGGCGTCGGTGACGTCGAGCACCGGGCAGGGCTTCGGGTTGCGCTGGCAGAACAGCAGCATGTCGTACGCCCAGTCGGCCGGCACCGAGATCAGGTTCGCCTGGGCGTGCCCCGCCGAGCAGCCCGCGGTGGAACCCGTCACGCCCGAGCGGAACCGGGAGCGTGCCTCTGCCGGGCTCCACGCGTGCGCGTGGTCGTCGAGAAGGTTCAGGGGGCGGTGCTGTGTACTCGGCGGCCGGTTCACAGAAGTTCCTTCCCACGGGTCTCGGGCAGACCGATCAGGGCCAGCGCCGCGAGACCGTATCCGATCGCGCCGAAGACCAGCGCGCCCCCGACGCCCCAGCTGTCGGCGAGGAAGCCGACCACTGTCGGGAAGACCGCGCCCACGGCACGGCCGGTGTTGTAAGTGAAGCCCTGTCCCGTGCCGCGCACCGCGGTCGGGTACAGCTCGCTGAGGAACGAGCCGAAGCCGCTGAAGATCGCCGACATGCAGAAGCCGAGCGGGAAACCGAGCACCAGGACAAGGGTGTTGGCGCCGCTCGGGATGTTCGCGTAGGCCAGGATGCAGATCGCCGAGAGGATCGCGAAGAGCAGGATGTTGCGCTTGCGGCCCAGCTTGTCGGTGAGATAGCCGCCGGTCAGATAGCCGAGGAAGGCCCCGGAGATCAGGAACGTGAGGTAGCCGCCGGTGCCGACGACGGACAGCCCGCGGTCCGTCTTCAGATAGGTCGGGACCCAGGTGGCCAGCGTGTAGTAGCCGCCCTGGACGCCCGTGGAGAGCAGGACCGCGAAGATCGTCGTCTTCAGCAGTCCGGGCGCGGCGGCCGTGCCCGGCTTGAAGATCGCGGCGAACGAGCCCTTCTCGGGGCTGTCCTTGCGGCGCTGGGCCGCTTCCGGCGCGTCCTTGACGTTGCGGCGCACCCAGATGACCAGCAGGGCCGGCAGCGCCCCGGTCCAGAACATCACGCGCCAGGCCAGGTCGTCGTCGAGGTACTGGAAGACCAGCGTGTAGACCAGCACGGCGAGTCCCCAGCCGACGGCCCAGGAACTCTGGATCGCGCCGAGCGTGCGCCCCCGGTGCTTGGGGCTCGCGTACTCGGCGACCAGGATCGCGCCGACCGCCCACTCACCACCGAAACCGAGCCCCTGGAGAGCGCGGAAGACCAGCAGGGTCTCGTAGTTGGGCGCGAAGCCGCAGGCCACGGTGAAGACCGCGTACGTGACGACGGTGATCATCAGCGCCTTGACGCGTCCGATGCGGTCCGCGAGCACACCCGCGGCCGCGCCACCGATCGCGGACACGACCAGCGTGACCGTCGTGAACAGCCCGGTCTGGCCGCTGTTGAGGCCGAAGTACGCGGACAGGGCCACCATGCTCAGCGGCAGCGTGAAGTAGTCGTACGAGTCCAGCGCATAGCCGCCGAACGCGCCGCCGAAGGCGCGGCGGCCGCGCGGCCCCAGTGCCCGCAGCCAGGCGAACGCGCCCTCGTCGGTGATGGGTTCACCCGCTCCGGGGCGCGTCTCGGTGTTCAGGGCCTGCGGTGGAGGGGGCGTGCTCATGGGCACCTCACAGATGAGGGAGGGGAGGGTGCTTGGGGACTGAGCCGTGCGGAAGCACTTGCGTTGCCGAACTGTGGCGTGCGGAAGCCGTCGGCTCCGGGACGTGTGGCCGGTGCCTGACTAGCAAGGTAGAGGATCGTTGAACGATCCTTCAATACCCGTGTTGTTTCGTTCTTGTATCTACGATTGAATTCGGGCGTGGCCGAACTGAACGGACTGGCGGACGACCGCGCGCTGCTGGGTCGCACCAGCACCGCCGAGCGGGTCTCGGACATCCTCAGAAGCCGGATCGCCGAAGGGTTCTTCCCTCCCGGCACACGGCTGTCCGAGGACAGCATCGGCAACGCGCTCGGCGTCTCGCGCAACACGCTGCGCGAGGCGTTCCGGCTGCTCACGCACGAACGGCTGCTGGTCCACCAGCTCAACCGGGGTGTCTTCGTGCGGGTCCTGACCGTCGAGGACGTCGAGGACATCTACCGCACCCGCAGCCTCGTCGAATGCGCCGTCGTACGCGGACTCGGCGAACCGCCCTACGTGGTCGACGGCCTCGCCAAGGCCGTCGCCGACGGGCGACGGGCGTCCCGCGAAGGTGACTGGAAGGGCCTGGGCACGGCCAACATCCACTTCCACCGGGAGCTGGTGGCGCTCGCCGGCAGCGCCCGCACCGACGAACTGATGCGCAGCGTCTTCGCCGAACTCCGCCTCGCCTTCCACCTGGTGGACGACCCCCGCCGGCTGCACGAGCCGTACCTCGCCCGCAACGGTCAGATACTGCAGGCCCTCCAGGGCGGCGACCGCGGGGAGGCCGAGACCCTGCTCGGCGTATACCTGGATGATTCACGCAAAAGGGTCGTTGAGGTCTACGGCCGCCGGGTGGCGGAGGACGCCCCTTAGGGGTGCGGGGCTGTGACCTGTGCGGCTGGGGCGCGATGGGGTCCCCCGCTCGAGCGAAGCCGAGAATGGGGGAGCGCCCAGCCGCGGTCAACCCGCGGACAACGAACCACCCGCAGCCATCCGGTGATCCCAGCGGAGCGTTTCGGTCGATGTCAGACCGAGGACCTAGTCTGTGCACCGTGACTTCGCCTGCATCGACGGACAGTGTTCCGCCCCAGCTCAGCGCGGGGCCGCGACCCGCACCGGGCCCGGCCGCCGACGAGGGACTGGCGCGGCGGCTGCGCGCGCTCGCCTGCACCGCGCCGCTGCACGACCTCGACGTACGCAAGGCGAACCTCGCGGGTGAGTACTCGGTCTACGGGATGGCGGAGGTGGCCCTCGCCGCCATCGACCTCGTCACACTGAACATGGACTTCGACACGGGCGCCGACCACGACCAGATAGTGGCCAGGCTCATCCCGCGCATCGCCGCCCAGGCCCCGCGCCGCCCCGTCGCCGAGCACGAGCGCGTCGCACGCTGGGTCCTGGAGAACCTGATCAACGTCGGCAGCGTCGACCGCGGCTTCCGTGCCGTGTACGGCACGTTCGCGCCCGACGGTTCGTACGTGCGCCGGGACTACGACTTCAAGCTCATCGAGGAGGTGCCCGGCTACGGAGGGAGCGTGTATCTCCGTACGACGGACGAGGCGGTCAACGTTCTCGTGGGCGCCCTCGACACCGACGTCACCAGCGCGCAGATCGCCGCCGAGGTCAAGCTGGAGGTGCTGATCAGTCGCGGTCGGCTCGCGGACGCGCAGCTCGCCGCCGAGCAGGCCCGCTACCGGACCGTGCAGTACTCCGAGACGCTCCGCAGGGCGCTGGACGCGACCCGGCGCAACGTACGGGCGGTGGACTGGCTGCAGGCCGTGCCCGACATGATCGCCGAGGCGCTCGACCACGTCGCCGACCGCTATCGCCACGAGAACGCGATCCTCACGAACATCCGCAAGGCGCGGGACGAGTCGGAGGACGCCGAGCAGAAGCGGCGGGCCGCCGAACTCGTCGACATCGTCAAGGACTGCATCCGGCGCCACACGCAGCTGCAGTCCCGTCTCCTGGAGGCCGGGCCGCTGTTCCGTGCCGAGCAGGACCGGCAGGCCTTCGCCACGCCCATGACGACGTCCGGGATAGATCTGTACGGGCATCTCGTCGCGCCCGTGCTGCCGTTGCCCGTCGAGCAGGCGCTGCGGGTGACCGACGCGTTCTTCGCCCGTGGGACGGGGCTTCGGACACCCGCGTCGGTTCGGGTCGGGGATCTTGTCGATCTTCTGCTGACGCCCCCCGTGGAGCGCGAGCACCTCGGTGCCGAGATGCCCGAGCCGGATCTGATCGCCACGCCGGACGACAGCCGGTTCAGCGAGGAGCAGCTCGCCTCTGCCATGGAGCTGCTCGACCTGCCGGCCGACGCGCCGCGCCGGCTGTCCGGCCTGCTGGCCGACGCGCGGCTCCGGGATCCCGAACTGCCTTATCTGCTCGCCCTGCTGGCCGTGCACGCGGCCAGTCCACCGGTCGGTACGGCGTATCGGCAGGGTGAGGAGAAGCTGTTGTTCGCCGTGGACGACGGGACCGAGTTGGAGGATCCGGAGTTCGGCGGGGCCGATCTGATCGTGGGGATGGCTCTGCTGGACGCGGTGGGGATGGCGGCGGACCGGAAGGACGCGGCGTGAACGCTCCGCTGGGAGAGCCGGGTAACCGCGGGGTGCCTGTGACCTGCGGGTTGGTCGTGGCTGGTCGCGCCCACGCGGCGGAGCCGCAGGTGTCACAGCCCCGCGCCCCTGAGGGGGCGCTAGTCCTCAGCCCCGTATTCGAGTTCAGGGAGTTGCAGTAGTCGTGACCGAGCAAGTCGAGTGGAGTGAGCCGGAGGCTGTCGCCGCGCCGGTGAGCAGCGCCGTCACTCCCGCCGACGCCGCCGATGCCGCGCGGCTCGTGGCCTTCGGGCTGCAGCCGAAGTTGCAGCCCGCGCGGGACCAGGAGTACGCCGAGTTGTTGCGGAGGTACCGGGAGGATCCGGCCTTCGCGCGGCTGGCCGATGCCGTGGCGACCGGGCTCGGGCTCGTGGTGCTTGAGGTGTCCCCGCGGGCGGGTATGGCGGTGACCGCGGCCGAGGACTCGGTGTTCGCCGTGCGGATGGGCGACTACGCGCGGCGGGCGTCGTCCGACTCGGGGGACCGGTTCCTGCACGGGCTCGCGCATCTCGCCGTCGCCGCCATGGCGTTCCCGCGGCCGGAGGATCTCGCCGACGACGGGTACATCGGCCGGGTGTCGGTCAACGGAGTCGATGCCTTCGTGCGGCAGGCCTGTCGACGGCTTGAGGAGCAGGCCGACGAGCACGGGGAGAACACCGACCCGGCGACCGACGCACCCGGCCTTGAGGCCGCCTGGCGGATCTGGGCACGGCGCAGCTCCACCGGGGCCACCAAGGACGCCCGAAGACTCGCCGGTTCGACCACCGGCATCATCGGCAAGGCCGTCGCGTTCCTCACCGACTCGGGGTTCCTGCAGCGCACCGGGGACGACGGCGGGGGGACGTACCGGACGACCGCCCGCTACCAGCTCCAGGTACGGGACATGGCCGGCAGCGCCGCGATGGCCGAGCTGCTGGAGCTCGGCATCGTGCCGGTCACCGACGGCACCGCCAGCCTGCTGCCCGCCGAGGACGCCGAGGACCTGGAGCTGGCCGCCGATGCCGGACTGCCGTTCCACTCGTGAGCTGGGGGTCGGCCCAGTGACCGAGACCCGCCGGCCCCGGTTCGACGCCCCGACCCTCTGACCGACCGCCCCAACTCCCTTTACGACTACGAGAGTCCGCCGCCATGTACGAGCTGTCCAGGGTCCGCCTCTACTCCATCGGGCCTGCCGGTGCGCGCTACGCCGACACCGTGCTGGACCTGCGGGGTGTCGGCGAGCCCGTGCCCGACCCCGCGCCCACGCAGGCGGAGTTCTTCGCGGAGGAGCCCGTCGGGCCGCCGCGCCGCCCCGCGCCCGCCGGTGTCCTCTTCCTGGAGAACGGCGGCGGCAAGTCCGTACTGCTCAAGCTGATCTTCTCCGTGATGCTGCCCGGCCACCGGAACACGCTGGGCGGCGCCAGCTCCGGCGTGCTGCGGAAGTTCCTGCTCGCGGACGACTGCGGGCATGTGGCCCTGGAGTGGCAGCACACGCTGACCGGCGAGTGCGTCGTGGTCGGCAAGGTCAGTGAGTGGCGGGGACGTCAGGTCTCCAACGATCCGCGGAAGTTCGCGGAGGCCTGGTACTCGTTCCGGCCCGGGCCCGGGCTGAGCCTGGACAACCTGCCGGTCGCCGAGGCCACTTCGGTGCGGCCGTCCGCCGAGGGCGCCTCGGGCGCGCAGGGGCGCCGGCGCACCATGAAGGGCTTCCGGGACGCGCTCACCGAGGCGGGCAAGGCGTACCCGCACCTCGAAGTGCACTGGGAGGAGATCCACGACCGGTGGATCGAACACCTCGGTGACCTGGGCCTCGACCCCGAACTCTTCCGCTACCAGCGCGAGATGAACGCCGACGAGGGCGAGGCCGCCGGTCTCTTCGCCGTCAAGAAGGACTCCGACTTCACCGATCTGCTGCTGCGCGCGGTCACCGACACCCGGGACACCGACGGGCTCGCCGACCTGGTCGGCGGGTTCGGCAACAAGCTGGGGCGGCGGGCCGAGCTGATCGCCGAGCGGGAGTTCACCGCCGGGTCGGTGGACCTGCTCGGACGGATCGTCGAGGCGACGGGGACGCGTTCGCGCGCACGGGACATCCACGCGGCTGCCGAGCGGCGTACGAGGACGCTGGCGCGGCGGCTCTCCGCGCGCGCGGGGCAGGAGCGGGGCCGCACCGGCGACCTCGCCCAGCAGGTCACCGCCGCCGCCCACCGCGTCACCGAGGCCGACAGTTCCCGGGAGCGAAGCGCGCTGATCTCGGCCCAACTCGCCTACCGGCACGCCTCCTTGGCTCTCGCCGGGGCCGAGAAGGGCGCGGCGGCGCAGAAGCGGGAACTCGCCGACGCGCGCACGCTGCACTCCGCGTGGCAGGCCGCCGAGCTGGTGCTGCGGCACCGCGCCTCCGCCGACCGCTCCGCGCGTGTGGCCGTCGCCATCCGCGAGGCCGAGCGGGACGCCGCGCCCGCGCTCGCCGCGCGTGCCAAGGCGGCCGCCGATCTCGTACGGGCCCTGCACGCCGCGGCCGAGGGGGCCGAGACGGTCGCCAACGAGGAGGAGGAGCGGTCCGCCGCGCTCCAGGAGGTCGGCGAGGCCGCCCACGGGGACTCGACGTCCGCCGCCACCGAGGCGCAGCGCGCCCGCAGCGAGATCGGCCATCTGCGTCAGCGCCTCAGCGAGGTCGAGCAGGAGACCGCCGAGGCGGTGCGCGCCGGGTGGCTCGACGACACCGCTCCCGACGCCGACCCGGCCCGTGCCGCGCTGGCCGCCAGTGACGCGGAGAAGACCGCCGTCGCCGCGTGGGACACCGCGCGCGAGGCGTCCCGCCGTACGACGGAGCACTCCCGCGAGGCGGCGTCCGCCGAGTCCCGCGCCGAGCTCACGGCGGCCCGCGCGGCCGACGCCGCGACAGCCGCCGAGCGTGCCTACGACGCCGAGCGGGGGACCGCCCGGGCGCTGGCGGGGGAGGAGCGGCTGGCCGAACTGCTGAGCCTGCCGGGTGCCTCCGGTGGTTCGGGTGCCTCCGGTCGCGGCGGATTGCCGCAGCCACGACACGGCGCGGGCGTGCCATCCGGCGAGGGCGCCGCGAGCACGGCCGACGGCGAAGGAGCGGACGGGACCGGGCAGGGGCACGCGTCGGGCCGTGTCCCGGGTGCCGCTCCCGGCGGTGGCAGCGGACGCGCGCCCGGCCGGGAGTTCTCGGCCGCACGCGGCGCCGACGCGGCGGGCGCTCGCGCGGGGCGCGGCGGCGGCCCGGCCGCGGACGCCTGGACCGACAGTGAAATCCCCTTCTCCGCCGAGGAGTTGGACCACTACGCCGACGAACTCCGACAGCTCCTCGACGACGGGGTCGCCTCCGCCGAGCGGCAGCTCTTCGAGCTGCGGACCGCCGCCGCCGACGACGCGCGGATCCTCGGCGCGCTCGGTGACGGCGGACTGCTGCCGCCAGGACCCGACGTGCTGGCCACCGTGGAGTACCTGGGCGAGCACGGCATCCCCGCGCTACCCGGCTGGCGCTATCTCGCGCAGGCCGTCGACCCCGTCGACCACGCGCGCGTGCTCGCCGCGCGGCCCGAGCTGGTCGACGGCGTGATCATCACGGACCCGGACACCCACGCGAGGGCCCGCGAAGCCCTCGCCGACGCCGCGCTGCTCCCGCGCTCCGCCGTCGCCGTCGGCACGGCCGCCGCGCTGCTCGCCCCGACCCCGGCCCCCGACGCGGGCGACGGGGACGTCTTCCTCGTACCGCCGAACCCGGCCATGCACGACGAGCACGCCGCCGACGAGGAGCGGCAGACGCTGCGTACGCGCGCGGCCGAACGGGACGAGGAGATCCGGGAGCTGGCGGCCCGGCTCGCCAAGGACCGGGAGCTGGCCGCACGGCTCGCCTCCTGGCGGACCGGCTGTCCGGCGGGGCGGCTCGCCGAGCTTGCCACGGCGGCCCACGACGCACGCGCGTTCGCCGAGGAGTCCGAGGCCGAGCTGTCCGAGGCGCGTACGGTCCGCGCCGAGGCCGACGAGTCGGCGGCCGAGGCGGCGCTCGTACGGGACGAGCGGCAGGAGGCCGCGCAGCGGGCCCGGCGAGCCGCCGACGCCCTCGCCGGACTCGCCTTCCGACTGCGCGAGCGCGCCGGCTGGCAGGTCAAGCTGCGCGAACTCGCCGACGACGCCACCGAGTCGGAGGCCCGCGCCCAGTCCTGCCTGGAGCGCGCCCGCGCCGCCGACGAGGACCGGCGCGGCGCCCAGCGCGCCGCCGACGACGCCCGTCGCACGGCCCGTGCCCTGCGTGGCGAGCGCGCGGAGATCGCGGGCGCCCCCGACGACGTACCGGAGGCCGACCCGGCCGCCGCGAAGTCGTCGCTGCCCGCCCTCCGCGAGGCCTACCGCGCCGCCTCCCAGCTCTACGAGCAGGTCGGCGTCGGCGCCGACCTGCGGGCCGAGCAGTCCCGTGCGGAGAGCGACGAGAGCGCGGCGCTCGCGGAGCTGGAGCGGCTGAGCAACAAGGTGCGTACGCGCGCCGCTCAGCTCCTGGAGTCCACCGACGGCTCGGACGGGCCCTCCCGGCAGGCCGCCGCGGCCCGCGCCGAGGAACTGGTCCAGCTGCTGGAAACGCGTATGTCGACCGCCAGTGAGCACCTCGGACGGCTGCGGGGCGAGGCCGAGCGGCACGCGCCCGAGGACGGCGAGGCGCACACCGAACTGCCCGAGGACCTGGTCCCGCGCGACGCCGAGCACGCACAGAGCCTGCTGCGCACCGCCACCGGCGAACTGGCCTCCCGCACCGAGGCGTTGAGCCAGGCGCGCGCGTCCCACACCGAACTGCTCGACGCCCACCGCGCCGCCGAGGACGCGGCGGGCGGTTTCGACGAGACGGCCGCCCTGCTCCGGGACCTCCTCAGGGAGCACGTGGACGAGGAGCATGAGGAGCCCGAGCCCTACCCGGGCACCCTCGAAGAGGCCCGGCACTCCGCCGCCGAGTCCCGCCGTTCACTGCGCGGCTGCGCCGCCGACCTCTCCGCCGCGGAGACCTCGGTGCGCGAGGCGAGCGACGTACTGGTCAGGCATGCCAACTCGACGCGCTACGAGCAGGTGCGCACGCCCGCCCGCCAGCAGATCCGTGAGCTGCCGGCGTCCTCCCTGCCCGAGCACGCCCAGAAGTGGGCGGACGCCTTCGCGCCCCGACTCCGTGTCCTGACCGACGAGTTGGAGCAGCTGGAGCGCAACCGCGACTCGATCGTCGACCGGCTGCGAGGGCTCGTGGAGTCAGGGCTCGCCACGCTCAGGTCGGCCCAGCGGCTGTCCCGTCTCCCCGAAGGCCTCGGGGAGTGGTCGGGGCAGGAGTTCCTGCGCATCCGGTTCGAGGAGCCCGACCAGGCGACACTCGCGGAGCGGCTCGGCGAGGTCGTCGACGAGGCGACCCGCGCGGCCGTCAAGAAGAACTCCGACATGCGCCGCGACGGAATGTCCCTGCTGCTCAGAGGCGTCGGCGCGGCACTCCGGCCCAAGGGCGTCGCCGTCGAGATCCTCAAGCCCGACGCCGTACTGCGCGCCGAGCGCGTACCGGTCGGGCAGATGGGCGACGTGTTCTCCGGCGGCCAGCTGCTCACCGCCGCGATCGCGCTGTACTGCACGATGGCGGCCCTGCGCTCCAACGACCGGGGCCGCAGCGACAAGCACCGCCACGCCGGCACGCTGTTCCTCGACAACCCCATCGGCCGCGCCAACGCGACGTATCTGCTGGAGCTCCAGCGGGCCGTGTCGGACGCCCTCGGTGTCCAACTCCTCTACACCACGGGCCTGTTCGACACGACCGCGCTCGCCGAGTTCCCCCTGGTCATCCGTCTGCGCAACGACGCGGACCTCCGCGCCGGGCTGAAGTACATCAGCGTGGAGGAACACCTTCGGCCGGGCCTGCCGCGGGAGGCTCCCGCCGGGGAGGCCGTTCACACCGAGATCACGGCGACCCGCATGTATAAGAGGCCGGCAAACAGCGCCCCTTAAGGGGCGCGGGGCTGTGACATTTGCGGCTCCGCCGCGTGGGCGCGACCAGCCACAATGGCCCCGCAGCTCCCCGCAACCCCCTACAGGGCGTCCTCCTTCAAAAGATCAGCGCACTTCTCGCCGATCATCATCGTCGTGATGCACGGATTGACGGCCACAAGATCCGGCATCACGGACCCGTCCGCGACCCGCAGCCCCTCGATCCCCTTGACCCGCAGCCGGGCGTCGAGCGGCGCCGAGGCGTCGTCGTCCGCGCCCATCTTCACCGTGCAGGACGGGTGATAGACCGTGTTGTGCGTCTTGTGGATGTAGTCGAGCAGCTCGTCGTCCGTGCGGACATCCGGCCCGGGGGCCAGCTCGGCCCCCGCCCACCCGCTCAGCGCGGGCTGCTCCGCGATACGCCGGGCCAGCTTCAGCCCGAACGTCATCACGCGCGCGTCGTGCTCGTGCGTGAAGTACCGCGGATCGACCTTGGGCTTATCCCGGAAGTCGCGCGTCCGCAGCCGCACCGTGCCGCGCGACTTCGCGCTCGTCACGTTCGGCGTGAGACAGAACGCGTTCTCGGAGGTCGGATAGCCCCACCGGGCCGTGTTCATGTCGAACGGGACCGAGCCGTAGTGGAACATCAAGTCCGGGCGGTCCAGGCCCGGTTCGGTGTCGTAGAAGATGCCCGCCTCCCACCACTGGCTGGAGGTGGTCGTCATGGGCTGCTTGGCGTCCCACATGATGACGCCCTCGGGGTGGTCCTGAAGGTTCTCGCCCACGCCGGCCGAGTCCACCACCACGTCGACACCCACCTCGCGCAGATGCTCGGCGGGGCCGATGCCCGACAGCATCAGCAGCTTCGCGCTGTCGATCGAGCCGCACGACACGATCACCTCGCGCCTGGCCCGTACCGTCCGGGTGTGGATCAGGTCCGGGTCCAGGTACTCGGCGCCCACGCAGCGCCGCCCGTCGAGCACGAGCTTCTTGGCCCGCACCCCGGTCCGTACGGCCAGGTTCGGACGCCTGCCGAGGATCGGGTGCAGATACGCGACCGACGAGGACTGGCGGATGTTGTTCTCGTCGGAGTTGATCTGGAACCAGTTGGCCCCGCGCACGACGGTCTTGCCGGTGTTGAACGGGGTGGTCGGGATGCCCGCCTGGGCGCAGGCCTCCAACAGTGCGGTGCCGCAGGGGTCGTCGTTCTTCAGCTGGCGCAGCTTCACCGGGCCGGAGCGGCCGTGGTGCTCGCCGGGAGCGTCGTTGTTCTCCAGCCGCCGGTAGAGCGGGAAGAGCTCGGCCGCGCTCCAGCCCGTACAGCCCGCGGCCGCCCAGCCGTCCAGGTCCTCGGCCGGTGCCCAGAAGGCGATACAGGAGTTGTGCGAGGAACAGCCGCCGAGCACGCGGGCGCGGGCGTGGCGCATGAAGCTGTTGCCGCTGGCCTGTGGCTCGACCGGGTAGTCCCAGTCGTAGCCGGACTCAAGGAGTCCCATCCAGCGTTCCAGCTTCATGACGTCGTCGTCGCCGACGTCGCTGGGCCCCGCCTCCAGGACGCACACCGTGACGGACGGGTCTTCGGAGAGGCGGGCCGCGACCACGTTGCCCGCGGTGCCTCCGCCGACCACGACGTAGTCGAACTCGTCTTCGTTCATGGGGAGTTGACCTCCTTGAGTCCTTGCGACGTACTGCCTTCGGATCGGGCGCTCAGTCGGCCGTCGGGGTGGCCGCGGGAGACGAGGGCGGGAGAGGTGTGTCGGGGGACTTGTACTGGTGCTCGGCGAGGACTCCGGTGCGGTGCCGCTGCACGAACCAGTAGTAGGCGAAACCGCCGCCCATCACGATGCCGACGAACAGGACGGCACCCCAGCGCAGATACCAGTGGTACGGGGCTGCCGCGTTGTAGACGGCGGCGCGCGGCCAGATCAGGTTGATCATCATGGCCGTGCCCCACACCACGGCGACGATGTTGACGGGCAGTCCCCAGCGGCCGAGCGAGAACTTGCCGTCGCCCGCGGGCTGCCACTTGCCGCGCAGCCTGGCCACCAGCATGGGCCCGGTGACCAGCAGATACGCGAGGTAGATCAGGATGATGCCGATACTCGTGACGACCGTGAAGATCTGCGGCTGGCGGATGTTGACCACCAGGATCGCCAGCGCCAGGATGCCGATGATCACCGCGGGCAGGATCGGGGTCTGGAAGCGCGGATGGACCTTGGCCAGCTTGGCGGAGGCGGGCAGGTTGTTGTCGCGGGACATCGCGAAGGCCAGCCGGATCGCCGCCGTGTGGACGGCCAGGGCGCACACCGTGACCGCGATGAACACGCACCACAGCATGGCCTTGCCCGCGTCCTCGCCGAGCACGTTGAGGACGACGTACTGCAGGCCGTCCGTGGACAGCTTGTCGCCCTTCAGGCTGGACACGCTCATCAGCGCCAGCAGCAGGATGAGCCCGCCGAGGACGAACGAGGCGACGATGGCGCGGATGATGGCGCGCGGCGCGTTGCGCGACGGGTCGAGGGACTCCTCGCCGAGCGAGGCGGCCGTGTCGAAGCCGTACATCACGTACGCGGACGCCAGCGAGGCGATCAGGAAAGCGCCGAGGTAGCCGCCGGGCTGGCCCGCTCCCGTGCCGTTCGTCTCCAGCACGACCCCCGGTCCGCGGGTGATGTGCACGGCGAACAGCACGATCAGTACGACGGTGGCGATCAGCTCGATGAAGACGCCCGCCGTGTTGATCCGGGCCATCAGCTTCACGCCGAGGGCGTTCACGAGGGTGGTGAAGATGATGAGTACGGAGGCCAGCAGCACGGCGTTGGTGGCGACGTCGTACTTGCCGGTGCCGTCGCCCACGAACTGGAACGTGGAAGAGATCTGAGGAAGCGTCAACTGATACGCGAGGGCCACGGCCGCGATCGACACGATCGAGGCGATCAGCATCGTCCAGCCGGCCAGCCAGCCTATGTGCGGGTTGCCCACCTTCTTGGACCAGTTGTAGACGGAGCCCGCCACCGGATAGCGGGCGGCGAGTTCGGCGAAGCAGAGCGCGACCATGAACTGGCCGACGAAGACCATGGGCCAGGACCACCAGTAGGCGGGCCCGCCGCTGCCGTAACCGAAGTAGAAGAGCTGGAAGGTGCCGGTGAGGATGGAGATGTAGCTGATGCCGGCGGCGAAGGTGTGGAAGTTGCCGAGCGTGCGCTTCAGCTCGGGCTTGTAGCCGAACTCGTTGAGTTCCGAGTCGTCGTTACTTTGTTTCTCAGGTGGTTGAGCGGTGGTGGTCATGAGGCGCCTCCTGGGAAGGGGGAGTTCTCCCGGGCGGGAGGGGAGTGCGGCTCGTGCGGGATCGTTGGTGCGCGGGTGCTGGATCTCGGGGTGAAGAAGGCTGGATCTTACGATGCCTGCGACTGGTTCTGACCATGAGGAGTGCCGGTTTCTTACGATGAATGCGTAGAACCGGTCCTGGGGACATGGATGGGGACCTGGATCAGGAGAACCAGCCCTGTGGACTGGGGTTGGTCGTGCGCCAGATGTGTTTGGTCTCGCGGTACTCGGCGAGACCGGCAGGACCGAGCTCCCGCCCGAACCCGGACTGCTTGTAACCGCCCCACTCGGCCTGTGGGACGTACGGGTGGAAGTCGTTGATCCAGATGGTGCCGATCCGCAGCGCGGACGCGACCCGCTGGGCCTTCGCCTCGTCGGAGGTGAAGATCCCGCCGGCCAGACCGTAGATCGTGTCGTTGGCCAGCCGCACCGCCTCCGCCTCGTCCGTGAACCGCTCCACGGTCAGCACGGGCCCGAAGGACTCCTCCTGGACGACCGACATCGGGCTGGAGCACTCGTCGAGCACGGTCGGCGGGTAGTAGAAGCCGTCCGAGTGCGGAGGATCGGCCGGCCGCTCCCCGCCGCAGCGCAGGACCGCGCCCTCCGCCAGGCCCTTGGCGACGTACGCCTCGACCTTCTCCCGGTGGGCCGCCGAGATCAGCGGACCGGTCTGCGCCTGCTCGTCGAACGGCCCGCCCAGCCTGATCAGCCGGGCCCTGCGGACGACCTCGTCGACGAACCGGTCGTGCAGCGAGTCCTCGACCAGCAGCCGCGACCCGGCCGAGCAGACCTGCCCGGAATGCAGGAAGACGGCCGTCAACGCCATGTCGACGGCCGTCTCGAAGTCGGCGTCGGCGAAGACGATGTTCGGGTTCTTGCCGCCCAGTTCGAGGGCGACCTTCTTCACCGTCCCGGCCGCCGCGGCCATGAGTCTGCGGCCGGTCTGCAGACCGCCGGTGAAGGACACCAGGTCCACGTCCGGATGGTCGCCCAGCGGAGCGCCGGCCTCGGGACCGGCGCCGAGGACCAGGTTCGCCACACCGGCGGGCACCCCGGCCTCCTCCAGGAGGCGCATCAGATGGATCGCGGTGTGCGGGGTCAGCTCGCTCGGCTTGAGGACGAAGGTGTTGCCCGCGGCGAGCGCCGGGGCGACCTTCCACGCCGTCTGGAGCAGCGGATAGTTCCAGGGAGTGATCAGCGCGCAGACACCGACCGGTTCGTATACGACCCGGCTGTCGACGCCCTCCGTGCCCGTCTCCACGACCCGGCCCGACTCGCTCGCGACGAGCCGGCCGAAGTAGCGGAAGCAGTTCTCGATGTCGTCGATGTCGTACTCGCTCTCCACCAGGCGTTTGCCGGTGTCGAGGGACTCCGCGCGGGCGAGTACGTCCTTGTCGCGGGCGAGCAGGTCGGCGACCCGGAGCAGCAGGTCACCGCGCTCGTTCGGGGGCGTCCGGGGCCAGGGGCCGTCGTCGAAGGCGCGGCGAGCGGCCGCGATCGCGTCGGCCGTGTCCTGGGGGCCCGCCTCGTCCACCACGGCGACCAGCGAACCGTCGGCCGGACAGCGGATCTCGCGGGTGCCCTTCTCCCGCGCGCTCGTCCATGTGCCGCCGATATAGAGATCAGCCATCCATGCCTCCCAGCATGCCAATGAGCCACTCGTGGAAAATCCCGATGTGGTGCTCGGTGGGCACCAGCACCCCGCCCCTCCGGTAGGCGCGGGACGCCATCGCGGGCTGCGTACGCTCGCAGGCCTCGAAGTCCTGGGCGTTGACCCGGTGGAAGAGTTCCACGGACTTCGACACATCGGCGCCCGACTCGACGACCTCGGGTGCGTAGAGCCAGTCGCACTCCACGATCGTCCGGTCCTCGGCGAGGGGGAACATGCGGTGCAGGATGACATGGTCGGGGACGAGATTGATGAACACAGTGGGTTTGACCGTTATCGCATAGTAACGACGGTCCTGATCCTCCGCGACTGCGGGAAGTTTCCCGAAACCCTCGCTGCCGTCGACGGTGAAGCCCTTGACCTCCTCGCCGAACTCGGCGCCGTGCCCCACGTAGTACTGGGCGGCGTAGCCGTCGGCGAACTCCGGGAGCACGTCGGTGAGCTCGGGGTGGATCGTCGCGCAGTGGTAGCACTCCATGAAGTTCTCGACGATCAGTTTCCAGTTCGCCTTCACGTCATAGGTGATGCGTTTTCCCAGGGCGAGGTTCTCCGTGCCGTAGTGCTCGATGGCCGCCACGTTCCCGAGCCGCTCCACGGCCGCGCCCATCACCGACTCCTCGAAGGACGGCGGCTCGTCGGCCAGACACACCCAGGCGTACCCGAGCCACTCCCGCAGCGCGACCTTGACCAGGCCGTACTCCGTTCGGTCGACGTCCGGCATCTTCACCAGGTTCGGCGCCGCGATCAGCCTGCCGTCGAGGTCGTACGTCCACGCGTGGTACGGGCACTGGAGATTGCGCCGGACCTCACCGGCCTCCTCCAGACAGAGCCGGGCCCCGCGGTGGCGGCAGACGTTCAGGAAGGCGCGCAGCTCACCGGTGCGGGACCGGGTGATCAGGACGCTCTCTCGGCCCACTTGGACCGTACGGAAGGCGCCCGGTTTGGCCAGGTCCGCGCCGCGGATCGCGCAGAACCACATCGACTCGAAGAGCCGTTCCTGCTCCTCCCGGAAGATCTCCGGATCGGTGTAGTAGTGCCCGGGAAGGGTGGCGATCAGGCTGGACGCCGGCTGACCGGGGGTGGAGACGGGGGCGGGGGAGACGGGGGTCGTCGTCACGTGCGTGCTCCTCAGGCGGGCGCGGCGGCGAGGCGGTGGGGGTCGAACAGGCCGATCGGGTGAGCGGTGGTGCCCGTGAGGGCCAGATCGGCGAGGATCTCGCCGACGACCGGCACGAACTTGAAGCCGTGCCCGGAGAACCCGCAGGCCACCGTCACGGACTCCGGATGCGCGGGATGCCGGGCGAGGACGAAGTGCTCGTCCGGGGTGTTGGAGTACATGCAGGTGGCGGCCTTCAGGAAGGTGCCGGGCAGATCCGGGACGCAGCGGGACATGTGGTCCGCCATCGCCCCGATCTCGTCCTCGTGGACCGTGCGGTCGATGTTCTCCGGGGTGCACTCGACGCCCTTGCGGAAGAAGGCGACCTTGGCGCCCAGCTCCGGCCCGTCGATGGACGGGAAGCCGTAGACCTGGACGTCGTCCGCGTCCTCCCAGATGTAGATCGGATGGTTCTCGGGCAGGAACGGCCGGACCCCGCCCCTCGGCTGGAACCAGTACATGACCTGCCGCTCGATGCTGAACGGCACCCCGAGGTCGGTGAGCAGCTGGGGCGCCCAGGCACCCGGGCAGATCACCAACTGGCTGGCGGTGTACGTGTTCTCGGCCGTGTGGACGCGTACTCCGTCCCGGTACGGCTCCCAGCGGGTCATCGGCTCGTCGAAGTGCAGGTCGGCGCCCTGCCGGGTGGCGAGCTGGAGATGGGCCGCGACCATGTTCTCGGGGCGGACCAGGCCGGCCTTCTTCTCGTAGAGCGCGACCTCGTCGTCCTTCGGGCTGAGCGTCGGGAAGCGGCGGCGGATCTCGGCCGCGTCCAGCATCTCGTGGGGCAGGTCCCACTGCTCGGCCGAGCGCAGCGAACCCGAGACGGTCAGTGAGTCGGGGGGCCCGACCATCACACCGCCGCACAGCGTCGCGATGTCCCGGCCGGTGGCCCGCTCCACGTCCTCGTACAACTCGTACGCGCGCAGCAGCAGCGGTACGTACGCCGGGTCCTCGAAGTAGGACTGCCGGGTGATCCGCGAACCACCGTGACTGGAACCGCGGTTGTGCACCGGCCCGAACTTCTCCAGCCCGAGCACCCGCACGCCGCGCGAGGACAGATGGTGGGCGGCGGCGCTGCCCATACCGCCGAGACCGATGACGATCACGTCATAGGTAGGGGACACAGGGGACCTCCAGAGCTCGTGATCAACGCCGTATTCGGGTCATCTTCGGATCGAAGAGCGGTTCGTCGGCGACGGTGGCCGGCACCTTCTCGCCGAAGTACTCCACGTGCACGCTCGCCCCGGTGGGGAGCACGGGCAGCCAGGCGTAGGCGACGCACCGGCCCAGCGTGTACCCGTACGACGCGCTGGTGACGTAACCCGCGGGGGAGCCGTCCACGTACACCGGCTCCTTGCCGAGGACGACGGACGCCGGGTCGTCGAGGAGCAGCGGCGTGAGCCGGCGCCGGGGCTCACCCCGGGCCTCCAGCGCCCCCATCCCCGTGAAGTCCCCCTTGTCCAGGCGGACGGCGAAGCCGACCCCCGCCTCGTACGGGTCGTGCTCGTCGGTCATGTCGACGCCCCACGCGCGGTAGCCCTTCTCCAGGCGCAGGCTGTTGAAGGCGGAGCGCCCGGCGGCGATCACGCCGTGCTCCCGGCCCGCCTCCCAGAGCGTGTCCCAGAGGCGGAGCCCCAGGTCGGCGGAGGTGTAGAGCTCCCAGCCCAGCTCGCCGACATAGCTCAGGCGCATGGCGGTGACCGGGACATGCCCGAGATACGTCTCCTTCGCGCGGAAGTAGCCGAAGCCCTCGTGCGAGAAGTCGTCGCGGGTCAGCGGCTGCACGAGGTCGCGGGCGAGCGGCCCCCAGACGCCGATGCAGCAGGTTCCGGAAGTGATGTCCCGGACGTGCACGCCCTCCGGGGCGTGCCTGGTCAACCAGTCGAGGTCCGCCGGGGAGTTGGCACCCACCTGGAAGCGGTCGGGGCCGAGCCGCGCGACGGTGAGGTCGGACCGTATGCCGCCCGTCTCGTCCAGGAGCAGGGTGTACGTGACCGCGCCGGGCTTCTTGCGGAGGTTGTTGCTGGTCATGCCGTGCAGGAAGTCGAGGGCTCCGGGGCCGGTGACCTCAAGGCGGCGCAGGGGGGTCATGTCGTAGAGGGCGACCTTCTCACGGGTCGCCCTCGCCTCGGCCGCCGCGATCGGCGACCAGTAGCGCGCCGACCAGGCATCGCGCTCGGGAAGCGGGCCGAAGGCGTCGACCAGCGGGGCGACGAGGGGTGCGTTCGCCTCGTACCAGTGCGGGCGCTCCCAGCCACCGCCCTCCAGGAAGTACGCGCCCAGCTCCTGCTGGCGGGCGTAGAAGGGGCTGACCCGCAGCGGACGCGGCTGTTCCATGGGCTGGAGCGGGTGCAGCACGTCGTACACCTCGACGAACTGCCGCGAGCCCCGGTCCCTGACGTACGAGGGGGAGCGCTGGGCGTCCTCGAAACGGGTGAGGTCGCACTCGTGGGCGTCGGTCTCCGGGCGGCCGTCGACCATCCACTCGGCCACCGCCTTGGCGACTCCGGCCGAGTGGGTGACCCACACGGCCTCCGCCAGCCAGAAGCCGCGCAGCGCACGGGACTCGCCGAGGACGGGCATGCCGTCGGGCGTGAAGGAGAAGACGCCGTTGAAGCCCTCCTCGATCTCCGTCTCCCGCAGGGCCGGCAGCAGTTGGCGGCAGTCGTCCCAGCTCGGCGCCCAGTCCTCCTCGGTGAAGGGGAACGAGGACGGCATCTCCATGTCGTTCGCGCGCGCCTCGTCGTAGTCGAGGATCGCGAACGGGTCGACGGGGAGCGGCTTGTGCGCGTAGCTGCCGATGCCGATGCGGTCGGCGTGCTCGCGGAAGTAGAGGTCGCGGTCCTGGAAGCGGAGGATGGGCTTCGAGGCCTCTTCGGTGGCCCCGGCCAGTTCGGGGAGGGGCCTGGTCCGCGCGTACTGGTGGGCGAGCGGCTGCAGGGGTACGTCGATACCGGCCATGCGGCCGATGACCGGGCCCCAGAAACCGGCCGCCGAGACCACGTGGTCGGCGGGGAAGGTGCCCCGGTCGGTGACGACCGCGGTGACCTTGCCGGCGTCCTGCTCGATGCCGGTGACCGTGTGCCGGTCCAGGAAACGGGCGCCTCGGCTCTCGGCCCGCTCCAGCTGGGCGCGGGAGGCGAGCAGCGCGCGGGCCAGCCCGTCGTCGGGCGTGTGGAAGCCGCCGAGGACGGCCGACTCGTCGATGAGGGGCCAGAGCTCCTTGCACCGGGCCGCGCTCACGATCTCGCCGCGGATGCCCCAGGAAGCGGCGTAGCCGGCCCGGCGGTGCAGCTCGGCGAGTCGCTCGGGAGTCGTCGCGAGCTCCAGGCCGCCGACCGGGTTGAAGCAGGAGACCCCGTCCACTTCGAGGGAGTTGAACTTCTCGACCGTGTACCGGGCGAACTCGGTGAGGGTCTTCGACGGGTTCGTCTGGAAGACCAGGCCGGGTGCGTGCGAGGTGGAGCCGCCGGGAGCGGGCAGCGGTCCCTGTTCGAGGACGGTGACGTCGGTCCAGCCGCGGGCGGTGAGCTCGTCGGCGAGGGAACAGCCGACGATGCCGGCGCCCACGATGACCACGCGGGGGTTCGTTTCGGGCGTGCTGGACATGCCCCTCCTTGTCGTGGTGGGGGTTGTCGTGGCGGGGATGAACGCGCGATTGGGGCGGAGAGGTGAACGCGCCTGCGGAGCGGAGAGTTGAACGCGCCTATGGAGTGGGCACGTTGGGGCGTTCGGCGGCGATCGTGGTGTCCTCGCCGTGTCCGGTGTGGACGTCCGTGTCGCCGGGCAGCGTGAGCAGCCGGTCGCGGATGGAGGCCTCGATGGTCGGCCGGTCGGAGTAGGAGCGGCCGGTGGCGCCGGGACCGCCGCGGAAGAGGGTGTCCCCGGTGAAGACCGCGTCGAGGAACGTGGCGTACAGGGAGCAGCTGCCCCAGGTGTGGCCGGGGTTGTGGAGCACCTGGAGTTCGATCCCGGCGACGCCGATCCGCTGTCCGTCGGAGAGCTCGCCGTCCGGCTTGCGGTCGGGGTGCGTGGCGGCCCACAGCTCTTGGTCGGCGGGGTGCAGGAGCACCGGCGCACCGGTCAGCCCGGCCAGTTCTGCCGCCGCGTCGACGTGGTCGTCGTGCGCGTGGGTGCACACGACGGCGACCGCCTGGCGGCCCGCCACGGCCCGGTGGATCGTACGGGCGATGGGGGTCCCCCCGGGACGGAGCTTGTCGGAGTCTTGGGGGAGGGCGGCGTCGATGATCAGTACCTCCTCGTCGTCGCCGATCAGCCAGACGTTGTTGTCGACGTCGAAGGTGTCGCCGTCGAGGCTGAAGGTGCCGGAGGTGACGACGCGCTCGATGCGTACGGTCCCCCGGGCGCTCACAGGACCACCACCGAGCGCAGCACCTCGCCGCGGTGCATCTTGGCGAAGGCCTCCTCGACCTGGTCGAGCGCGATGGTCTCCGTGACGAAGGCGTTGAGGTCCAGCAGGCCGTACAGGTACTGGTCGATGAGGAACGGGAAGTCTCGGCTGGGCAGGCAGTCGCCGTACCAGGAGGACTTGATCGCGCCGCCCCGGGAGAACACGTCGATCAGCGGGAGCTCGACCTTCATGTCCGGTGACGGGACGCCGACCTGGACGAGCAGACCCGCGTGGTCGCGCATGTAGAAGGCCTGTTTGAAGGTCTCCGGGCGGCCCACCGCGTCGATGGCGATGTCGACGCCGTGTCCGTCGGTGAGTGCGCGGACGGCCTCGACCGGGTCGGTGCCACGCGAGTTGACCGTGTGGGTGGCGCCGAACCTCTCCGCCTGGTCGAGCTTCTTGTCGTCGATGTCGACGGCGATGACCTTCATGGCGCCGTTGAGGCAGGCGCCCGCGATGGCCGCGTTGCCGACACCGCCGCAGCCGATGACGGCGACCGTGTCACCGCGGCCGACGTTGCCGGTGTTCACGGCCGCTCCGTAGCCGGCCATCACACCGCAGCCGATCAGTCCGGCGGCCTCGGGCCGGGCCGCCGGGTTGATCTTCACCGCCTGTCCGGCCGCGACCAGGGTCTTCTCGGCGAAGGCGCCGATACCGAGGGCGTTGCTGAGCGGGGTGCCGTCCAGGAGGGTCATCGGCTGGGTGGCGTTGCGCGAGTCGAAGCAGTACCAGGGGCGGCCGCGGCGACAGGAGCGACAGGAACCGCACGGGGCGCGCCAGGCCAGGACCACGTAGTCGCCGGTCTTGAGGTCGGTCACGCCTTCGCCGATCGCCTCGATCGTGCCGGCCGCCTCATGGCCCAGCAGGAACGGGAAGTCGTCGTTGATCGCGCCCTCCCGATAGTGCAGATCCGTGTGGCAGACCCCGCAGGCCTGCACGGCGACGAGCACCTCGCCCGGACCCGGGTCGGGAACGACGATCGTCTGCACCTCGACGGGTGCGCCCTTCTTCACAGCGACTACGGCACGGACCTCGTGTGGCACGACCAAGCTCCTCTGCTGTTGCGCAATGCACTATGGGTTGCGCGATGAGGAACATAGTGAGAACGCCGCCAAGGGGCCGTCAAGAGGTGCGGGTTAATCCTTGGCAAAAGGAACGGGCGGCACGAAATCTGTCCGACACACAGAAGCGGGGGGGGGGGGGGGGGGGGGGCCCCCCCCCCCCGGGCGCCACCCCCGCGGCCCCCCCGCCGCCGCC